>CAMQHB010000030.1:0-22064 GCA_947001545.1 uncultured Collinsella sp.
GGGGGGGGGGGGGCGGGGGGGGCGGGCGCGCCCCCGGGGGCCCGCGGGGGGCCCCCGGGGCCCCCCCCCCCCCCCGCCCCGGCCGGCGGGGAGCCAGAAATGTAGCCCCCACCCCACCCCCAGCCGCCACGGAGGCATCTCCCTCCTCCGTGGCGGCATTTTTGTGCGTGGGGGAGGTGGGTGCGCCACGAAATCGGCCCATCTACTACGTTTGGCCCCTTACCTCCAACCATGCCAAAAAACGCCAAAACATAACCGCAGGTAGAACGCCTGCGGTTATGCTCAAAACGAAGGTATGGTCAGGGGTGTCGAGTCAAACGTAGTAGATGGGCCGATTTCGTGGCGCGCGGTTCCGGCTGATCCCTTGGGGGCGGAGGAAAACGGATCATTTTGGTCCCGTGAGGCTGGCGGAGGCACTCGTGCAGGGCCGCCCGAACAAAACTATGCCGGTTTACGGGGCTGAGTCACGAGTCCCCAACCATGCCGATATTCGTGAAAATAAAATCGCAGGTAGACGAGCCGTCATTTTGCAGAAAACGCGGGTATGGATGGGGGTCCTGAGTTTAGCCCCGTAAACCGGCATAGTTTTGAAATGGTATTAAATCGGTGGCAGCCATTTTGCTATGCCGGGGCGGTCAGTCGTTGGGCAACTACCCTCGCAGGTAGGCGATGGCGATCTGCGTGCGGTTGCGCAGGCCCATCTTTGCAAGGATCGAGCTGATGTGGTTGCGCACGGTGCCTTCGCCCATGTAGGCGGTGGCGGCGATCTCCTTGTTGTCGAGGCCGCGGGCGATGAGCTCGGCGACTTCGAACTCGCGGTCGGTTAGGCCGGCAAAGGCTGTGGGCCGGCGGGGCGCGTCGGCTTCGGTGCCCGCCCCATTAAAATCGATATCCTCGATCGCCTTGCCCTCGAGCACGCGTTTGCCATCCATGACCTGTGCCAACGCCGGCGGAATGGCGGCGACATCGGTCTTGATCAGGTAGCCGCGGGCGCCCAGTTTAAGCGCCGACACAATGTACTCGTCATCCGAGAATGTCGTCAGAAACACCACGCGCGCCGTGGGGTCGCGCTCAAGGATTTCGCGTGCCGCCGAAAGGCCGTCGCGTCCCGGCATCTGAATGTCGAGCAGCGCGATGTCGGGCGCGTGCTCGCTGTAGAGCGCGACCGCCTCGTCGCCATTGGCGCCGGTGCCCACCACTTCGATCTGCGGCTGGGCGCCCAGGATAATCTTGAGCGAATCGACCACTAAGCGGTCGTCGTCGACAACGATGAGCCTCATCGGTCCTCATCTCCTTGCTGTTTGGGAACGGTGGCAAACACGCGCCAGCCGCCGGCGCTGGCACGCGGGCCGGCGGTGAAGGTGCCGCCAAGCGCCTCGATGCGCTCGCGCATGGAGGCGAGCCCCATGCCCTCCGCGGTGCCGCGGCCGCTTGCTTGGACCTCACCCACGCCATCGTCGGTAACAATGAGCTGGTAAAACGACGGATGCTCCATGCACCGTACGGTGACGGTCTGGGCGCAAGCGTGGCGCATGGTATTGGAGAGCGCTTCGCGCAGGACCGCCGCAAAGCAGTTGGCGACGTTTGCGGGCGCATGTTCGGCCATAACTTCAAGCTCAATCTGCGGGCCGCCGTCCGAGCGTGTGCCTTCGACAATGCGTTCGAGCTGCACGGAAAGGTCGACGGCGTTGTCGTTGAGCGCGTGGACGCTGGTGCGCACAAGCTGGAGCGCCTCGTCAACCGTGCGTTTAACGTCGGCGAAATCGGCGGCGACGCCAGGCTCGTCGGCGTGGACCACGCGTAGGGCTTCGGCCTGCAGTGAGGCGCGCGTGAGCTGGTGCCCGACGTTATCGTGGATCTCGCGCGCGATGCGGGCGCGTTCGGCGAGCGTCGCGAGCTCGACTTCGTAGTCCTGGCGATCGGCAAGATCGCGGTTGCGCGCCTCGAGCGCGAGGGCTCGTTCCTGCAGCTCGTCGCGGGTGCGGCGCATGCGCCGCTGCTCGCGCTCCAACTGGGCGGTGCGTAGCGATAGCAAGGTGGCGGCAACCGAAAGGATGGCGGTCAGCAGGAGCGTTCGTGCGGTAAGCGCATCGGCGCGAAGGTCCGCGACGAGCGCAAAGGCAAAGACGGAGCCAATGCCCAGCGCGACCCAGGCGTGCTCGCGGCGCGCGATGTCATAGAGGGCGAGAGGCGCAAACGGCACAAACGGCGGCACGAAGACAGCCGCGATGATGCAGGCGTAGCTCGCTGCCTCGCTTGCGCGTCGGGTGCGTTTCCCCTGTGTGACCTCGGCCAGCGAGGTGGCAATAATGCCAAGGCAAAACGCCACAACCAGACGAGCGTCCACGGCAAGACCCATGGCGGCCGCAATACAGCACGCCAGCACGATCGATTTGTCGAAAAGCCTGTTCATACGGGTATTGTACGCGAAGCTGCGCGTGGTGGAGGGGCCGCCTAGCGCAACCGTGACATTCCTCCCGCACGGTGGGGCGGTCGCGTCAGCGGGCCACGCGACCGAGCCCCCGCACTCGTGACAAAGCTCACTGGCGCGCGCCGGCGGCTCCTGCGATGATGCAATCGTACCGGGCCGCAATCAACAGAAGGGCCGCCTCATGACAGACATCGTCCACGTCGAAAACCTCGTCAAGCGCTATGACGATCTTATTGCGCTCGACCACTTTAACCTGAGTATCGCCCCCGGCGAGATCTTTGGCCTGCTCGGACCCAACGGCTCGGGCAAGACCACGTCCATCAACTGCATTCTGCAGCTGCTTGCCTACGACAAGGGCACCATCGAGCTGTTCGGCGAGTCCATGACGCCCGCCCGCTACGACCTCAAGCGCCGCATCGGTGTGGTGCCGCAGCAGGTGGCGGTGTTCGACGAGCTCACCGTGCGCGAGAACATCGATTATTTCTGCAGTCTCTACGTCAACGACCGCAAGCGCCGCCGCGCGCTGGTGGACGAGGCGATCGACTTTGTCGGGCTGGGCGACTTTGCCAAGTTCCGCCCCGGCAAGCTCTCGGGCGGCCTGGCGCGACGCCTCAACATCGCCTGCGGCATCGCGCACAAGCCCGAGCTCATCTTCTTTGACGAGCCCACGGTGGCGGTCGACCCGCAGAGCCGAAACGCCATCCTGGAGGGCATCTGCCGCCTGCGCGACGAAGGTGCCACGGTGGTGTATACCAGCCATTACATGGAGGAAGTCGAGCAGATTTGCAGCCGCATCATGATCATGGACGGCGGGCGCGTGCTGGCGCAGGGCACCAACGACGAGCTCAAGCGCATGATTCAGATGGGCGAGCGCGTGACCGTCGAGGTCGGCGCCGTCGAGACCGCCACGGTCGAGCGCCTGCGCGCCCTCGAACACGTGCTTTCGGTTGAACTGTCCGGCGGCGAGCTCGTCTGCACCTGCGAAGCGAGCCCGCACAATCTGGTCGACATCCTCGACACGCTGCGCGCCGCCGACGTGGCGCTCGGCCGCGTGTGGAGCGAGCCGCCGACCCTCAACGACGTGTTCCTCGAGATCACCGGCCGCGAGCTGCGCGACTAGGGGGCGGCCATGTTCAACACCATCATCACCACGGTCAAGACGCTGCTGCGCCGGCCGAGCACGTGGGTCTGGGGCGCTCTCTTTCCCATCGCGCTTTCCACGATGTTCATGTTTATGTTTGCGAACCTCAGCTCCGACGGCACGGTCGATCCGGTGCCGGTTGCCATCGTGGCGGACGAGGCCTGGGACGCTTCGACCTTTAAGGATGTGGCGACGTCGCTTGCCAAGGAGGGCGACGACCAGCTGCTCAAGATTCACGAGTGCGACGACGCGGCTGCTGCGAACCATGCGCTCAAGGCCGGTGAGGTCGCGGGTATCTATACGGTCGACGACGCGGGCACGCCCAAGCTCACACTGCTTTCGAGCTACGACAGCTCGCGCGCATCATCGGTGCTCACCGATCGCAGCATCCTGGAGACGGTGGCAAGTTCGTATACACAAAATGCCGAGCTCATGTCCCAGATTGCCCAGGACAACCCGGCGGCGCTCGCCGACCCGGAGGCGGTTGCGCGCGCCCTGTCGCTCGAGGGCGGCACCCGCCGCGTAAGCCTGACACGCACCACGCCCGATGGCACGGTCATCTACTATTACGCGCTTTTTGGCCTGGTCGCGATGATGTCTGCCGAGTTTGCCGCCTTGAGCGTTGTCGACCTGCAGCCCAATCTGTCGGGCCTTGGCGCGCGCCGCTGCGTGGGCGGCCTTTCCAAGACGGCGTCGCTGGCCGGTATCTTTGTGGGCTCGTGGCTGGTCTCCTTTGCCTCGATGACGATCGCGATTGGCTACGTGCGCCTGGTCGTGGGCGTCGACTTTGGCGGGCGCGAGGGACTGTGTTTGGTGGGCGGTGCCGCTTCCGCGCTTGCCGCCACGGGCTTGGGACTCTTTGTGGGCACGCTTCCCGTTAAGGGCGGCAAGGCATCCAAGTCGGGCATCCTCACAGGCTTTGCCACCACGTGCGCTTTGTTCGCTGGGCTCTACGGCGAACCGGCGATGGCGCTTGCCGATGACGTCGCCCGCGCCTGTCCGGCCGAGTGCTGGCTCAACCCCGTCAAGCTCATCTGCGACATGTTCAACCGCCTGTATTTCTTTGAGGACCTGGATCCTTTTGCCGTTCGCGCCGGCGCACTGGTCCTCATGGCACTGCTGTTCGTTGCCGCCGCCACGCTGATCTTTGGAAGGAGCCGCTATGAGCACCTTTAAGACCGCGCTTCGCATGGCGCTCGCTCACCCGTTCTACCTGCTCATCTACACGGTGTTCATTTCGCTGATGGGCGTATTCATCGCGGCATCGGTGAGCTGGAACTCGTCGCAGCTCACCGAGTACAAGCCCTACGACGCCAACGTGATCGTGGTCGACCGCGATGGCAGTGATCTTTCACGTGCGCTCACCAAGCACCTAGGTTCGCGGTTTGACCTGGTCACGGGCGTCGGCGATGACACGTACGACCTTGCGGACGCGCTCTCCAAGAGCAACAGCGCCAAGGGCAGCGCCGACTGCGTGTTCTTTATCCCGGAGGGGTTCGAGGACGACCTGGTCGCGGCTGCCCGCGCGGGGGAGTCCCTGCCCAAGCTCGATGTGACCTACGGTGCCGGCACCATGGCGGCGGCGCTTTCGTCTGCCGAGGCCTCGCGCTGGATCTCGCTCGCGGGCGCTGCGGCGGCGCTTGAGCCCACTGCCTCCAACGGCGACGTTGCCAAGGCCGCCGAACATGCCGCTGCAAAGCGCGCGGAGGTCCAGATCGAGCGGGTCAAGGTCGACTCGGCTGCTGCCGCCACGCTCGAGTCGTACTTCAACTTTGGCGCGTACGCGATTATCTCGTCGGTCATCGTATCGGTGGGGTTGGTGTTCTCGGGCATGAACGAGCCCGAGCGCGTGCGTCGTATGGATGCCGGCCCAATCTCCGAGCGCCAACGTTCGCTTGCCGTGTTTGCCGCCGCCGCCGTGCTCACCGTCTGCATCTGGTTTGTGTCGAGCATGATGGGCGTCGTGGGCTTTGCCGGCGCGGTCGCCGAGGTCGGCGTGGGCCGTGTGTGCCTGGCACTGGCGGCGACGTTTGCCCTGGCGTGCACGCCGCTGGCCGTTGGCTTTGCCCTTTCGAGCCTGGGTGCGCGCGAGGAGCTGCTCAATGGCGTGGGCAACCTGCTCGGCATGCTCATGACGTTTTTGGGCGGCGCTTGGATGCCGCTGTCGCTGATGGGCCCGGCCGTGCAGACCGTGGCGCACTTTGTGCCGACATATTGGGTGAACGATGCGATCGGCAAGGCGCTCGCGTCGGACCTGACGTCTGCCATGTTGGGCGACATCGCCTGCGACCTGGGCGTCACCGTGCTCTTTGCCGTGGCCATCGCCGCCGCAGGCCTGGCCCTCTCACGCACCAAATCCCGCGCCTAGTCACCTAGTCATCGTACTCATTGGGGACAGACTTAAACGACTAGTCATTGGGGACAGTCTTTGCAGAACCGCCGGCTTGCCGGTCGGGTTGCCAAGGACTGTCCCCAACTGCCGGCAGAAAAGGAGCGTCCCCAGCTGCCGGGTGGCGAAAGAGTGTCCCCAGCGGCTAGTCGTTTAAGTCTGTCCCCAATGACTAGTCTGAAATAAAATCCAGGCCTCGCCCCAAAATAGTTCGCCAAGGTTTACTATTACGTTCATAAAGTAGTACGAGGCTAACAATGGGGGATACCATGGCAACGCAGGAAGCCTACGTCCAGGTTAAGGATCTCAAGAAACACTACGGCGACGGTGATGCGCGCCTGACGGTACTCGATGGCATCGACGCGTCCATCAACCGCGGCGAGATCTGCGTCATGCTGGGGCCCTCGGGCTCGGGCAAGTCGACCTTTCTCAACCTGATCGGCGGCCTGGAGGATGCCGACGGCGGCTCCATCATGGTGGACGGCTGCGACCTCACGGTGCTCAAGCCTGCCGACCTGGGCGAGTATCGCCGCCGTGAGCTGGGCTTTATCTTCCAGTTCTACAACCTGGTGCCCGACCTCACCATCAAGGAAAACATCGAGGTCACGGCATACCTGTCCAAAAAGCCGCTCAACATTGACGACCTGCTACGCTCGCTGGGCCTCTACGAGCACCGCAACAAGTTCCCGCGCCAGGTTTCGGGTGGTCAGCAGCAACGCTGTGCCATCGGCCGCGCGCTCGTCAAAAACCCGGGTCTGCTGCTGTGCGACGAGCCCACGGGCGCGCTCGACTATAAGACGTCCAAGGAAATCTTGCAGCTCATGGAGGATGTCAATCACGAGTACGGATGCACCATCATCATCGTCACACACAACGCCGCCATCGCCCGCATGGCCAATCGCGTGCTGCGCCTGCGCGACGGGCGCATCGTCGAGGATGAGCTCAACGAGTCGCCCGTCGCGGCCGCCGAGCTCGATTGGTAGGCGGCGCCATGACACCTCTCGCAAAACGTCTCCC
The DNA here is from genome assembly GCA_947001545.1 of uncultured Collinsella sp. Taxonomy (GTDB): domain Bacteria; phylum Actinomycetota; class Coriobacteriia; order Coriobacteriales; family Coriobacteriaceae; genus Collinsella. The sequence goes on from CAMQHB010000030.1 coordinate 6,979, forward strand.
GCGCGAGCTGCGCCGCAATATCGGTAAGTACCTGGGCATCTTTTTGCTTATGTGCGGAAGCATTGCCCTTACATCGGGCTTTTTGCTCGCGGCGCATTCCATCGGCTGCCTTATCGACGACATGCGCGATGCGTACGCGATCGAGGACGGCCGCGTGACCACCTCCTTCGAGGCCACCAAAGACCAGCTCAAGGCAGCCGAGGACGCGGCAGACGACGTCGGCGGCGTCACGCTCTACAAGAATTTCTCCATCGATGCCATCATCAAAAAGACCGCCGGCGACGATGGAACCAAGCGCACGCTGCGCACCTATGCGCACCGCACCAAGGTCGATATCGCGTCCTACTGCGAAGGCAGGCAGCCTAAGGCGGACGATGAGGTGGCAATCGACCGTGTCTTCGCCACCAATAACAACCTGTCCGTGGGCGATAAAGTCGAGCTCGAGGGTCGCACCTACACCATCTGCGGCATCATGACCCAGCCCGATAGCCAGGCGCTGTTCCTCAACAATTCGGACTTTACGGTGAACACCATCACGTACGGTGTGGCCGTGGTCACCGACGCCGGCTTTGCCGCGCTTAAGGACGCCGGCGGCGCGCCTGCCTACACCTACTCCTTTACCTTTACCGATCGCGATCTCTCCACCGCGGATCGCGTCGATGCGGAGCAGGATATGGTGGAGGCGCTCACCGATGCCGATGCACGCGTGGATGACCTCATCGACGCCGATTCCAACCAGGGCATTGGCTACGCGCGCGACGACGTAGACGGCGACTCCATGATGTGGATGACGCTGCTCGACATCATCATCGTGATCATGGCGTTCGTCTTTGTGGTCCTTACCGACGCCACCATCGAGGAGGAGAGCGCCATCATCGGCACGCTGCTCGCCAGCGGCTATCGTCGACGCGAGATCGTGCTGCACTACCTTGCGCTTCCCGCCATCGTGGGCGTGGTCGCGGCGCTTTTGGGCACTGCGCTCGGCGTCGTGTTCTTTACCGAGCCCATGCGCAGCCTCTATTACGGCTCGTACAGCCTGCCGCCCTTCCAGGTGTACTGGAGCTGGGAGATCTTTGTGAAGTGCGCCGTGGTTCCCGCCGCTGCGCTCATCCTCATCACGCTGGTGGGTCTGCTTCGCAAGATGGGCAAGACGCCGTTGCAGTTTCTTCGCCACGAGGCGAGCGGCAAGTCTGGCACCAAGCGCGGCCTGCAGCTGCCGGAGCGCATGGGCTTTGTCTCGCGCTTCCGCCTGCGTATCTTCCTGCGCAACCTGGGCAACTTCGCCACGCTCTTCGTGGGCATTGCGTTTGCCTCGCTGCTGCTGCTCTTTGGCCTGGCGATTCTGCCCACGATGACGCACTACGCGGACAACCTCGAGACGAGCCTGGTCGCCGAGCACCAGTACACGCTCAAGGCTCCGCTGGAGCTCGAGGGCACTGCCGAGGAGCGCGAGCAGTGGTCGGCACTCGAGTGCTTGCAGTCGGTTGACGGCGCGCTGCTTTCTGCCGCCCAAGATGCCGATGACGAGCTCGACGACGCGGCCGATGCGGCGCAGGCGGCAGCCGATGCCGCGACCGCATCCCCGTCTGCCGAGAGCCTGGCCGCGGCGCAGGACGCGCTCGCCAAGGTCCAGGACAAGAAGGATGCGCTTTATGCGCGCCTCGATGACCTTGCCGATGCTCTCGGCTGCGACCACGATGAGGCTATCGACCTGATCGACAAGGCCTCTAAGATCGACACTGACAACGACGATATCCACCCGGTCAATACGACCGATAACGGTGCGGGCGCAATCGCACAGGCCGAGAAATACGCCGTCTACCAGCTGCAATACGACCGCGGCGACGGAAATGGCGAGGAGACGATTTCCATCTACGGCATCTCGCCCGATTCGCGCTACTGGAAAGGGCTGGACGTCGGCGACGGACGCGTCGTCTTTGGCGGTGGCTTGCTCGACAAGTTTGGCTGGAGCGAGGGTCAGAAGGTTAAGCTTCGCGACAAGTGCGAGGGCGAGAATTATTCCTTTGAGTACGTGGGCAAGGACTGCGTTTGGGGCTCTAAGTCGGATATGAATGTCTATATGAGTATCGAAGACTTTAACGAGCTGTTTGACAACGATGCGGCCTACTTTAACGGCTATGTGAGCGACGAGAAGCTCGACCTCGATGCTCGTTACTTTGCCGGCGACACCACGCCCGACGACATGTGGGCCGTGGGCGACCAGTTCATCGGCATGATGAGCAAAATGATCGGAATGATGATCGGGCTCGCGGTGTTTATCTTCCTGCTGTTTATGTACCTGCTGACCAAGGCGGTGATCGACCACAGCGCCCGTTCGATCAGCTACATGAAGGTCTTTGGCTACCGCGATGGCGAGATCTCGCAGCTGTACATCCGCTCGATCACACTGTGCGTGGCGGTGTCGCTCGTGCTGAGCCTGCCCGTGATCATCGGCTCGCTAACAGCCATCTTCCGCTCGATGCTACTCGCCTACAACGGCAATATCGAGATCTACGTGCCCGCTTGGTCTATGGCTGCATGCGTCGGCATTGGCTTTGTGACCTACCTGGTCGTGGCGCTGCTGCACGCGCGCTCCATCAAGCGCGTCAGTCTGGCCGAAGCCCTCAAAGTCCAAGAGTAGTCATTTAAGAACGTTCCCAATGACTAGGTGCCGTACTTGACTTTAACTCTGCTTTAACTGGTACCATCCTCTATGTCTGTAACGCCATATAGACCGAGGGGATATATCTATGACCGCAGCCGCACCCGCCGCACCCGCTAAGGTGTACTTCACTAACCTGCGCACGCATGCTCGCGAGAGCCAGCTCGACAAGCTCAAGCGCCTCATCCGTCACGCCGGTATCGAGCAGATCGACTTTGAGAACAAGTTCGTCGCCATCAAGATTCACTTTGGCGAGCTGGGCAACCTGAGCTTTTTGCGCCCCAACTACGCCCGCGCCGTCGCGGATGTCGTGAAGGAGCTGGGCGGCAAGCCCTTCCTCACCGACTGCAATACGCTCTATGTGGGTAGCCGCAAAAACGCGCTCGAGCACATCGATACCGCCTACCAGAACGGTTTTACCCCGTATGCCACGGGCTGCCAGATCATCATCGCCGACGGCCTCAAGGGCACCGACGAGGCGCTCGTCCCGGTCGAGGGCGGCGAGTACGTGCGCGAGGCCAAGATCGGTCAGGCTCTCATGGACGCCGATATCGTGATCAGCCTCACCCACTTTAAGGGCCATGAGCAGGCCGGCTTTGGCGGCGCCATGAAGAACCTGGGTATGGGAGGCGGCAGCCGTGCCGGCAAGATGGAGCAGCATGCCGCCGGCAAGCCGAACGTCTCGACCGAGCACTGCGTTGGCTGCCGTGCCTGCGAAAAGATTTGCGCGCACAACGCTGTCTCGTTCGACGGCACCCGCGAGCGCGAGCTTGCCAACGGCAACACCCGCACGGTGCACGTGGCCACCATCGACCACGATCGCTGCGTGGGCTGCGGACGCTGCATTGCGGCATGCAACCAGGACTGCATCAAGCCCGGCTATGACGCCGCGGCCGACGTGCTCAACTGCAAGATCGCCGAGTATACAAAGGCCGTTGTCGACGGCCGCCCGAGCTTCCACATCTCGCTTGCCATGGACATCAGTCCCAACTGCGACTGCCATCCCGAAAACGACACACCTATCGTCAACGATATCGGCATGTTCGCGAGCTTCGACCCGGTCGCCATCGACCAGGCCTGCGCCGATGCCGTCATGGCGTCCGAGCCACTGCCCAACACCGAGCTCACCGATAGCGCGGCCAAGATGGAGCATAACCACGAGCATCTGGAGGGCGAGCAGGCGCACGACCCCTTCTGCATTACGCATCCCGACACCGACTGGCGCGTGTGCATCGCGCATGCCGAGAAGATCGGCTTGGGCACGAGCGAGTACGAGCTCATCGAGGTCAAGTAGCGTCTAGCTATTGGACAAATCAAGCGCTTTTGTAGCGCAGCGTTAGCAAAAGCCGCCCGTGAGCACAGTGCCCACGGGCGGCTTTTCGGAAGTGCTAGGGGGTCAGATAGACCAGTAAACCGTACTATTTGCCTAAAAATACTCGTCGAGGAAGTCGTCGACCGTGTTCCAGTAGAGTTCGGGGTCGACCTGCGCGCTCTTGGCGTGGGTGGCGCCATGGACGGTGAGCTTTTGCTTGACCTTGCTGGCGCACGCGTCGTAGTTTTGGTCGAGCATGCTGTACGGCACAAAGGTGTCTTGGTCACCGTGGATAAACAGCATGGGAACCGTCGCGCGCTTGAGCTGTTCCACGCTGCTCGCCTTATGAAAGTCGTAGCCCGCGCGCACGTTGCACACCAAGTTTGCTACATCGAGCAAGGGAAAGCTGGGCAGGCCGAACACGTCCTTGAGCTGCAGAGAAAACTCGTCCCAAACACTCGTATAACCGCAGTCCTCGATAATGCATTTCACGTTTGCGGGCAGAGATTCCCCCGCGACGTTCATGGCGGTCGCCGCGCCCATGGATTCGCCAAAGACCAGGATGCGCGCCTTGGGGTCAGCCTGAACGATTCGCTCGATCCATGCGACGATGTCGAGGCGCTCGGGCCAGCCCATGCCGATATAGTCGCCGCTGGAGCGCTCGTGGGCGCGGGCGGCGGGTGCGAGTACGTTCATGCCGCGGTCGTGGAATCGCTTGACGTATCGGGCCATACCGATGGGCTCGTTGGTATATCCATGCAGGCAGACGGCGTAGTCGTGCGTGCTCTCCGACGCAGCAAAATACCAGGCGGCAAGCTCGGTCCCGTCGTCCGCGGTGAGGTTGCTGCTCTCGCGATTCTCTTTAAACCACGCTCGCGCCTCGGTTTCCTCGGCATCCGGCTGCTCACCTTTTTTGTCGTCTTTGCCATCTTGCATCATCTTCATGGTGTACGGCGCTTGGGGGTTCAGGGCAAAGTCGAACAAGAAGTTGCCGGCAAACCCTAGCAGCGCGACAACGAGCACCAGCGCAACGACGCCGGCTATCTTGAGCTTTCGATGGGAACGTGCGTTTTGAGACATAAGAAGCTTTCCTATAAGATGTTAATACATCAACATTTAATGCAAGCGCATTATGGACGTTCGCCGTTGATGCGTCAACAGGCAAAGAATGGGTAAACAAAGGGTCACGTATGGTGCAAATTTCGCACGTACCTAGACGCTTTGATATAGTGTTGAGAACTCTTTACGTTGGAGGATGTAACCGGCATGTCCGATTCGAGCGACAGTTCTAAGCCGCGACCCAAGACCGCGGCCGTTCCACACTACACGGTGGGTGAGGAGATCATGAACTCCGTCACCCATGGTGTCGGCTGCCTGCTGGGTATCGCGGGCCTGGTGCTCCTGATCGTATTCGCCGCCCTGCGCGGCGGAGGCCCGGCCCACATGGCCGCGGCGATTGTCTATGGCGTCAGCATTATCCTCGAATACCTAGCCTCCACGCTCTACCACGCGATTCAGCCCGCGCGCGCCAAGCGCGTGTTTCGCATCATCGATCACAGCTGCATCTACCTGCTCATAGCCGGCAGCTATACGCCGTTTTGCCTCATCACGCTCGCAAACGACGGCGGCGCTGTGCTGTTCTTTGCCGTATGGGCCATCGCCATCATCGGCATCGCCCTCGAGTGCTTCCTGCGCGAGCGCCAGCCGCATTGGGTAAGCGGCCTGGTCTATCTGCTGATGGGCTGGCTCGTTGTCTTTAAGCTGCCTGAACTTGTGGCGCTGCTCAACCCCGTGGCACTTGCCCTGCTCGCCGTCGGCGGCGTGTGCTACACCGCGGGCGTGCCGTTCTATATCGCCAAAAACGTGCGCTATCTTCACAGCGTGTTTCACCTGTGGGTACTCGCCGGCAGCATCTTCCAGTTCATGGCGGTGATTCTCTTCGTAATCTAGCGATCGCGCCTGTGCCCGCGGGCCCATCCAAGCGGCCGCCGGGCGCAACTGCCCTATCCGCCATCAACGTTTTAATCCGACGTCCCGAATCTTGGAGGTTCGAGAAACTCCCGATGGACATAACCATCTCCCTTATCACCACCCTCGTTTTGACCCTCATCAACGGCTACTTCTCTATGTCCGAGATGGCGCTCACCACGGCAAAGCGCGCTGTGCTGGAGCACGAGGCCGAGGAAGGCGACAAACGCGCCGAGCGCGCCATTAAGCTGGCCGCCGATTCCGATCAGCTGCTGGCCACCATCCAGGTCGCCATCACGCTCGTGGGCTTTGCCTCGTCCGCCGTCGCCTCGACGAGCCTGTCCGACCCGCTTGCCACGTGGCTCATGAGCTTTGGCATCGCGCCGCTTTCCGCCATCGCGCGCGGCCTGGCGCCGGTCATCATCACCGTCGCCGTCGCCTTTGTGTCCATCGTGATTGGCGAGCTCGTGCCCAAGCGCATTGGCCTCGCTAACGCCGAGGGCGTATCCAAGCAGGTCGTGGGACCGCTCTCCGTATTCCAAAAGATCGCCCGTCCGCTCGTGTGGCTGACCGGTGCCTGCTCCGATGGCCTGGCCCGCATCCTGCGCATCAAGAGCGCCGACGACCGCCAGAACGTCTCGGAGGAAGAGATCAAGTACATGGTCTCGGAGCAGGACGATCTGCTCGACGAGGAAAAGCGCATGATCCACGAGATCTTCGACCTGGGCGACACCGTTGCCCGCGAGGTCATGGTGCCGCGCGTGGACACCACCATGTGCGAGGACGACGAGACGGTCGCCGACGTGCTGTTCGCTATGCGCCAGACCGGCTTTAGCCGCATCCCCGTCTATCATGAGGATCCCGACAACGTCGTGGGCATCGCACACATCAAGGACCTGATTCAGCCTTCGCTCGAAGGCAAGGGCGACCAGCCCATCGCCGACTTTTTGCGCGACGCCACCTTTGTGCCCGACACCAAGGACATCCTGCCGCTGCTGTCCGAGATGCAGACCTCGCACGACCAGATCGTAGTGGTCGTGGACGAGTACGGTGGCACGGCCGGCATCATCACCATCGAGGACATCGTCGAGGAGATCGTGGGCGAGATCGAGGACGAGTTCGACCCCGACAACAAGTACCTCACGCGCCTTTCGCGCCGCGAGTGGCTTGTCGATGGGCGTTTTTCGTGCGATGACGCGATTGAGCTTGGTTGGCCGCTCGAGGAAAGCGATGATTATGAGACCATCGCCGGCTGGATTTTGGAGCTTTGCGACTCGGTGCCCGATATCGGAGAGGTGTTTGAGGTTGCGGGGTACAAGTTTAAGGTGCAGTCGATGCGTGGCCAGCGCATCTCGCTCATTCGCGTGATCGCTCCGGCCGAAACCGATAAGAAGGATTCCGAGTCCTCGGCAGATAAGCCGGCGGCGCCGGACGCGGGTTCTGCGGACCCGCACGACGGCGACGAGTAGGGCAAGGAAGAGTAGGGGAGAGTTATGGCAGGCCTGTTCAACATCCTTAAGGTCACCGTCAGCGAGGACAAGATCTGCGCGCATGTGCTGGTGAACCCCGGCATGCCGCTTATGACCTCGGAGGACATCGAGGCCACGGCGCGCGTGTACTACCTGGTACCCGCGATTGCCAAGCATCTGTGCCTGGGCGATTCCGGTCGCGAATTCCAGGACTGCATGGGCCAGACCGAACTTTGCCATCTGCTGGAGCACGTGACGGTCGAGCTCATGAACGAGACCGGGCTTGCCGGCAGCATTTCGTGCGGCCGCACCCGCGTAAGCGAGCACGACGAGCGTGTCTTTGAGGTCGAGCTTTCGTGTCCCGACGACGCGCTGGCCATCGGCGCGCTGTCTTCGGCGACCTTTATGATGGATTGGGCCTATCTGCATGCCGACCAGCCCGCTCCCGATGTGGACGGTACGGTTGCGGGTTTGCGCAACCTGGTACTGGGCATGCGCGCCGAGGCCGAGGGCAAGGACCCGCACGAGGCCGTCGCCGCCGTGAATGCCGAGGGCGAGACCGGGGACGCGAACGAGGGCGAGGCGCCTGCCGAGGAGGCCGTCGAGCCTGTCGACGAGGCGCCTGCCGAGGAGACCGTCGAGGCCGAGCCCGCGGAGCCCCATGGCGTCCCGAGCTTTGACGACGAGCCGCAGGAGGCAATCGACACCGAGGGCGCGACCGCCGAGAGCCATGAGGCCCCCGCTGCCGTCTACGGTGGTGCGGCGACGGCTCCGGTTGCCCCCGCGCGCGAGGGAGCGCTGCCGCTCGTTGACGGCGCCGGCGAGGACCCGGCCGCCACGGTGGCCATGCCTGCCATGCCGCAGGAGTAGGCTCACCCGCTTATCACCATCATGTACCTGCGCCTTTACCGTACGCAGATGAGCAAGACGGCAAGCGCTGTGCTGCGGGTATAATGGACAGCATTCAAACGGTGGGCGCCGAGGTGCCCGCAGGAGAGGAATGAACATGGGTAAGACTTTCAACTTTATCTCGGGTGCGCTCTTCGGTGCCGCCGCCGGCGCCATTATCGGCGTTGCCCTGGCTCCGCGCTCGGGTGCCGAGACCCGCGCCATGGCTGCCGATATCGCAAACGACGCCTGGGATAACATGCGCGACACCTACGAGCACGGTGCCGAGGAGGCCCGCGCTGCGGTCAACGATTTTGGCCCGATGGTCGATGCCAAGACCGATGACCTGCGTGCCAAGGTTGACCTTGCCCGCGAGCGCATGGACCAGCTGCGAGAGCAGCTCAACGACGCCATCTCGGGCGGCAACGTGACGCCCGCCGCCGATGTCGTGGTCGAGAACGCCGTCGAGGCTGACGCCGAGGCCGCGGAGCCTTCGACCGAGGCATAATGCGCGCCGGGGATTTTGTCGGCGCCAAGATCTATCGCAAGCCTACCGAGGATAAGCGCACTAAAAAAGACGGCACGCCGCGCAGCCCTAAAAAGCTCGGCAAGATTCACTTTCCGGTCTTTACCCCGGGCGGTACGCGCGTGGTGGGCTTTATGGTTCGCCAGTCCGATATCGCGGGTATGATCGAGCGCCCCGACCGCTTTGTGGCGCTCGATGCCATTGGCGTCTACGAGGGCGCCATCGCAGTTGACGACGTCAAGGGCACCTACGATGCCGCTGCGGCCAAGCGCCTCGACATCAACCTGGACGATTGCATTATCTGGGTTGGCATGGACGTGCGCACGGAGTCGGGCGATGTCGTGGGCTATTGCTCGGATGTGGAGTTCAAGCCGCGTTCGGGTATCGTGCAGACATTCTATGTGACCGCCAGCGCCGCATCGAGTGTGCTGGTGGGCGACACGCAGATGCCGCCCACGATGCTGCGCGGCTATGCGGACGGCGCGATGATCGTTTCGGACGAGGTCAAGTCGCTCGGGTATTCGGGCGGCGCCGCCGCAAAGGCTGCCGAGGCAAGCGTCGTGGTGGGCGATAAGGTCAAGAAGGGCGCTAAGGTGCTCGATGACAAGGGTTCGGTCGCCGTGGACAAGGGCAGTCGCGCGCTGGGCAAGCAGCTCGGCAAGACGCGCGGTATGTTCAAGGCCTTTAAGGACGAATATCAAAAGGCGAGCGGGGGCTCGTCAAAAGCTAGCAAATAGCGACGTACCAAATGATGGGAGGCGAGCCGGAGACATGTTGCTCCGGCTCGCTGTGTTTATGGGGGAGGGCACATGCGCCAAAACGGATCTAACTTAAACGGACGCTCGGGCGCGCGTCCGACGGCGCGCCGCGATCTGGGGCAGTTGCCCAGCGGTCAGCGCAAGCGTCACCGTAAGCCCGGCGCGATGTATCTCAACCATAGCCGCGGCTTTAGCGACCGAAGCGCTCGCATCGGCAGCGGCCGCACGCCCCGTCGTCCGTCTCGCCTGCCCTATGCGCTCATCGCCGTGGGCTGCGCACTCGTGCTGTTTATCGCTGCCGTCGTGGGCTACGTCAACCGCAGCGTGGATGTTGTCCTCAACGGCCAGGAGACTGCGGTGCGCGTCGGATCTACGCTGCAAAATCTCATCGACGACCAGGAGCTGACCGATACCTACGACGCCGGGGACTTGCTGGCCGTTGACGACAGCGTGCTTACTCGCCATGGCGGCGAAAAGCTGTCGGTAAAAGTGGACGGCAAGCGCATAAAACAGGGCAAGTGGAAAAGCCGCGAGCTTACGGGCGGCGAGAAGGTGACGGTCAAAGACGGCCGTGACATGTACGAGAAGCACGAGGTCCAGGCGACGGTTATCGAGCCCAAACTCAAGGTCGAGGGCACGGGTGCCATCGAGTACGTTAAGACGTGGGGTATCCAGGGTCGCTCCGAGGTGTGGGTCGGCGAGCAATCGGGTAAGACGCAGGACCGCGGCGAGGTCGTGCCTGCCACCGATTGCGTGGTCGAGTGCGCGAGCGTGGCGCCCAAGGGCAACGAAAAGTACGTGGCGCTGACGTTTGATGAGGGCCCAAGCGGCGCGACCAAGCAGATCTTGCAGGTGCTCAAGGAAAAGGGCGTCACCGCAACGTTCTTCCTGTCGGGCGATGCGGCCGAGGCCTCGCCCGCCACGGCCAAGGCGATTGTCGATGCTGGCTGCGAGGTCGGCTCCAACAGTTACCGAGACGAATCGCTCAAGGGCCAGGACCGCGATGCGGTGCGCGAGCAGGTTTCGAAGGGCACTGAGGCGATCAAGTCCGCGACCGGAACGTCGACGATGCTTTTGCGTGCTCCTTACGCAGCCTTTGACGAGCAAAACTGGATTGATGCGATGGACCTGGTGTCTGCTGTGGTCTCGTGGAATATCGATTCGGGCGACTGGCTGCTCAACGGTGCCGACGAACAGGTCTCGACGGTGCTCGATTCGGTGACGCCGGGCAACATTGTGCTGCTGACCGATAACGATGAATGTGCCGAGCAGACGCTCGAGGCGCTGCCGCAGATTATCGACGGGCTTATTGCCGACGGCTACAAAATCGTGACATTGAGCGATCTGGTCAAGACGGATACATCGCTGAGCAAAAAGCTCACCTCGCTGACGAAGGTCACCATGCCCAAAAACGCCGTGTTCCCCCAGCTCGCCGAAGATGACGACACCACAGACTAGTCGTTTAAGAATGTCCCCAATGACTATGTCACGGATGCGTCAGCGTTTGGTATGCCTGCGATGTTTGGAGCATAAATTTGGCGCCACGGCGCGATGCTGATGCTATAGTTACTGCGGATAACAAGGGTCAAGAGAAAGGTTGCAGGTGAAATCCAAACCTCGACCATACAGTCGATGACCCCTTGCAGGTGCTTCTTGCGCATGCACGGGGTGTGAGCGCCGAGCGGCGTGCCGCCCGCGCATGCGTATACATATCTAAAAGTCCACGGACGGCGTGCCGGCATGGCCGCAGTCCGAAGGGATAATGATGGGGAGCACCAGTGAATTATCTGAGTGAGATGCTCAAACTGCCGGTCTTGGACGTCGATGGCGAAAAGCTCGGCGTTGTGAACGATTTTGGCATTGCTACCGGCGAAGTTTTTCCACACGTGACGTCGCTCGCGTTCCGCGGGCCCGGCAAGACGCCGTTTATGATCAGCTGGCGCAAATGGGTCGACCGTATCGACGAGACGGGCGTACACCTTAAGTCGCCGGCCACCGAAATCCGTTTTTCGTACCTGCAACCGACCGAACTCTTGCTCGCCCGCGACGTGCTCAACAAACAGATTGTCGACACGCAGGGCATGAAGGTCGTGCGCGTAAACGACATCAAGTTTTCCATGTCGGGCGAAAATCAGCTGCGCCTGCTGGGTGCCGAAGTTGGCGCCCGCGGTCTGCTGCGCGCAATCAGCCCCGCACTCGAGCATGTCGTCGAGAGCTTTATGAAGCACCTGGGCAAACCGCTCGGCGAGGACATCATCGCCTGGTCCTACATGGACCTGCTCGACCGTTCGACTAAGAACATCCAGCTTTCGGTGTCGCACAAGACGCTTGGCGAGCTGCATCCTGCTGACATTGCCGACATTATCGAGCAGCTCGACCCGCGCCTGCGTGCGCAGGTGTTCGCGCAGCTCGACACTGCCCAGGCCGCCGAGGCCATCTCGGAGTTCGATGACGACGAGCTTATGACCGAGATGCTTGAGGGCCTGTCCGATACGGACGCATCGTCGATGCTGGCCATGATGGATCCGGACGACGCCGCCGACCTGATCGACGAGCTCGATTACGAGAAGGCTGAGAAGCTTTTGCGCCTGATGGGCGTCCAGGAGGAGAAGGCGATTCGTAACCTGCTGGGCTATGAGGACAACACTGCCGGTCGCATCATGACCTCGGAGTTTGTCTCCCTGCCTGCCACGGCGACGGTCGGTGACGCCATCGAGGCGATCCGCAAGCTCGACGAGGACTTCGAGAGCGTCTACTACGTCTATACCGAGGACCCGAGCGGCATGCTCACCGGCGTGCTTTCGCTGCGCACGCTCATCGTGGCCGACCGCGACGCCACGCTGGGTCAGTTGGCCTATCGCGACCTGGTGTATGTGTCGCCCGACGATGACCAGGAAGACGTAACGGACGAGATGACCAAGTACGACCTGGTTGCCATCCCCGTTTGCGACGAGAACCGTCACATCTTGGGTATCGTGACCTTTGACGACGCCATGGACGTTATCGCCGAGGAGCACCAGGAGGACCTGCAGATCGCAGGTGTCGGCTCGGGCGATAGCGCGTCCGACGACTCGACGAACGTGCTCAGCTGGTTTGTGCATCGTCAGTACTGGGTCGTCGTGTGGGGCATCGCCTCGTGCATTATGGCGACCGTGCTGGGGACGGCGCTGGGCTCCGCGCATCTGGTGGTGTTCCCCATGTGCGCCATGCCGCTCGTGCTGCTGGCTGCCTCGCGCATGGTGTCGTTCGTCAAGAACTACTTCCTCGAGTACGACGGTCACGACGACGAGCCCAAACCGTACCTGGGATTCTTCTTCCAGAGCACGGGTATGGGCCTGATCCTTTCGCTTGTTACTTACCTGTGCGCGCAGCTGGTGCGCACCGCCGCGTTCCCCGATGCCACTATGTTTGAGGAGCAGCTCTTTACCGGCTGCTTTAATATCGCTGCCGTCATTTGCCTGGTTGGCAACATGAGCGCTGTGATTTATCTGATGGTGCTGTTCTGGCGCGACGAGCACGACCTCAATACGTCGGGCACCGCCATGAACGTCATCGCCGTCATGATCTCGTGTGTGGCGTACTGTGCTGCTGCGGTGCTGCTCACCATGTCGGTCATGGGGTAGGTGGTCGCGTGCAAAATACGAAGCAAAAGCCGAGCACCAAGCAAAAGCTGACCATCGCGGCCATCTTTGGCGCCATGGGCCCCGGTCTTCTGGCAGCGCTTTCGGGCAATGACGCCGGCGGCATCGCCACGTATTCCAGCGCGGGCGCCAGCTATGGCTATAAGATGCTCTGGATGCTTCCCGTCATGACCGTGCTGCTTATCGTGACGCAGGAGACCGCGGCGCGCTGCGGATGTGTCACGGGTAAGGGCCTGGCGTCGCTCATTCGCGAGCGCTTTGGCGTTCGCAAGAGCGTGCTGGCCATGGCGGCGCTGTTGATCGCCAACACGGCGGTGACCATCTCGGAGTTCGCGGGTATCGCGAGTGGCCTTGCCCTGTTTGGCGTTCCGGCGAGCATCTCGGTGCCGCTCGTGGCGCTGCTGGTGTGGATGCTTACCATGTCGGGCAGTTTCCAGCGCATCGAGAAGATTTTGCTGCTGGTAAGCTGCGTGTTCGTGACCTACATCGTCGCCGCGTTTATGGCCGGTCCCAACTGGGGTGAGGTCGCGGTCGACTTGGTCGTCCCCAATATTCAGAACGATCCCAGCTACGTGTCGCTCGTGGTCGCAACGATCGGTACCACCATCGCGCCGTGGATGATCTTCTTGGCTCAGAACAACGTGGTCGATAAGAATGCGGGCGAGGACGACATCGTGCTGCAGCGTATTGATACCGTGAGCGGCTCGATTGCTGCTGATATCATTGCGGGCTTCATTATCATCACGACCGGTACGGTGCTGTTCCCGGCGGGTATTCAGATTAGCGATGCCGCCGATGCCGCCCGCGCGCTGGAGCCCATCGCGGGTCAGTGGTCCACGGTGCTGTTTGCCTCGGGCCTGGTCGCAGCGAGCTTTTTGGCTGCCTGCGTGCTGCCGGGTGTTACGTCGAGTGCTATCTGCGAGGCTTTTGGTTGGGAGCGCGGCGCCGATCGCAGCTGGGACGAGGCCCCGGTTTACCGCGGCATCATTACGGCCATCATCGGCATTTCTGCCGTGTTGGTGCTCATGCCTGGCGTCGATTTGTTCCAGATTATGATGACCTCGCAGGTCATCAACGGCGTGCTGCTGCCCGTAGTCCTGGTATTTCAGGTGGTTATCGCGGCGGATCGCCACATTATGGGCGCCAACCGCAACGGCCGCGTATGGAACGTGCTCACTTGGGCGACTATCGGCGTGATTACGGTGCTGACGGTCGTCATGTTTGTGCTGCAAGCGATGGGCTACGGCGCGTAGCGCCCACTTTTGCTTCCGAACAGGCCGCAGCGATGGGCTGCGGTCTGTTTTTGTCTGCTATAGGGTGTTAGTTATATGGCAGCGGGCAAAAAATGCCAAATATGAGTACTGTTGCTAAGTGAATAGCATTTACATCCAAAAAGATAATGAACATAACCTATAGTATGTTCATTAAAATTGGCTCCAATATGCCTTAAACCAGTCAGGTTGGCTGCTTTAGGGGGTTGTAGGGGTCGCTCGGACGTCATTTTGGGTGGTTTTGCCTGCTACTAAAATTGTAACAGTACTCATATTTGGCCTTTTTTGCCCACAGACCTTTGAGGTTGCGGCGAAAAGGGCTTGTTTTGATTGTTTGGGGCAGGCGCGAGGCGCGGAAACGATGTCTGGAGGGGCGGAGCGGCTTGGAATTCATCCGTAGAGGTCTTCATTGGCTGCGCCAGGAGTGCTTCCGGGTGCCGGTGCAAAAGGAGTGTCCCTAACTGCCGCAGGGGGGGGGGGGCCGGGGCCCCCCCCCCCCCGGCGGGTATGATAATATTTTTCGGGGTAATTTTCATTGCCCACCGGGTTGAGCGGTTTTTCGCCGGGGGTGTCTAATTACGAGGCGGTGGT
>CAMQHB010000031.1:0-21834 GCA_947001545.1 uncultured Collinsella sp.
CTCGCACGAAGAGCACATTAAGTGCTCTTCGGCTCGTGCGGAATCTACGAAAACCAAGCAGGCGGACACGCCTTAGGTATCGATTACTTCAGTCTGAAGGTACTAACTTGACAATCTTACAGAATAGCACAGGCATACCTGCCGAAAAGGGACAGGTTTATTTTGGTAGGTTTTATCAGGGGAAACGACATTTGCCCATATAAAACCGACCAAAATAAACCTGTCCCTAAATGGCAGGCCCCGCGGTGGTTGCCGCGGGGCCTGGATTCAAACTATTTACCCGTAGATGCGTTGGGGCTGCTCTTCGCCCTTTACGGAGGCTTCGGTCACGACGACCTTGGTGACACCCTCCTCGCTGGGGAGGTCGAACATTGTCTGCTGCAGCACGTCCTCGCAGATGGAGCGCAGGCCGCGGGCGCCGGTCTTGCGGGCAAGCGCCATACGGGCGATCTCGTGCAGGGCAGCGTCCTCAAACACAAGCTCAACGTCCTCGAGCTGGAACATCTTACGATACTGGCGCACCACGGCGTTCTTGGGCTCAGTCAGGATCGACACCAAGTCGTCCTCGTCAAGCGCCTGCGTCTGGGTGACGACGGGCGTACGGCCCACGAACTCGGGGATCATGCCAAAGGCGTTGAGGTCCTGCGGGAGCACCTGACGCAGCAGGTCGTTCTCGTCGACCGAGGTGGGGCCGGCGATCTCGGAGTTAAAGCCCACGCCCTTGTTTCCCACGCGATCGGCGATGATCTTGTCCAGACCCACGAAGGCACCACCGCAAATGAACAGGATGTTGGTCGTGTCGATCTGCAGCAGCTCCTGCTGGGGATGCTTGCGGCCGCCGGTGGGCGGAACGCTGGCCACCGTGCCCTCAAGAATCTTAAGCAGCGCCTGCTGAACGCCCTCGCCCGAAACGTCGCGGGTGATGGAGAGATTCTCGGCCTTGCGGGCGATCTTGTCGATCTCGTCCACGTAGATAATGCCAACCTGAGCGCGCTCAATGTCGCCATCGGCGGCATTGATGAGCTTGAGCAGGATGTTCTCCACGTCCTCGCCCACGTAACCGGCCTCGGTAAGCGCGGTAGCGTCGGCGATGGCAAACGGCACCTCCAGAATGCGTGCGAGCGTCTGGGCCAGCAGGGTCTTACCGGTACCGGTGGGACCGAGCAGCAGGATGTTGGACTTGGCGAGCTCTACCTCGTCCATATCGTTGTCGAACTGCGAGCCCATGCCGTCGTCAAAAGCGGACACCGCAGCGCCGCCCTCGATCACGCGACGATAGTGGTTGTACACGGCCACCGACATGGCGCGCTTGGCGTCCTCCTGGCCCATGACATAGGCCGAAAGCTCGTCATAGATCTCGTGCGGCGTCGGCACGTGCGTGATGACCTGGCGGGCATCGTCCTCGAGCTCAAAGCCCTCGGCCTCGGGATCCACGGCAGGCTGGGATGCAGCCTGACCGTGGTCGTTGAGGAAGCCCGGCAGCTTGCCGTTGCGGGCGGCGTCCATAAAGTCCGAAGCCAGCGACTCCTCAAGGATCTCGGAGCAGGCGGCGACGCACTCGTCGCAGATAAAGATATTGGTCGGGCCCTTAACAAGGCGACGAACCTGCCCCTGCTCTTTTCCGCAGAAGGAGCAGCGGATAGGGTTGCCGTTCTCGTCGAAGTTGTCCTGCATGTTACCGGCCATCCTAGGCGTCCTTAGCGGCGAGGTCGCGCGAGGTGACGATGCGGTCGATCAGGCCGTAGTCGAGGGCCTCGGCAGCGGTCAGGTAATTGTCGCGCTCGGTATCGGCCTGGACCTTCTCGATGGGCTGGCCCGAGGCATCGGACAGGATCTGATTGAGCTCGCGACGGGTCTTCTTAATCTCCTCGGCCACGATCTCGATCTCGGTCTGCTGACCCTGGGCACCGCCGCTGGGCTGGTGAATCATGACCTTGGAGTGCGGCAGGCAGAAGCGCTTGCCCTTGGCGCCGGCCGAAAGCAGCACGGCGGCCATGGACGCGGCCATACCGACGCAGATGGTGGAGACCTGTGGCTTAATGAAGTTCATGGTGTCCAGAATAGCCAGGCCGGAGTAGACCTCGCCACCGGGCGAATTGATGTAGAGCGAGATATCCTTCTCGGCATCCTGGCTCTCAAGATGCAGCAGCTGGGCAACGACCAGGTTGGCACTGACGGAGTTGATCTCCTCGCCCAAAAAGATGATGCGGTCGTTGAGCAGGCGCGAATAGATATCGTAGCTGCGCTCGCCGCGCGGCGTCTGCTCGATAACGTATGGCACGAGGGCGGAATCGAACTTAGCGATCATACGCATCTCCATTTCTCTCTTGCGGACCAAATTGGTTCTAGATAAACGTACGGTGCCCGCATGCTATGCATTGGCTGGCACCGTACGAAGCAACCGGATAACCGGTGTATAACTTTACCCCATCACGGGCGCACCCATGCGCTCGCGGGCAAGGTGGCGAGAATTACTCGGCGTCCTTGGCGGTCTCGTCGACCTCGGTCACCTTGGCGTTCTCGACCAGGTGGTCGACGGCCTTGGAACGACGGATGGACTCGCGGACAGCAGGCATGCGGCCATCAGCGATGAACTCAGCCTTGGAAGCCTCGACGTCCTTGACGCCGGCCTTCTCGAACTCGGCGTTGATGTCGTCCTCGGTGACCTCGATCTTGAGCTCGCGGGCGAGGGCGTCGAGGGCCAGGGACTCACGGGCAACGTCGTTGGCCTGCTTGTGCAGGTCGCCGATGAACTGCTCCATGGTCAGGCCGGAAGCGGGCAGCCAGGTGTCCAGCGTCATGCCGCGGGCAGCGAGGTTGGACAGGAAGTTCTGGCCGAGCTCCTCAAAGACGGACTGCTCGTAGTCCGCGTCCATCTCGTCGAGCTGCAGACGCTCGGCGAGAGCGGAGACGCAACGGTTCTCCTTCTCGGCCGGCAGGCGGGAAGCCTTGTCCTGCTCGATCTCGATCTTTATGGCGTCGCGCATGGCGTCGATGCTGTCGAAGCCGAAGTCGGACTTGACAAGCTCGTCGGTGAGCTCGGGGGTGTTGCGGACCTTGATGCCCTTGACGGTGACCTCGACGGTGTGGGTCTCGGCCTCCTCGCCCTCCTCGACCTCGTCGGTCCAGGTGACGGACTTGACGTCGTCAACATTAGCGCCGATCAGGGCCTCGTTGAACTCCTTGGGGTTGCTGTCGCTACCGGCGATGAGCATGCGGCCCTCGGCGGCAAAGTTGTCGGCGTTCTCGACGGCCTTGAGGTCGACGGTGACGTAGTCCTCGGCCTCGACGGCGCGACCCTCGACGTCCTCGAAGGTGGCACGGTAGTTGAGAAGCATCTTAACCTGGTTGTTGATCTCGGACTCGGTGACCTCCGCGGGAGGCATCTCGATCTCGACGGCGTCGAAGGAGGAGAGCTCAGCGGCGGGACGCAGGGAGAACTCGACGGTGTAGGTGTAGTCCTCGTGATCCTTGGCGAGGTCGAGCTCCTTGTAGTCACCGCTCTTGGTGGGGACGATGTCCAGCTCGTTGAGGACGGCGGGCTCGTTGGCGGCGATCAGGTCGTTGGTGGCCTGAGCGAGGGTAGCCTCGGCGCCAAGAGCGGAGTCGATGACCGGACGGGGGGCCTTGCCGGCACGGAAGCCCGGGAAGCGGTACTTCTTGGCGGTGTCCTTGTAGGCCTTCTTGATCGCGGCGTCGACGTCGGCGGCCGGGATGGTGACCGTAGCGGTGAGCTTGGCGTCCTTGACGTCAGAAGCGGTGATGTTCAACACGTTCCTCCTCATACTGCCCAGCTTATCTGAGGTGCTGGTACCTTTATGCAACAAAGAGTCGCGACGGCGGGAGCCGACGCAGGTGCGTTGGTGCGGGCGAAAGGACTCGAACCTTCACGGGAATCCCACCAGAACCTAAATCTGGCGCGTCTACCAATTCCGCCACGCCCGCATGAGCGCACAGACTAGGAATGATAGCAGATACGAACGACAAGCGCACGCACACCTTTTACAGGCTCACGACCTCACCACGAGTGCAAAAGGCGGGACGAGTTGCACCGCCCCGCCCATTACGACTTGTTCGCTGACCCGTTACTCCCCCAGCAGGGCCTTCTCGGGCGTGATCGGCAGCGAGCGAACCTGGTGTCCGGTGGCGTGTGCCACGGCCGAGGCCACGGCGGCGAGCGGCGTGTTGATGACGACCTCGCCGATCGACTTAGCGCCAAACGGGCCCGTCGGCTCGTAACTCGGCTCAAAGGCCACGCGAATGCTGCCGATATCCAGGCGCGTGGGAAGCTTGTAGCTCATAAAGTTGCCGGTGCGCAGACGGCCGCGGTCATCGTGCTCGACGATCTCGTAGAGCGCGTGGCCGATACCCTGGGCAATGCCGCCCTCGGCCTGGACGCGCGCGAGCGCCTCGTTGATAACGGTGCCGCAGTCGACAGCCGCCGCGTAGTCCACCACGGTCACCTTGCCGGTGGCCTTGTCGACCTCGACCTCGGCAATGCCGGCCATAAACGGCGGAGGCGAAACGGGCAGGCAGGCAGAGGCATGCGAGGTGAGCGCGTCGCCGCCCGCGATGTTCTTGACGCACAGGTTGGCAAAGTCGCGCAGCGTGAGGTAGCGGTTCTGCTCGCGCGCGGCACGCTCGTCGGACAGGCGCACGTACTGGCCATCAAAGACCACATCGGCGGCGTCCACATTCCACATCTGGGCGGCCTTGGCGCAAATCTTCTCACGCAGCTCGGTCGCGGCGTTCTTGGCTGCCAGACCCGTCACGTACGTGCCCGAGCTCGCGTACGAGCCGGCGTCGAACGGCGACACGTCGGTGTCCACGCCGCGCACCACGATCAGCGAGCTCTCCACACCCAGCTCCTCGGCGGCAATCTGCGCCAGGATCGTATCGACGCCCATGCCGTTATCGGTGGCGCCGGTGCCGATGGTAATGAAGCCGTCCTCTTCCAAGCGCATGTCGATGCCGGCGATATCCACGTTGGAGATGCCCGAGCCCTGCATGGTGAGCGCACAGCCCAGAGCACGCACGCGATCGCCCAGGTCGACGGCCAGCGGCTTGTCGCGCCAGCCGATCATGTCCATCGCGCGCAGCAGGCAGCGGTCGAGCGCGCAGGCGTTGAGCTTCTCGTTGTAGTACTGCGGCATGACCTCGCCCTCGCGCACGATGTTCTTAAGGCGCAGGTCGGCGGGGTCCATGTGCAGCATGTCAGCGAGCTCGTTGACGGCGCTCTCCACGGCAAACTGGCCCTGGGTGGCACCGTAGCCACGATATGCGCCGCCACGGTTGGTATTGGTGTAGACGGCATCCCAGCTAAAGCGGCTCGCCTTCACGTGGTTGTAGATGGGCAGGCTCTTGTGACCCGAAAGGCCGATCGTCGTGGTGGCGTGCTCGCCATACGCGCCGGCGTTGGACAGCGTGTGCAGATCGATAGCCGTGATGGTGCCGTCGTTCATGGCGCCCAGCTTAACGGTCATCTGCATCTGGTGACGCGAGTTGCCGGCGGTGATGGTCTCCTCACGGGTATAGCAGCAATAGCTCGGACGGCCGGTCTGCTGGGTGACGAACGCCACGAAGATCTCGCAGCAGCCCGTCTGCTTGGAGCCAAAGCCGCCGCCGATGCGCGGCTTAATGACCTGCACCTGCGACTGCGGAATATCGAGCGACTGCGCGACCATGCGGCGCACGTGGAAGGGCACCTGCGTGGAGGTGGTCACCGAAATGCGGCCGAAGGCGTCGGTCGTCGCGAAGGCGCGGAAGGTCTCCATGGGCGCGGTCTGGGTGGCCTGGCTGGTGTAGGTGCGGGTGAAGACGATATCGCTCTGGGCGAACGCCTCATCAAGGTCGCCAAAATCGCTGGTACCGCTGCACACCAGGTTGCGAGCAACGTCGCCGCCCTGCGGGAACATAAAGGTCACGTCGCCCTCGGGGTGGACCACGATGTCGTTATCGAGTGCCTGGGTAAAGTCGAGCAGCGGCTCGAGCACCTCATAGTCGACCTTGATGAGTTTGAGCGCCTTGTCGGCAGCCTCCTCAGTCTCGGCGGCGACGATCGCCACCTCCTCGTTTTGGTAACGGACGAGGTTCTCGAGAATCAGGCGGTCGTAGGGACTCGGCTGCGGATAGCTCTGGCCGGCAATGGTAAAGCGCCGCTGGGGCACGTCCTCGTAGGTGTAGACGCCCACCACGCCGGGCACCTTCAGGGCGCGCGACGTATCGATGGAGCGAATCTTGGCGCGGGCATACGGGCTTCGCTTGAGTTTGACGATGAGCGCGCCGGCGGGCACCATATCGCCCGTGTAGACGGGACTGCCCTCGAGCAGAGCCTTCGAGTCCTTCTTGGGCTGCTTGTGGGTAATCTGCTTGTAGGTGACGCCGTCGCAGCTGGTGTCGTTGACCGGCAGCTCGGGCATCTCAAAGCCCACCTGCACGCCAGACTCGTTGAGGAAGCGGACGATGGCGCGCAGCTGGCTCTCATAGCCGCTGCAGCGGCAGAGGTTGCCGGCGAGCTGGCGCGAGAGCTCCTCGCGCGTGGCGACGAGGCTCGGGTCCTCCTTGGCGGCACGGGCGAGCGCCAGCACGTTCATGATGAGGCCGGGGGCGCAAAAACCGCACTGCTCAGCGCCTTCGGCAGCCATCGCACGGGCGAGAGCCTCGGACTCGGCCTTAAGGCCCTCGAGCGTGGTGATGGTGTGTCCCTCAACACGGGCGGCGGGAACCGAGCAGCTCAGCACCGGGTCGCCGTCGAGCCACACCGTGCACAGGCCGCAGTTGGTGGTTTCGCAGGCACAGCGCACCGACGCACAACCCTGCTCGCGCAGCAGCGCAAAGAGCATGGTGTCGGGGGCAATCTGAACCTTGACCTTGCGGCCGTTGAGCGTAAAGAAAAGATCGATGAGTTTGGCAGCCATTAGCGCACCTCGCTAGAATCGACGCCGGGCACGCGGCGGCAGGAATACTCGTCCGTGGCAAACTTGGGGATCTGCACGGTCTCGAGCTCGCGGGCAAGCGCGGCCGAAAGCTCGATGCCGGCGGCGCGACGCACAGCCTGGATGGCGAGCGGGGCCGAGATGCGGCGGCGGTAGTCAGCCGAGCCCCACAGGTTGGTGCCATAGCTCAGCGCGCGTACGGACGCGGCGAGGGCACGCAGCTCGTCCTCGGAAGGCTGCTCGGCGGTAAGGCCACACGCCTCGCCCTGCAGCAAGGTCGCGCGCAGCGGACGGGCGCCCACGGTGACATGCCAGGTGTTATCCCACCAGGCGGCGGTGACGTTTAAGGAGGGGAAGTCGGTCGCGGCCTTGCGCACAGCCTCATAGCTCGCGCGGTAATCGTGCTTAACGACCACGACGTGCTCGATCACGTCACGCACGTAGCCCATGTCCACGAACTCCGCGAGCGACACGCGGCCGGCACCCGTCAGCTCAACATAGGAGTCGAGCGCCAGGAACGCCGAGAGCACGTCCGAGAAGCCAAAGCGACCGTAGACGCTGCCGCCCACCGTGGCGGTGTTGCGCAGCTGAACGCCCACGATATCGTGGACGGCAAACTCAAAGACATTGTTGACAAGCGCGTTGAGCTCGGCATGACGCTCGAGCTGGCGCAGGGTACACATGGCACCGATGCGAAACTCGGTCTCGGTCTCCTCGATCTGATCGAGTCCGCAGGCCGAAAGGTCAATCGCCGTCGCCACGCGACGCGAACCCAGGCGCATCCAGATGCCGCCGCCCACAATCTTGTTGTTGCGGTTCTTCTGTAAGAGCTCATAGGCTTCGGCCGCGTTTCCAACACGGACGTAGGTACCGAACTTGAGCACGTTCTCCCCCATCTCTTCACTTGTCCAGTACCTTTAAGTGTACCAAACGAGGGGCCGCACACCGTTTTAGGACAAAATCCACCCACCCATCCATAACTTGCGGTGATATACGGACTGATTAGCCGTTCTGGGGCGCTAAACAGTCCGTATTTCACCGCAAGTTATGAGGAGTCCTCCGGGATAGAAAAGGCTCCCAGCCGGAATGGCTGGGAGCCTCATCACAGGCTATGTAGCGAAGTATTAGCAGACGCCCTGAGCGAGCATGGCGTCGGCGACCTTCAGGAAGCCGGCGATGTTGGCGCCCATGACAAAGTTGCCCTCCTCGCCGTACTCCTTGGCGGTGTCGTCCACGTTGTGGAACATGCCGCGCATGAGCTGCTCGAGCTTGCCGTCGACCTCCTCGAAGGTCCAGGACAGGTGCTCGGCGTTCTGGCTCATCTCGAGGCCGGACACGAGCACGCCGCCGGCGTTGGCAGCCTTGCCGGGCATGAAGGCGACGCCGTTCTCCTGGAAGTAGGTCGTGGCCTCGATGGTCGTGGGCATGTTCGCGCCCTCGCCGACCACCTTGCAGCCGTTGGCGACGAGTGCCTGGGCGTCCTCGAGCAGCAGCGTGTTCTCGCGAGCACAGGGCAGCGCGATGTCGCAGGGCAGCTGCCACACGCCGCGGCCGTCGCCCTCGTGCCACGTGGCATTGGGCTTCTCGTCGACGTACATAGCGAGCGTAACGCCCTTGTCGTGGCCGGAGCGCTTCTTGTTGTAGACATGCTCGAGCACGGTGTAGTCGATGCCGTCGGGATCCTCGACCCAGCCATGGGTGTCGGAGCAGGCCAGGACCTTGCCGCCGAGCTGGGCGACCTTCTGGACCGCGTAGATGGCGACGTTACCGGAGCCGTGAACGACGACGTTCTTGCCCTCGAAGGAGTCACCGCGGCTCTTGAGGTACTCGTCCACAAAGTAGACCAGACCGTAACCGGTGGCCTCGGTACGGGCGAGCGAGCCGCCAAAGGAGAGGCCCTTGCCGGTAAGAACGCCGGTCCACTCGTTGGTCAGGCGCTTGTACTGACCGAACAGGTAGGCAACCTCGCGGCCGCCAACGCCCAGGTCGCCGGCGGGAACGTCGGTGTTGGGGCCAATGTGGCGATAGAGCTCGGTCATGAAGGACTGGCAGAAGTGCATGATCTCGTTGTTGGACTTGCCCTTGGGGTCAAAGTCGGAGCCGCCCTTGCCGCCGCCCATGGGAAGGGTGGTCAGGCTGTTCTTGAGGATCTGCTCCAGGCCCAGGAACTTGAGCATGCCCAGGGTGACCGTCGGGTTAAAGCGCAGGCCGCCCTTGTAGGGTCCAATGGCAGAGTTGAACTCGACGCGATAGCCGCGGTTGACCTGAACCTTGCCCTGGTCGTCGACCCAGGGAACACGGAACATGACGATGCGCTCGGGCTCGACGAGGCGCTCCAGCAGGGCGGCCTCCTCGTACTCGGGGTGGGCGTCGAGCGCCGGCTGGATGGTGCCGAGGATCTCGGTCGCGGCCTGGATGAACTCAGGCTGCTCGGGATAGCGGGCCTTGAGCTCTTCGAGAACTTTCTGCGTGTAGCTCATGCTTCCTCCAATGATGGGAAACGAAAAATGTCGGTCGCGGCACCCTATGCGCCGCGAACTTTATCGAGTATGGATAATATCGCACTGTTGCAGCAAAGTTTCGCATAAGCCGACGAGCAGATGTTTCGTTTTGATTACGATGCAGGTAGAAGCGTTTTTGAGTGTCTGACGCGCAAAACCCGTGTTTCAAACCTGTTTCGTCCACATGTTCCAAACCACCACATTGGGCACCTTTGTGGTGGTGTTGGTGGTTAGAGGACGAGCTGATGGTAGTCGGCAGGGGTTATGCGGCCCTCGGTGGCGGCGCGGAAGGCGGCGAGCGCATCGCCCGAGAACGGCATGGCCCAGCATAGCCCGCAGCCTGCGGTAATGGAGCCGGGCAAGGGCATAATGCGCCCGGGCACGCCGGCATCCAGGCACAGCTGCTCGCATTCCATCACATCGAAGGTGCTGTCGAACGAAACGATAATCTTGCGCTCGTGGTCGAGGGCATCACCGGACGGGCCTTCGCGGTGTGCCTCACGATACGCCGCGGCGGCCGCTTCCTCTTCCGCAGTATGTCCACAGCCACCGCAGCCGCAGGTACAGGGCTCGGAACCATCGCAAGTGCAAGGCTCTCCCGTGTCGGGGCAAATATCGTGAGACATGGCGACTCCAATCGTCTAGGCGAGTAACTCGGCCGCCGCAAACTCCTCGGGTGTATTGACGTTTTCGAAGCAGAGCGTCGAGCCGGCGACCTTAACAATCTGCGGCTCATCCATATAACCAGCCTGAACGCGATTGATCAGGCAGCGAATGCGCTGGCGGTCGCAGGCAAGCAGCTCTTGGGCAACCGGCGCACACGCGTCACGGCGCCAGACGGCGCAAAGCGGCTCAATCCCCCGCTCCTCGCGCGGCACGCACACGTCGAGCGCCTCGGCCTCAACACGATCGGCAAGCGCGCCGATCAGTTCTGGCGAGACGAACGGCATATCGCAGGCGACGATCGCCACGAGCGGCAATCGGGCCGCGGCCAACGAGCTCGCGATGCCGCGCATGGCACCCGCCGGCCCCTCAAGGTCCGACACTATTCGCGGCACCAGGCCGCCAAACGCGCGCTCCTCAAGGTAGACAAGCTCGCTGGGACGCGAAGTCGTCACGACCAACTCGCCGGCAACTGGCGCCAGCCGACCCAGCACGCGTTCGATGAGCGGCTCGCCGCAAAACGCCATGCGCGCCTTATCACAGCCCATGCGCGAGGACAGCCCGCCCGCTTGGACGACACAAGAAAGATCGGCACGTCTTACGGTAGTCATACGGCAAAACACCTCCATCGGCATGCTCGAAACCCGGTGCACGAAGCTAAATACAGCCACCGAAATAGCGGCACTACGAAAAGCTCGTGCAAAAACAAAACAGCGCCTTTGCGGCACGCAGCAAGACCGCGAGCACAAAAGCGCTGGTAGCATATGGCGGGAACGTATGTGAATCGAACACATCCAAGACGTTTTGCACGCCTCGCAACGGTTTTGAGGACCGCGGAGCCCACCGGAGCCCATCCGTTCCCAAGTGCGGCGGTATTTTACCAAACCGAGCAGCCAATCTAGCGCAGGGAGCGCAGGCCGCCGGCCTCCTTGTCGAGCACCGTGAAGCGCACGGCATCCAGGTGCTCCAAGATACTGATGGCACGTTTGCGTGACACGCCCAGGGCCTCGCGCAGCACGCTCGTGGTGGCTGCGCCGCCGGCTGCCTCAATGGCGGCGGCGACGAGCTCACGCGCATGGGCCTCGGCGGCAGCAGACAGGGCAACGTCGCGCTCGACCTTAACGATCGAACGGTTGAGCGAAAGCTCGCGCAGGGCACGCGTCATGGTGTCGCGATCGAGCTGCAACTGCTCGCCCACCTCGGGCAACGTCGGTGCATCGAGGCCGGCTTCGTCCAGCAAGGCAACGATACGTTCGCAAGCCTCTCGCACCACGCGTGCCGCCGCGGCGGCCGAATGCGGGTCGAATACCTCGGCGCCCTCGGCGGCGCACACGCCGCGCGAGCAGCCCTCGGCAATCAGAGCCGCGGCAACGGCTTCATCAGCGGCAGGCCACGCAGCATGGGCAACGGCGCCGGGCGTAAAGCCCGTCTCCTTGGGAGCCGCCGCGTGCATGGCCGACAGGGTCGTCGCCAAGGCATCCATCGCGGCGTCGAGCGCAGAAGAATCTGCATACAGCGAGCCATCCGAGCCTGCAAGCGCGCAAGCAGCGCCCTGCGACACCAACCCGCGCAGTGCGGCATCGACCTCGCCGACACCAAAATCCAAAGCCTCAGCAACATCAACCGCCGTAACCGGCAGCATCTGCAGCGCCAGCCACGCGCCCACACCGCCCGCGGTATCGCCGGACTCAAGCGCTGCAAGCAGCGCACGCTCGCCGGCCGAAAGCTCGCGCGAGCGACGGCAACGCGATAGCAGCACGCGCCCACCGCCAATAAGCATCACGGGCGAATACGACAGCACCACGGCATGGTCTCCGGCGCGCAGCGGCAGCGGGTCCTCAAGACGCACCTGAACGGTACGCGTCTCGCCCACCGCCACGGGCGCCTCGCCCTCCATAAGCATGATGCGACCGACAACCTCGGCCGTACCCGCCATCACGTGCACACGCGCGCCCGACTCGAGCACGCGCGGCTTGGCGCCCTCACGGCCCAGGTAGGTCAATGTCATCATAAAGCGCAGCGTCTGGCCAAAACGGCCTTCCACACCGAGCATCTCGCCGCGACCGAGCGAAGCGGCACCGTCGCCCACCAGGTTGAGTGCCACGCGCTGACCGGGCAACGCCCGCGGCGTATCGCCATGCACCTGAATCCCACGCACGCGACAGGCCGTACGCGACGGCAGCGCGACCAGCTCATCGCCTACGGCAATCGGCGCGTCGTGCAGCGTACCCGTCACGACGGTGCCGACGCCCTTGATCGTAAAGCAGCGATCAATCGGCAGGCGCGGCGCGGCATCGGTGCGCTTTGCACGGTCGCGGCAGGAATCCCAACAAGCGGCCACCTGCTCATCGAGCGCAGCCAGCAGGTCATCGATTCCCGCGCCGGTCTTGGACGACACGGGCACGATCGGCGCGCCCGCAAACACGGTACCCGACAAAAAGTCATCGACATCGAGCTCGGCAAGCTCGGTCATCTCGGCATCAGCCAGGTCACACATCGTCAGCGCCACCACCATATGCGTGACGCCCAGCAGCTCCAGCACGTGCACGTGCTCGCGCGTCTGCGGCATTACGCCCTCCACGGCAGAAACCACCAGCACGGCCACGTCGATGCCTGTCGCACCCTGCACCATGGCGCGCAGGTAGTGGGCATGCCCCGGTACGTCGACCAGGCCGACGATCTTGCCGCTCGGCAGCGCCAGTTCGCCAAAGCCCAGCTCTACGGTCATACCGCGGCGGCGCTCGACCTCCAGGCGATCGGGATTCTTGCCGGTCAATGCCTCGATCAGCGCCGACTTACCGTGGTCGACGTGACCCGCCGTGCCAACGATAACGGGACACCCCACCAGCGCTTGAACCTCACTCATCGAGCAATCGCCTTCTTAACGCACGCGACGAGCGTCGATGCCGCCGTCTCGATATCCCGGTCACCCACGAGCGTGCGCACATCAAACAGAATGCGGTCGTGCGAGGCGCGCGTGACGACCGGCGTGTCGAAATCTTGGACGAGCGAGCGCTTGAGCGCGTCGACAGACAGGCGCCCGTCGACCGGGCAGACGGCCACGCACATCGTGGGCAGCTCGACGGTAGGCAGCGAGCCGCCACCGGGAGTCGACGATTCCTCGACGATCTCCACCTGCACGGCACGCGGGCAGCCAGCCTTATCGAGGCCCGCAACCATCAGCTCACGCAACTTGCGTGCGCGACGCTCCAGATGAGCCTGCGGAAGCGTGAGCATGTTGAGCACCGGCACCTCGCGATGGGCCACATTCGCCCCGTCCATGTAAATGCGCAGTGTAGCCTCGAGCGCCGCCAGTGCGAGCTTGCCCGGACGCAGGGCACGCATAAGCGGATGCGACCCGCAGGCCTGGACCAGATCGCGACGACCCATGATAATGCCCGCCTGTGCGGCACCGAGCAGTTTATCGCCCGAGCACGACACCAGATCGAGCCCTGCCGAAACCGAAGCCGGCGTGGTTTCCTCGCCGCCGCGCACCAGGATGTCATCGGGCAGCAGCGCGCCCGAGCCCTGGTCCTCGTAGAACAGCAGGCCATGCTTGTGAGCAAGCGCCGCAAGCTCCCGAGAACCCACCTCCTCGTGGAAACCCTCGATGCGATAGTTGGAAGGATGGACCTTGAGGATCATCGCCGTATCGGGCGTGATGGCTTGCTCATAATCAGCCAGGTGCGTGCGGTTGGTGGCGCCGACCTCGACGAGTTTGGCGCCCGAAGCCGCCATGACATCGGGGATGCGGAAGCTGCCGCCGATCTCGACAAGCTCGCCGCGGCTGACGATGACCTCTTTGCCTGCGGCATGGGTCGCCAGCACCAGCAGCACAGCGGCGGCGTTGTTGTTAACGACCAGCGCGTCCTCGGCACCGGTAAGCGAGCGGATCAGCTGCGCGGCATGTTCCTTGCGCGACCCACGCGAGCAGGTGTCCACGCTGTACTCGAGCGTGCTGTACCCGCGCGCGACCTCGGCCACGGCCTTTGCCGCCGACTCCGCGAGCGGGGCGCGGCCCAGGTTGGTATGGATAACCACACCCGTAGCGTTTACGGCGGGACGCAGGCTCGGCAGCGCGGAGCGATGCGCACGCCACTCGATGGCCGAAGCCAGCTCGCGCTTGGAACGCGGGGCGGCGCCGGCACGAATCGCGGCGCGCTCCTCATCGAGCTCGGCCGTGACGGCGGCATGCACCACCGCGTCGCAGGTCTCCCCCGCCGCCTTCACCACCGGCCACTCGGCAAGCAGCTCGTTGACGGAGGGAATGGCGCGCAGGCGGGCGCGCACCTCATCGGACATGTTCTGGCTATCGCTCATGTGCGACCTTTCAAAACCAAAGGTGAATCAATCGTTCGAACGTCAAACTATCAGCCAATTCGATCGGCTGAGTCAATCAATCGCTATTATCCTCGCGTGCCGCGATCTTTTCCACGCGAACGGCGTTTTCCTGGGTGAGCGCGGCGCCCGTCAATGGGTCCCAACGCAACGGTGTATGGTCGAGTGGGCCGACGCCCAAGGCCTGAGCGCCACCGGCATCAGCGCCAAACGAACGTCCGCCGGGGGCGGCCGAGGTGAAGATGCACGCCGGATGCAGATACGGCGTCGTCTCCACGCGCACGCGGTCGCGGCCCATATCGCTCACCAGCTCGACGACCTCGCCATTGGCGATACCCATGCGTGTGACAACACCGGCATTCATCTGCACGGCGTCCAAGTCGGAACCCGCCTCGGCGGCACCTGCTGCCGCGAGCCTGCGCGAGGTATGCGACTCAAAGGGTCGATTGCCGCTAATGAGGCGAAACATCCCCGGGCTGGGCTCCACCATGGGCGCGATCCAGTCGGGCACACGACCCATGCCGGCTCGCTCCCATATGTCGCTTGCCAGCGCAATCTTGCCGCCGGCAAGCGGAATCACCGGCTCGCCCGTACGCGACGGCAGCGCAACGCCCGTGTCGGCCCAGCCGCGCTCCTTGAGCTCGTCCAGATTGATCCCAAAAGGCGCCACCTGGGCAGCCGCCAGATCGTCGGACGTAAAGTCGAAGCACTCGCCAACGCCGCAGGCCGCAGCCAACCCGGCAAAGATCTCCCGCCCCGGTCTCGTGTCGTCATGCAAAATGGGCAGCACGGCGTTGCGGTAGAACACGCGCGCATCGTTGGCGCCCACGACCGTTCCCACGCCGCGGTCAGCCTCCAGATACGTCACGTCGGGCAGCACGAAGTCAGAAGCACGCGCCGTCTCGGACCAGCGAATATCAATCGTCACGAGCAAGTCGAGCTGCTGCAAAATACTCAACCAAGCCTGTGCATTGCCATAGCCCGCACCGGGGTTACTGGCATAGACGATGAGCCCACGCAAATCGCCGGCAAGAATCGACTGACCGATAGTCGTGCACAGGCCGCGCTCGGGATCGACGAGCGGATAGCGCTCGGACCCCAGCTTGGGCCCGCGCGGCACCGGCGGCGTCGCAAAGCGTGCGGGATCGAGGTCGCCCAACACAAGCGGCGTGGGCGGGTTGAGGGCACCGCCCGCGTGTCCGATGCAGCCCAGCAGCACGTCGACCAAGCAAATAGCGCGCGCGGTCTGGGTGCTATTGGCATACGCGATTCCGATGCCGCCATGAAAGCCCGCATCCACCACGGCGGCAGGCGCGGCGGCAGCGAGATCGCGCGCCGTGGCGACAATCTCTGCGGCCGGCACGTCGCACATCGACTCGGCCCACTCGGGCGTCCAAGCACTGGCCGCCTGTGCCAGCTCGTCAAAGCCTGTGGTGTAGCGGTCCACGAACTCGTGATCGTACAGGTCCTCGGCAATCAAGACGTGGACAATACCCAACAGCAGCGCCAAGTCGCAGCCCGGGCGTACGCGGAGCCAGCGATCGGCAAGCGCGGCCGAGCCGCTGCGCCGGGGGTCAACCACGATGATCTTCGCCCCGCGCCGGCGCGCATCGTTGAGCACGTCAACGGCCCCCATCGTCGACGAATCGACAATGGAACGCCCCAGGTACATGATGCAGTCGGTATGCGCAAGGTCGGAGGCGGGACTATAGCCCAGGCTGTGCTCCCAACCGGTAAGTCGGCTTACCTCGCAGGCGCCATCGGCACCGTACACGTTGGGCGAGCCCAGCGCATGCATAAAGCGATACGCCCAGTAGCGGTCGAACGAGGGCACGCCGAGCGTCATACCCAGTGCGCGCGGACCATGCCCGTCAACAATCCCCCCAAGGCGCACAGCGATCTGCGCGAACGCCTCGTCCCACGAAATCACATCGAACCCCGAGCCATCAGCTCGTCGGCGCATTGGATGCAAAATCCGGTCGCGCTCGTCAAACGGCATTGCCAGGCGATGCCGTCCGCGGGCGCACAGGGCACGCGCCGCGCACGGATGTCCCGGCACCGGCAACTCAGCCACCACGCGACCGTCCTCCACGCGTGCCGCAAAGGCGCAATCGGCATAGCATCCCCCGCATGTGGTCACCACGGCGCGACCGTCACGCTTCACAGCAGATGCCATCTCGATTACCCCTTTCACAAGCAAAACACAACAGGCCAACAGCCCGGCAACGAGCCCCAGACCCAAAAAGCCTCCCGCACGGCAACGCCCCGCGGGAGGCCCAACGTCAAACAGACGGTACCTTACGCCTCGGACTTCTTAGCGTAGATAAACCAGTAGCCGAGCGCGATCAGAACCGCGCCGCCCACGATGTTGCCCAGCGTGGCGGCGGATAGGTTAAACGCAATGCCCGCGACGTTGAGTGCATCGGCGCCGGCAACGTCGGCACCATAGCCGCACGCGTGCATCACGGCACCCATGGGCAAAAAGTACATGTTGGCAACGCAGTGCTCAAAACCGCAGGCCACAAAGGCGGCGATGGGCAGCAGAATGCCCACGACCTTATCGACTACGGTCTTGCCTGCAGTGCCGATCCACACGGCAAGGCACACAAAGATGTTGCACAGGATGCCGCGGAAGAAGATCGTCACCCAGTCGATCGTCACCTTGCCGGCGGCGACGCTCACCATGGAGTTGGCGACCGCCTCGCCGTTGAGCTTATAGATGCCGGCCATGTACACCAAAAAGACGATGAACAGGGCACCGACAAAATTGCCGACCCACACGACGACCCAGGCCTTGAGCATCTGGACCAGGGTGATCTTTTTGCTCTTGAGCGCGCAGACCATAAGCGAGTTGCCGGTGAACAACTCGGCGCCACACACCAGCACCAGCACCAGGCCCAGGCAAAAGCACAGGCCGCCCACGACGCGCTGGGCACCCCAGCCCAGCGTGCTGTCGCTCAAGAACACCGTAAAGAACAGGCCGCCGAAGGCGATAAACGCGCCGGCGAACATTGCCAACAGAAAGGCCTTAGCGACCGGCAGGTTAGCCTTGGTCACGCCGGCGGCCTCGGTCTTGGCCTCGATCGCGGCGGGCGCCAGGCAATCGGGAGCGGGGTACTCCACCTTGGAATCTGCCATGTCAATCACTTCTTTCCTATTCAGCAGGGGCAAGCGCTGCTATAGCTCCTGCCCCAAGCGGACAAAGTGGGAAAAGTCGTTGGCGGCCACGGCGTCGTACACGGCGTCGACGGCCTCAAAGACCTCCGGGGACATGGGGTTATAGAACTCCGTATCGCCCGGCTGAATCCCTATGAAGACGATATCTTCGCACGATTGCTCAATCTCTTCGATCAGAATCGATAAAGGAAGCGAATGCGTGGTGAACATCGACTTACGGGCCACATCGCGCTTGTCGAGCAAACGGATGGACCCGACGGGCAGCACCATATCGGCGGCATCGACCAAGACCAGACGCGGCGGACGCTCGCGCTTGACCTCGATGATGTCGTCCTCGGGCGTCTGACCGCCGTCGATGGTGTACCAGCCGGCGATGGGCGCGTCCTCCATCTTCTTGGAGAGCACGGGGCCGGCGGCATCGTCGGCACGCAGCACGCTTCCTGCCGTGAGCACGATACCCGCAAACGGGGCGCCGTTCACACGACCATCCACAACGCGACCCATTACTGCAGCCTCCCCGTCAGATACACGCCCGAGACATCGCGCACGCGTTCCACCAGATCGCGAAACTTCATCAGAAACGCGACCTGCTGGGCATGCAGGCCAAAGTCGTCATCGAACACCGAGATGCCGGCCTTGGCAGAACCGCGAAAACCGCGCTCGTCGAGCAGCGCATCGCAGGCCTCGAGCAGCGACGGCACCGCCGCCTTGTCGAGCTGGCACTCACCAAAGGAGTGGATGGCCTCGAACTTGGTTTTGGCCTCCCCCTCCGGCAGCGCGTCGACGAGCGAATAGAACACATCCACCGGCACCGACAGGCGCGGCTCAAAGCAGTCGAGCACGCCGGTGTGGTGGCCCACGGCGAGCGTGTAGTACAGCACGTCGCAGGCCTCCTGGGGAACGTCTTCCTCGGTCTCCACAAACTTACGCGTGAGCTCATAGAAGACCACCTGGTCGGGCGCATGGCCCAGGCAGGGGTCGGCGACGCCCTCGGCGGCCTCGTCGCTTGCGCGCGAGGCATCGCCAAAGGAGCCGCCGAGCATACCGGGGCCCGCAAAGTAACCAGAGCGGTCCGTGAGCTCCATCTAGCGACCTCCGGCCAGCACCAGATCCTGCAGCGCCGAATACACCTCGACGCGGCGCGGATCGTCCTGCTTGTCGATGAGCAGCGCCATGGCACCGCGGATATCGCCCTTGGGCGCACCCTCGAGCGTATCCATAAACTCATTGGCCAGGTCGCGGCCGTAACGGTAACCGCTCATGGCGCGAGCCTCGCGCTCGATGGCAACGCGCAGCTTGTACGGCACGCCGGGGTGCAGGATATCGGCCTGCTCGCCGGCGGCCTCCACCGTGGTCTCGGCATGGAGCTTTTGGTCCAGCAGGCCAAGTGCCATGGCAAAGCCGTAGATGGTCTGCGCGGGGCTGGGCGGGCAGCCGGGGATGTAGACATCGACCGGCAGGATTTTGTCCGTGCCGCCCCAGACGCAGTAGTTGTCGTAGAAGATGCCACCGGTGCAGCCGCACGCGCCATAGGACACCACGATCTTGGGATCGGGTGCGGCCTCAAAGGCGCGCAGGGCCGGCATGCGCATGGCACGCGTCACGGCACCGGTGTACAGCAGCACGTCGGCGTGACGGGGCGAGGGCACGACCTTGATGCCAAAGCGCTCGACGTCGAAGACGGGCGTGATGGAACCGAAGATTTCGATCTCGCAGCCGTTGCAGCCGCCGCAGTCAACACGGTAGACGTACACCGAGCGCTTGATCTTCTTAAGAAGGGTCGCCTTGGCCTTCTCGATGCTCTCGTCGAGCTCGATCTTGGTCGGGCGGTACTGGAGCCGCTCGGGCAAAAGCGTGGGTTCGGCCATGGTTACTCCTCCTTCGTTTCAAAATCCATGATGATGCCCTCGACCGGCGCCGGACCGGCGGGAATCTCGGGCGCATCGGGGTTGAGCTCGCGGTCGATATACTCCGGGTTCACGCCGTGCCCGCCCAGATACTCCATGCCGGGGCCCTGGGGCTCGCCGGACGCAAGCGTCTCGTTGGCAGCCATACCGGCAGCGTTGCCGGTCTTTACGGCCGAGGCGGCGCGCAGGGCGTCGAGCTCGCGCTTGCACTCCTGGCACATACCGACGGTACGGGCGGCCTGCTCGGCCTCCATGCCGCCGGCCTTTTGCAGCAGGCGCTTAGCGTAGTCGATCTCCTTGTGCGGGGCAAACGGCTTGCCGCAACGCGAGCAGTGCTCGAGTGTGTAGACGCTCTTGCTGGTGAGGTCGTCCTTGCTCATGACGGCCAGCTCAAACTCCTCGGTGAGCTTGATGGCCTCCATGGGGCAGGCTTCCTCGCAGCGGCCGCAGAAGATGCAGCGGCCGTAGTCGATCGACCAGGTGATGGTATCGGCCGAAAGGTCGGTGTCCATGCGAATGGCATCGGCCGGGCACGCCACGCCACAGGCGCCGCAGGCAATGCAGAGCTCTGAGTCGTGCTCGGGCTTGCCGCGCATGTCCTTGTTGGTGGGGAACGGCGCAAACGGGTACTTGACCGTCGCGTCGCCGGCCTTGGCGTTAACCTTCCAAAGCTTCAGCATATTAGAGCGCCTCCTCATCGAGCGGAGCGGCCACGGTGCCCTCGCCCGCAAGCGGCGACTTGTCGCGCCAGACGTTTTCGAACTGCTCCTTGTCGAGCACATGGTCACGCTTGGCGGCGACGTCGGTCACCGTCACGCGGTCGGTGCAGGAGTAGCACGGGTCCAGCGAACCGACGATCAGCGCCGCGTCGCCCACGGTGTTGCCGCGGAACATGTAGCGCAGGACCGGCCAGTTGCTGTACGTGGCGGCCTTGGCGCGCCAGCGGTAGCACTTCTGGTTGTTGCCGAGCATCGCCCAGTGCACGTCCTCGCCGCGCGGCGCCTCGGTGGCACCGATGGCGTACTTGTGCGGGGTGTACTCCCAATCCGTTGTAAGGATGGGGCCCGACGGGCAGTTCTCGAGCATGGTCTCGATCATGTCGATCGAATCGTAGACCTCCTGGATACGCACGGCGGTACGGCCGAAGGCGTCGCAGGTGTCGGCCGTGGCGGCGTGCATCTTCATGACGTCCGGATCGAGGTAGCCGTCGAAGGGATGGTCAAAGCGCACGTCGCGGGCATAGCCCGAACCACGCATGAGCGGGCCGACCGGCGAAAAGTCGCGGGCGATCTTACGGTCGAGAATGCCGATGCCGCTCGTGCGCTCAATAAAGTTGGGCGTGGAGAGCAAAACGTCGACGAGCTCCTGGACCTCGGAGCGCAGCTGATGGATGGTCGTGAGCGTGGAGAGCTTCTGCTCGGCCAGGATGTCGCGACGCACGCCACCGATCACATTGAGGCCATAGGTCTTACGGTGGCCGGAGAGTTTCTCGGCCAGATCCATGGACTTCTCGCGAACGCGGAAGAACTGCTGGAAGCCGGAGTCGAAGCCGGTGTAGTGCGATGCGAGGCCAATGTTGAGCAGGTGCGAGTGCAGGCGCTCGACCTCGAGCATGATGGCGCGGATGTACTGCGCGCGCGGCGGGACGTGAATGCCCTGGGCGCGCTCGACAGCCTCGGCGTAGGCCACCGAGTGGGCGCAGCCGCAAATGCCGCAGATACGGTCGGCAAGGAACGTCACGGCATCATAGTTCAGGCGCGTCTCGGCGACCTTCTCCATACCGCGATGCACGTAGAACAGGCGGTAATCGGCATCGACGATCGTCTCGCCCTCCACGAACAGGCGGAAGTGGCCGGGCTCGTCGGAGGTGATGTGCAACGGTCCCATGGGGACGAGCGTGGTCTCCTTGCCCTTGGTGTCGGCCAAGAATTCGTAGTTTTCCATGTCGCTCGCGGGGGCGGGGCGGAAACGGTAATCCATCGAATCCTTGCGCAACGGGTACAGCCCGCTGGGCCAATCGTCGGGAAGCACCAGGCGACGGCGGTCGGGCAGACCCTCGGGAATCAGGCCGAACATATCGCGCAGCTCGCGCTCGCCCCACACGCAGGCGGGGACGAACGGCGTCACGGACGGGAACGTCATCTTGGCGGGGTCGACCTCGGCACGCACGGTAACCCAGCCGGGGTCCTCCCCCTCCATGGAGATGACGTAGTACACGGCGTAACGGCCGCACAGGGAGCGCTCGTCGTTGCCGACAATCACGGGAATCCAGCCGTAGCGCTCGTAGTACAGGTAGTGGACGGCCTCGGGCAG
>CAMQHB010000032.1:0-20653 GCA_947001545.1 uncultured Collinsella sp.
ACCCCCCCCAAACACTTTTTTCTGCCGGGGGGGGGGGGGGGGTTTTTTTTTAAAACACCAAAAAATTCCCGGGGGGGGGGGGGGGGGTTTGCCCCGGCCCCCCCGCCTTTTGCGTTGAGCAATGTTGAGGCTAGGAGTCGTGGCTTGCGACCTTTAGGAGCGGGCGGCTCCGTCGACGGGGAGGATGGCGCCCGTGACATAGGAGGACATGTCGCTTGCCAAGAAGACAAAGGCGTTGGCGACATCCTCGGGCTCGCCCATGCGGCCGAGCGGAATAGTGGCGACGATGGGCTTGATGACCTCTTCGGGTAGGTTGGCGACCATGTCGGTCTTAGTCACGCCAGGGGCAACGGCGTTGACGCGGATGCCCATGGGGGCGAGCTCGCGCGAGAGCGACTGGACCATGCCGTTGACGGCAAACTTGGACGTGGGGTAACCGACGCCGGAGGGCTGGCCGTACTTGGCGACCATCGAGCTTGTGGTAGTGATGGTGCCGCCGTGGCCGGCTTCGGTCATGATCTTGGCGGCAGCCTGGTGGCCATTAAAGACAGCGACGACGTTAAGGTTCATGACCTTTGCGAACTCCTCGGCCGTGTAGTCCAAAAGGGGCGAGCGCTGGGAGATGCCGGCGTTGTTAACGACCGTGTCCAGGCCACCCATGTCGGCGGCTGCCTCGGTAAAGGCCTCGGTTACGGCCTCGAGCGAGGTGAGGTCGCAGGTGCGGCCCCAGACCTTGGCCTCGGGATAGGCTGCGGCTAGCTTTTCAACGGCGGCGTCGGCAGTCTCCTGACGCGAGCCAAAGACCGTGACGGCGGCGCCCTCCTCGATAAAGCGACAGGCGATGGCATGGCCGATACCGCGTGTGCCTCCGGTGATGATTGCTTTCTTGCCCTCGAGCAACATGGTGCCTCCATTCTTCGGGGGTTGGACATACGCAGCACAGCGTAGCGGTAGCCGGAATCGGCCGCGTTTGCATATCGGTGAACGGTAACCCGCGCTACCGATGAACGGCTCGTGCAAATGCCGCTTTGCCGCTGTGCTTGGAAGCCGGATAGAAAAGGGCTCCCGTCCCACATAGGACGGGAGCCCCCGAGGTGCGTATTGATAAGCGGGTGTTGGGCTAGTTGGCCATGACGCCTTCGGTCCAGGCCTCTACGTCCTCGATACGCAGGACGTTGGCGACCTCGGCAACGCAGTCGACGCTGGCAAGCTCGGCGGCGGCAGCCTGGACGTCCTTCTCGAGCGCGCGGTGCGTCAGGAAGATGACCGAGCAGGCATCGCTGACGCCCGACTTGCCGTCCTCGACCTGGTTGATGAGCGAGATCGAAATGTTGTGCTTGGCAAAGATGTCGACCGTCTCGGACAGGGCGCCCACGCGGTCGGCGACCTTCAGGCGCACATAGTACTTGGTCTGGAGCTCGTCCATGGGCTTAAAGGCGAGGTTGTGACCATAGGGCTCAATCTCGGGCAGCGGAGCCACGCCGCGGCTGATCTGCTCGGAGAGCGACAGGATGTCGCCCACGACGGCGCTCGCGGTGGGGAAGGAGCCTGCGCCGGCACCGTAGAACATGGTCTCGCCCACGGCGTCGCCTACGACGTAGACAGCGTTCATGGCGCCGTTGACCTTGGCGAGCATGTGATCGGCAGGGATCAGCGTGGGATGCACGCGGACGTCGACGCCGGCGTCGGTGTTGCGGGCGATGCCGAGCAGCTTAATGGTGTAGCCGAGCTCGCGGGCCTGGGCGATGTCCTCGGCGCCGATGGTGCGGATACCCTGCTGGTACACATCGTCGGTGGTCACGCGGGTGCCAAAGCCGATGGAGGCGAGGATCGCCGTCTTGCTGGCGGCGTCGAAGCCGTCGACGTCGGCGGACGGGTCGGCCTCGGCATAGCCCTTGGCCTGCGCGTCGGCAAGCACGTCGGCGTAATCGGCGCCCTCGGCGTCCATGCGCGACAGGATATAGTTGGTGGTGCCGTTGAGAATGCCGGCGATGGTCAAGATCTTGTTGCCCACCAGGTCGTGCTCGAGCGTGCTCACGATGGGGATGCCGCCGCCGCAGCTGGCCTCGCATTTAATCTGCACGCCACACGCGCGCGCCTTCTCGGCGAGCGTCTCGACATGACGGCCCAGCAAGGCCTTGTTGGCAGAGACGACGTGCTTACCGTTCTCGAAGGCGGTGGTGAAGATCTCGGTTGCGGGATGCTCGCCGCCGATCAGCTCGACGACGATGTCGACGGCGGGGTCGGTGACGACGTCGTGCCAGTCACTTGTAAAGGCCTCGCGCTCAATACCGGCTGCTTCGGCCTGCTCCCAGGCAAGCGCGCAGGCGCGGGTCAGCTTAAGGTCGATGCCGTAGGCTGCCAGGTACTCATCGTGGTGGCTCTTGATCAGACGGGCCACGCCGCCGCCGACGGTTCCCAGACCGATCAGACCGACGTTCACGGTGCGCAGGGGTTCGCTCATAGATAGCTCCTTCGTGCATCTTATGGATGGATTAACCGCTTAAAGGTTGAGTGCATTTTAGCGTGAACCGAGGGCGCGTGCTCGCCAGGCAACAGGAGTCGCACAAAACGGCACCCCCGAAACGCTGCGGAAACATTGGAAACACGCTTGCTACAAACGAACTTCCGTAACAAACTGTCAACGTTTGCACCATAAGGTTTGCCCTGTGCGACTGGGGCATGCAGGCGCTCGTCGGCCCCGTCACGACTGGTGCCGCCGTCGCCGTCTCGGGCGAGATCGCCGACGATATGCTCATGACCCCGTTTTCGGCTGACGATGAGAAGAATGCCGACTTCGTCAAGGCCTATAAGGATGCCTACGACGAGACGCCCAACCAGTTTGCCGCCGACGCTTACGATTGCGTCCACGCCATCGCCGAGGCTATCGATAGGGCGGGGATTGACATTTCGGCCGACGGTGCCGACATTGCCGGCGACCTTGCCAAGGCCATGCGCAAGATCAAGATCGAGGGCCTGACGGGCGAGCTGACGTGGAACGACGAGGGCCAAGTCGAAAAGCCCGCTACGGCCTATGTGATTCAGGACGGCAAGTACATCGCCGCCTAAGTGCATATAACGAGACCGGTGGGGCCGTTTTACGCAAGGCAAGGACGCCTGTAACAGAACGGAAACATTACTTTCACACAATAAAGTGGCTAAACTGCATAAACCTACAGGAATACGCAGAATTATGGATAAATGGGCAAAACAAAAGAAAAGTTGAAATAATCGCCACTTTCCTTAACTAAAGCGTCTAGTATTTTGCGAACGCCGAACACGGCGAAGGATGGCCTGTCGGGTAACCGAAACCCGACGAGATTTGAGAGGAGAGCCGCATGTCGAGCCTCACCGGTAAGTCATTGAACCCTGTTATGAATCGCAGGAGCGTTATCGCGAGCGCAGCAGGTCTGGGGGCGATGTCCATTCTAGCTGGCTGCTCCTCCAACGGCGGCGATAGCGGTTCCGCTTCGGGCGACGCTTCGTTTAAGATCGGCACCATCGGCCCGCTGACCGGCGCCAACGCGTCCTACGGCAAGTCCGTTACCCAGGGTGTCGAGCTTGGCTGCAAGGATTTCTCGACCAAGGAGTTGCCGCTTGCCAGCAAGGCCGAGGATGACCAGGCCGATGGCGAGAAGGCCGTCAACGCCTTCAACACCCTGCTCGACTGGGGCATGCAGGCCCTCGTCGGCCCGACCACCACGGGTGCGTCGGTTGCCGTTGCCGCCGAGTGCGGTAACGACCCCAAGACGTTCATGATCACCCCGTCCGCGTCCTCCGAGGACGTCACCGACGGCAAGGATTGCGTCTTCCAGGTTTGCTTCACCGACCCTAACCAGGGTGTCAACGCTGCCAAGTTCCTGGCGCAGAAGTATGCGGACGAGAAGTTCGTGCTGTTCTATAACTCCGGCGACGCCTATTCTTCGGGCATCGCAGATTCCTTTAAGGCCCAGGCCGCTGAGTCCAAGCTCGAGATTGTTGACGAGGAGACCTTTAAGGACGACTCCGCCACGAGCTTTACCAACCAGCTGACCAAGGCCAAGCAGGCCGGCGCCACCATGATCTTTGCGCCGATCTACTACACGCCGGCGTCCGTCCTGCTCAAGAACGCCAAGGACATGGGCTACGACGTCAAGATGATGGGCTGCGACGGCATGGACGGCATCCTGGGCGTTGAGGGCTTCGATACCTCTCTTGCCGAGGGCCTGCTGCTCATGACCCCGTTCTCCGCCGACGACGAGAAGAACGCCGACTTCGTTAACGCTTACAAGGATAAGTACGGCGATACCCCCGACCAGTTTGCCGCCGACGCCTACGACGGCGTGCACGCGGTGGCCGAGGCCGTCAAGGAGGCCGGTCTTGGTGTCGACGCCGATCCGACCGAGGTCGCCGAGAAGCTGTCCAAGGCTATGCTCAAGATTACCGTTGACGGTCTGACCGGCAAGCTCACCTGGAACGATAAGGGCCAGGTCCAGAAGGAGCCCACGGCGTACGTCATCACCGACGGCAAGTACGTACAGGCCTAATTGGCCGCCTTACATAGAGCGGTTTTGATCCCAAGCAGGGGAGGTTTTGGCCTTCCCTGCTTGCTTGGTATCTAGGGACAGTGTAACGTCCCTGTTTCATACATTAACTGGAAACCTATTCGAAAGGGGGATGTGGAACATGACGGTCTTTATCCAATACCTGGTCAACGGCCTGTCCATGGGCAGCGTCTACGCCATCATCGCGTTGGGCTACACCATGGTCTACGGTATCGCCAAGATGCTCAACTTCGCTCACGGCGATGTCATCATGGTCGGTGCCTATGTCTCGTTCTGCGCCACGTCGTATCTCGGCCTCCCGGGCTGGGCATCTGTAGTTCTCTCTTGTGTGGTCTGCACGGTTCTCGGTGTTCTCATTGAGGGTCTGGCCTATAAGCCGCTGCGCCAAGCAGGCCCGCTGGCCGTTCTGATCACGGCCATCGGCGTGTCTTACTTCCTGCAGAACGCCGCGCAGCTTCTGTGGGGCGCCACGCCCAAGAACTTCACTTCGCTCGTCACCTTCCCGGTGCCGGAGTTCTTGGCCAAGTTTAACGTAAGCGCCGTCTCACTCGTCACCATCGTCGCCTGCCTGGTTATCATGGCCGGCCTGATGTTCTTTACAGGTAAGACCAAGATGGGCAAGGCCATGCGCGCCGTGTCCGAGGACAAGGCCGCCGCTCAGCTCATGGGCATCAACGTCAACCGCACCATCTCGATGACGTTTGCCATCGGCTCCGCCCTCGCTGCCATCGCCGGCGTGCTCCTGTGCTCCTACTCGCCGGTCCTGCAGCCCACCACGGGCGCCATGCCTGGCATCAAGGCCTTCGACGCTGCCGTTTTCGGCGGCATCGGCTCCATCCCCGGTGCCTTTGTCGGCGGCATTCTCATCGGCATCATCGAGGCAATGGCGCAGGCTTACATTTCCACGAGCCTTGCCAACTCCATCGTCTTTGGTGTTTTGATCATCGTCCTGCTCGTCAAGCCTGCCGGCCTCTTGGGCAAGTACGTTCCCGAGAAGGTATAGGTGAGCGTTATGAAGTTTCTTAAAGACAGGCAGACGCGTCACGACTTTGTCACGTACACCATGTGCATCGTGGCGTTCGCCATCGTGTTCTTTATGCAGTCTAACCACATGATTCCGCGCATGATTGCCGGTCAGCTGGTTCCCATCACGGCCTATATCGTCATGGCCATCTCCCTTAACCTCGTCGTCGGCATCGCGGGCGACTTGTCGCTGGGCCACGCGGGCTTTATGAGCGTCGGCGCCTATACGGGCATCGTCACCGCCGTCGCGCTGGAGAGTGCCGTTCCGTCCGATCCGATGCGCCTGATCATCAGCATTGTGGTCGGCGCTATCGCCGCTGCCATTCTGGGCTTCCTGATCGGTATCCCGGTTCTTCGCCTGAGCGGCGATTACCTGGCCATCGTGACCTTGGCCTTTGGCGAGATCATCAAAGAGATCGTCACCTGCCTTATCGTGGGCGTCGATTCCCGCGGCCTGCATGTGATCTTTAACATCACGGGCAACTCCACGATTGACGACCTGCACCTGCTCGAGGACGGCACCGCCATCATCAAGGGCGCGCAGGGCGCATCGGGCGTGTCGACCTATTCGACCTTCCTCGCCGGTGCCATCCTGGTCATGGTCGCACTCGTGATCGTGCTCAACCTGGTTCGCAGCCGTACCGGCCGTGCCATTATGGCCGTGCGCGATAACAAGATCGCTGCCGAGTCCGTGGGCATCTCCGTCACCCAGTACCGCATGATCGCCTTCGTGGTTTCCGCTGCCCTCGCCGGCGCTGCCGGAGCCCTGTTCGGCGGTAACTTCTCGCAGCTCTCCGCCACCAAGTTCGACTTCAACACGTCCATCCTCATCCTGGTGTTCGTGGTCCTGGGCGGTCTGGGCAATATGCGCGGTTCCGTTATCGCCGCGGCGCTGCTCACGGTGCTTCCCGAGCTGCTCCGTCAGTTCTCGGACTACCGCATGCTCATCTACGCCATCGTGCTGATCTTGGTCATGATCTTTACCAACAACCCGCAGCTCAAGGCGTTCTTCGGTCGCGTCAAGGACCGCTTTGCTTCCAAGAAGGAGGTGGCAGCCGATGCCCAGTAAATTTGAGTTCAACAAGGGCAAGATGGTCCCGTATCCTTCTGGCGCCATCGTTCCCGACCGCGACCTGGGTCAGCGCCCGGCACTCGAGTGCATCCACCTGGGCATTGAGTTCGGTGGCCTTAAGGCAGTCGACGACTTTAGCCTGACTATCGGCAAGACCGAGATCGCCGGTCTGATCGGCCCCAACGGTGCCGGTAAGACCACGGTCTTCAACCTGCTCACCAAGGTGTATCAGCCCACGCACGGCACCATCCTGCTCGACGGTGAGGACACCTCGGGCAAGTCGGTCTATCAGGTCAACCGCATGGGTATTGCCCGTACATTCCAGAACATTCGCCTGTTCAACACCATGACGGTGGAGGACAACGTCAAGGTCGGTCTGCACAATCAGGAGCGCTACTCCGGTTTTGAGGGCGTGCTGCGCCTGCCGACGTACTGGAAGCACGAGAAGGCTGCTCACGAACGCGCCATGGAGCTGCTGTCCATCTTTGATATGGAGCATCTGGCAAACGAGCAGGCCGGATCGCTGCCTTACGGCGCTCAGCGTCGTCTGGAGATCGTCCGCGCGCTTGCCACCAACCCCAAACTGCTGCTGCTC
The DNA here is from genome assembly GCA_947001545.1 of uncultured Collinsella sp. Lineage (GTDB taxonomy): Bacteria > Actinomycetota > Coriobacteriia > Coriobacteriales > Coriobacteriaceae > Collinsella. Next base: position 7,235 of record CAMQHB010000032.1, read on the forward strand.
GACGAGCCTGCCGCAGGCATGAACCCGTCCGAGACCGCCGAGCTCATGGAGAACATCGTTAAGATTCGCGACACCTTTGGTATCGCCATCATGCTTATTGAGCACGACATGTCGCTCGTCATGAATATTTGCGAGGGTATCTGCGTGCTTAACTTTGGCAAGGTCATCGCCAAGGGCACGGCCGAGGAAATCCAGAACAACGATGCCGTTATCGAGGCGTATCTGGGCAAGCAGAATAAGGGGGAGAACTAAATGGCAGAGCCGATGCTTTCCGTCTACAACATCAACGTCTGGTACGGCGCCATCCACGCCATCAAGGACATCTCCTTTAACGTCAACGAGGGCGAGATCGTGGCCCTGATCGGTGCGAACGGTGCCGGCAAGTCCACAACGCTCAAGACCGTTTCGGGCCTGCTTCGCTCCAAGACCGGTTCCATCAAGTTTATGGGCGAGGACATTACCCATACGCCCGCTGATAAGCTGGTTGGTAAGGGCCTGGCTCAGGTTCCCGAGGGTCGTCGCGCCTTTTTGCAGATGACGGTTGAGGAGAACCTGGAGATGGGCGCCTATACGCAGCCCAAGTCCACGGTGGCTCCGGGCCTGGAGCGCGTCTACGAGCAGTTCCCGCGCCTGAAGGAACGTCGTCGCCAGGTCGCCGGCACCCTTTCAGGCGGCGAGCAGCAGATGCTCGTTATGGGGCGCGCCCTTATGAGTAACCCCAAACTGCTTATGCTCGACGAACCTTCCATGGGTCTGGCACCGATTCTGATCGAACAGATCTTCCAGATTGTCGAGGACCTGCACAAGGCCGGCACCACGGTGCTTCTGGTCGAGCAAAACGCGCAGATGGCGCTTTCCATCGCCACACGCGGTTACGTGCTCGAGACCGGCAAGATCACCATGACCGGCACCGGCCAAGAGCTCCTGCACGACGATAACGTCCGCAAAGCCTATCTGGGCGGTTAATCCATTCAACAAAGGGGGCGCTGACCAACCCGGTCAGCGCCCCCTTTTAAGTTGCGGTGAAATAGGGACTGAATACGGGCTCCAGAGGCCAAATGAGTCCCTATTCCACCGCAACTTCATGGGGATGTGTGACAATGCCCGTCGGAAAACATCTGCTGTCTTTGGGGGTCTATCTATGCTGTACGAGTTTTGTGCCGAGAACTTTGAGCGGGTGCCGGCGGCTATCGATGCCGGTGCAAGGCGTATTGAACTGTGCGACAACCTTGCCGTCGGTGGCACTACACCCTCGGCCGGTGTTATCAGCGCTACAGTCAGCTATGCTCACGAGCATGACGCGCGAGTGATGTGCATGATTCGCCCGCGTGGCGGTGACTTTCATTACAACCAGGACGAGCTGCGCATGATGGAGATGGACCTGGGCCTTGCCGTAAGCGCCGGCGTTGACGGCTTGGTCTTTGGCAGCTGCAAGCCCTGCGCTGGCGGATGGGCGCTCGACGAGCTTACGTTGGGCGCTCTCGTGATGGCCGCGGGCTGCGCGACCGAGGAATGCAAGCGTGAGCCCATCGACATCACCTTCCACATGGCGTTTGATCAGCTCTCGCCCGAGGCTCAGCTCGACGCGATTGACATACTCGCCGACTGCGGCATCACACGCATCCTGACGCATGGTGGCGCTGCCGGTACGCCGATCGAGGACAACTTCGAAAACCTGGCCCGCTTGATCGAGTATGCGGGCGACCGCTTGACCATCCTTCCCGGCGGCGGCATTTCCACGGTCAACCGCGATACCGTGGCAGCGGCACTGGGCGTCTCCGAGCTCCATGGCACCAAGATTGTGCCGCTGGAGGTATAACCCGTGACGCTGGTATTTGACGTTCAGCAGGCGAACGGTAAGCCCGACGACAACCGTCGTCCCGGCACCGCGTGCCCCTTTTGCGATACAGAAGGGCTCACCGACATCATTCGCCGTGATGGCGATTGCATTTGGCTCGAGAATAAGTTCAAGACCCTGCGCGCCACCCGTCAAACCGTGCTGATCGAGTCGGCCGATCACGATGCCGACCTGGTGACCTATGAGCCGGATGAACTCCACCATGTGATGCGGTTTGCCCTGGGTTGCTGGCAGCAGATGATCGATTCACAGCAGTATCGAAGCGTGCTCATGTACAAGAACAAGGGTCCGCTCTCGGGCGGTAGCCTCGTTCATCCGCACATGCAGATTGTGGGTTTGGAGCAGGAAGACGGCTATGCTTCGCTGGCTTCCGCCAATTTCGAAGGCATCAATGTCTGGCAACAGGGGAGGATCTCGGCCAACATCTCAACCGAACCCATCATGGGGTTCTTTGAGATCAACGTTTCAGCCCCGCAGGGAATCGCCGCCAGCGATGACACGAGAGATCAAACCGAGGCGGATCTCTTCGCCGATGCAATCCAGGTAGCTCTGCGCTATATCCTGAACGAGCACCACGGTGGTCGCGCAGAGTCGTATAACCTGTTCTTCTATCACCTGGGCGGTCGGACCATTGCCAAGGCGCTGCCGCGTTGGGTGGTTTCGCCCTACTTTGTCGGCTATCGTTTGGCCCAGGTCAATGCTGAGACAACGCTCGATATCGATGCTGAGCGCCTGCGTGCGCATCTGGAAACGCTCGTATAGCAAGACTAATACCCGCGTAATGCGGACAGTCTAGCGTGCCATGGCGTCGCGGCCGGCTTCGACGCGCTTGCGCTGGGCGGCGCGCTCCTCGCCGGTCAGACGCTCAAAGAGATGCCCGATAAGCGAGGCGAGTACCTGCTGAAACAGCGTTCCGCACATGACGGGAAACACGACTTCGCCCGGAAAGTACTGCGTGGCGATGACGGCGCCCGAAGAGATGTTACGCATGCCGCAGGTAAAGCACATGGTGGTCGTCTCGCTATATGGCAGATGCAGCGCATGGGCGACCAGAAAACCGACGACAAAGCCACTGATGGCGAAGACCAAAATAAAGAGGGCGACTTCCAAGCGCACCGCGTTCATGTGCAGCACGTACTCGCTCATGGCGGTGGAGTTGGAGGCGATAACGCCCATCATCATGAATTTGCAGGCGGGCGAGAGCACGGGGGAGAGCTTCTCGTGTCCCCATCCACGCGTGAGCTCGTTGATCACGATGCCGAGCACGGCGGGGATGGCGATCATAAAGGCCATGTCTTGCATCATGCTCGGCACATCGATCGAGACGGTGGCACCCAGCAAGAGCTTAAGCGTGAGCGGAATCGTCACAGGGGAGATAACCGAGGACGTCAGGATGATGGTGAGCGCGAGCGGGCCGTTGCCGCCGAACATGCTGATCCACATAAAAGCGGTGACGGCCACGGGCACGCTGTACTCGAGCACGATGCCGCAGACAAGGTTGGGATTGGAGCCAAAGAATAACGATCCCATGGCATAGGCCGCGATGGGAATAAGCGCCGCCGAGACGAGCAGTGCCAAAATCAGGTGCAGGGGACGGCGGAACACCTCGGCTACCTGGTGGAAGGTGTTGCTGAGCGCGCCCTGAAACGTCATAAAGGCGAAGAGGGCGGGAACAATGGGCTTGAGCACGCCGATCTGCTGGGGAAAGAGCACGCCGAGCGCCACGCAAATCGGAACGATGATCTGCATATGCCCCGCGAGGAACTTTCCCAGTCCAGCCCATTGCTTCATATGTCCCGTGACTCCCTTTATCCGCGAACTCGTTTGTATGGATATGCTAGACGCTCGTATGCGTCCGTGCGGCTGAAACGCTCGATTATTTCGAGGCCATTACCGCCATCGTTTGCCGAAACCGCGGCGCACCGCGGCGTTTTGCGTCCGCGCTGCACGGTATAATAAAACCGTTCAACAGATCTGCCTGCCGAAGCGGGCATACACAGAGGACTCATCGCTATGAACCGTGAGAGGTATCGCGGCGACCTGCCCCTATCAGGGGTGGGTGCCTATGTCATCGCTTAAGACGACGCATCGCTGGGCGGTCGCTCAGCAAAACCCCGAGCTCGAAAAGGAGCTTTCGGCTGGTCTGGGCATTCCCGGGCTGGTGGCGCGCATTATGGTCGCGCACGGCATTGACTCCATCAAAGAGGGCCAATTGTTTTTGACGCCTTCGCTCGATCGCGACTGGGCCGACCCACTCATTATCCCGGGCATGTCGGTCGTTGCCGACCGCGTCGAGCGTGCTATTCGCAACCACGAGCACATTGCAGTCTTTGGCGATTTTGACGTTGACGGTATTACGTCGACCTGCCTGTTGACCGAGGCGCTGCGCACGTTTGGCGCCGATGTCACGCCGTTTATTCCGCACCGCTTTGATGAGGGCTACGGTCTTTCGCGCGCGGCACTCGACCGCGTTAACGAGCTCGCTCGCCCCCAGCTGATCGTGACCGTCGATAACGGCATTGCCGCCAAGGAAGAGGTTTCCTATTTGGAGGACCTGGGGATCGATTTGGTGGTCACGGACCATCACGAGCCCTCCGACCAGGTGCCGCAGGGTGTGCCCCTGACCGACCCCAAGCTCGAGGACGAGGGCCCCTCGCGCGAGCTTGCCGGTGCTGGTGTGGCGCTCAAGCTGGTGCAAGTCCTGGGTGAGCGCCTGGGCAAGCCGTCGTATTGGCGTTCGCTAATCGAGGTCGCGGCGCTGGGCACCGTGTCCGACATGATGCCGCTCACGCCCGAGAACCGCGCGCTGGTTGCCGAGGGCATCCAGCAGATGCGCGTAACCGCTCGCCCCGGCTATATCGCGCTTGCCGCGCTTGCCAAGGCGGACCTTTCGAGCATTACGGCGGATGGCCTGTCATTCTCGCTCATTCCCCGCTTAAACGCTGCCGGCCGCATGGCCGATCCCAAGCTGGCGCTCGACCTGCTGCTTGCCCGCAATCCCATCGAAGCAAGCGCGCTGGCGGCTGAGCTCGAGGAAATCAACCGCCAGCGCCGTGAGATCGAGGCGGAGCTCACGCGCGATGCCATGGCAAAGGTCGAGGAGACCTATGACGGCGGGCGCGCGATCGTTGTGGGCGGCGAAGGCTGGCACGAGGGCGTCAAGGGCATCGTGGCAAGCCGTCTGACCAACCGCTATCACGTGCCGGCGCTGCTGTTCTCGATCGAGGACGGTATCGCGCGCGGCTCTGGTCGCTCGGTGGGCAAAGTTAACCTGTTTGACGCCGTCGAGCGCTGTTCCGACCTGCTGATTCGTCGCGGCGGACATGCCGGTGCGGTGGGTGTGACCATCGAGGCATCCAAGCTCGATGAATTCCGTCGTCGCCTTTCCGCCGTGCTATCGGAGATTCCCGCTGAGGACTTTGAAGACATCGACGAGGTTGCCGCCACGGTCGACCTTTCCGAGCTGAATATCGAGACTATAGAGCAGATTTCCCGTCTTGAGCCGTTTGGCCAGGGCAACAAGGTGCCGCTGCTGGCCGCCGAGGGCGTGACGATGTGCGATCGCGCCGTGGTGGGCAAAACCGGCGAGCACATGCGCTTTGTGGCGACCGATGGCGCCGCGAGCGTGCCGGCCATCATGTTCCGCGTGCCGCAAATCGATAAGCTCATCAACTGCGATAGCGCTGTCGACTTGGTGTTCGAGGCCGTTGCCGAGCATTGGCAGGGGCGTGTGAAGCCCAAGCTCATGATCAAGGATGTTCTGGTCCGCGATACCACGCTGCCCGGCGTCGACGATCCGGCATGCGAGCTTCGTCGTGGCGTGCAGCCGGCGGATTCTGGCCTGCGCCTGGAGTCGCGCAAGCGCGAGACGCTCGCCCAGCTTTCCTATACCGAGCTCACGCGCTCGCTTATCCATAGCTTTATCGGCTCGAACCAGCCGCACCGCGCGCAGGTCGAGGCGCTCGATGCCCTGGCCGATCACCAAAGTGTTCTGGCCGTTATGGGAACGGGGCGCGGCAAGTCGCTCATCTTCCATGTGCATGCCGCGCGTGAGGCGGTGCTTCGCGGACGTGCGAGCATCTTTGTCTATCCGCTGCGTGCGCTTGTTGCCGACCAGGCCTATCACCTCTCGTCGACGATGGCATCGCTTGGCATTGGCGTTGGCGTGCTGACCGGCGAGACCGTGGAGGCGGCGCGCGATGACGTGTTTGCCGGCTTGGCTTCGGGCCGTACCGGCATCGTGCTCACGACGCCCGAGTTCCTGTCCATTCACCGCGACCGCTTTGCGCGTTCGGGGCGCATCGGTTTTGTCGTTATCGATGAGGCGCACCACGCTGGCCTTGCCAAGGGCGGCGACCGCAGCGCCTATCTCGACATGCCCGATATCCTCAAAGCCCTGGGCGACCCGGTCGTTATGGCCGCGACGGCCACCGCGACGGCTCCGGTCGTGGCCGAGCTTGCCCGCATGCTTCCGATCACTCACACGGTGGTCGACGAGACGGTGCGCGAGAACCTGCAGCTCGAGGACGACCGTGATCTTGCAAGTCGCGAGAACCGTTTGGTGTCGATCGTGGCGACGGGGGAGAAGACCGTCATTTACGTCAATTCGCGCGACCAGTCCGTGGCGCTCGCCAAGACACTACGCAAACGCGTTCCCGACTGTGCGACCCGTATCGCGTTCTATAACGCTGGCCTTACGCGCACCGACCGCCATCGCGTAGAGGAGGCGTTTCGAGACGGCAGCCTCAGCTGCATCGTCTCGACATCCGCCTTTGGCGAGGGCGTCAACCTTCCCGATATTCGCCATGTCGTGCTCTATCACATGCCGTTTGGCGGCATTGAGTTTAACCAGATGAGCGGCCGCGCCGGTCGCGATGGCCAACCCGCCGTGATCCATCTACTCTATTCGTCGCGTGACGCCCGTATTAACGAGCGCCTACTCGACTGCTATGCGCCCGAGCGCGACGAGCTCGTCACGCTCTATCGCGCGTTGCAGACCATGTGGCGCTCCAACCGCGGCAAGACCGGGGACGATTTCTTTAGCGCGAGCGATATCGACATCGCGCAGATGTGCCTTGCCATCGATGCTCGCACGCCGGTCGACGAGCGCTCGGTGGAAAGCGGCTTGGGAATCTTCGAAGAGCTTGGTTTTTGTCGCGTTTCGGGGTTTGACGACACCCGTCGCATCGCGATGGCCGAAAACCCCGGCCGCGTGCAATTGAGCAGGTCAATTCGCTATTTGGAGGGCTTGCGCTCGCGCATGGAGTTCTCGGCTTTCCGGAGTTGGGCGCTCGATTCGTGCGCTTCTGATATGCTAGCCAAAGTTAACCGCCCGATCGTACCGCGGGCCTAGGGGAAGGGGACCTCGATGGATGCCGCAGCCCGTACCGCCCATGATTCCACCCTCCAGCCGTTTTCGGAGATGGAGCACTATAAGCATGCCGATGAGCTGCCGCCCGAGATTATGGCGGACAGCTACGACAAGCTGGAGCGCTTGTGCCTCAAATATATGAATGAGGACGACTTCTCCAAGGTGGAGCAAGCCTACTGCTTTGCCGCCGAGAAACACTGTAACCAAAAGCGCCGCTCGGGTGAGATGTACATTAACCATCCCGTCGAGGTTGCCATCATTTTGGCCGATCTCAAGATGGATTGTGACGTGGTGTGCGCCGCGCTGTTGCACGATACCGTCGAGGACACCGAGACCTCGCTCACCGATGTTTCCGGCCTGTTTGGCGATACGGTGGCCGAGCTCGTCGATGGCGTGACCAAGCTCACCAACATCGAAGTCGACAGCATGGACGAGAAGCAGGCGCTCACGCTGCGCAAGATGTTCCTCGCCATGTCCAAGGACATTCGCGTCATCATCGTTAAACTTGCCGACCGTCTGCACAACATGCGAACGCTGGCAGCCCTGCGCGAGGATCGTCGCCTGTTTAAGGCTCGCGAGACCATGGACGTGTACGCGCCCTTGGCCGACCGCCTGGGCATGAGCTCTATTAAGTGGGAGCTCGAGGACCTGTCCTTCTTCTACCTGGAGCCCGATGCCTACCAGCGCATCGCGCGCATGGTGGCTGAGTCGCGCGAGGTCCGCGAGCGCTACCTTGCCGAGACCATCAAGACGCTTACCGATGAGCTCAACCGCATTGGTCTGGAGGACTTCCAGATCAACGGCCGCTCCAAGCACTATTGGTCCATCTACCAAAAGATGAAGCGCAAGGGCAAGGAGTTCTCCGAGATCTACGACCTGGTGGCGCTGCGCGTAATTACCCATTCGGTGCGCGATTGCTACTCCACGCTCGGCGCGGTGCATACGCTGTGGCACCCCATGCCCGGTCGCTTTAAAGACTATATCGCCATGCCCAAGGTCAATAACTACCAGTCGCTCCACACGACGGTCATCGGCCCCACGGCCCGTCCGCTCGAGATTCAGATTCGAACCTACGAGATGCATGAGCAGGCCGAGTACGGCATTGCCGCCCACTGGCTATACAAGAAGTCGGGCGGATCGTCTGCTTCCAAGACCAATGACGCTCAACGTTTGGACGACCAGATCAACTGGCTCAAGCATTCGCTCGATTGGGCTGCGTCTGATGAGATCACCGACGCCAAGGAATACCTGCATTCGCTGAAGGTTGACCTCTTCGATCAGGAGATCTTCGTCTTTACGCCCAAGGGCGAGGTCATGGCGCTTCGTGCCGGCTCCACGCCGCTCGACTTTGCCTATGCCGTTCACACCGAGGTGGGAAACCATTGCGTCGGCGCCAAAATCAACGGTGCGGTGGCTCCGCTCACGCACGAGATTAAGACGGGTGACCGTGTCGAGATCCTGACTAACAAGAGTTCCAAGCCGTCGCGTGATTGGCTCAAGATCGTTAAGACGCCTTCCGCCAAGTCAAAGATCCGCCGCTATTTTGCCGCTGCGACCAAGGATGACGACGCTGCTGCCGGCCGCGATATGCTGGCCAAGGACCTGCGGAAGCGTGGCTATGGCATTTCTACGCCGCGTTCGACGCGTGCGCTCAACGCCGTAGCGGAGCAGTTTAACTTCAAGCAGCTCGAGGACCTGTTTGCCGCCGTCGGCGCCGGCAAGGTTGCCCCGCGCGCTGTGGGCAATAAGGTCGAGCAAATCTTGGACCCCAAGCCCGAGGAACAGCTCACCAAGGCCGAGGCTATCGCCGAGGTCGTGAAACAGCCTGCTCGCGGCTCCAACCGCAAGCCGCAAAAGCGCGGCAAGAGCGCCAGCAACGGCATTATCGTCAAGGGCGAGAGCAACAGCGGCCTGCTGGTCCGTCTGGCTCATTGCTGCAACCCCGTGACGGGCGACGACATCGTCGGCTTCATCACGCGCGGTCGTGGCGTTTCGGTACATCGCGCCAACTGCCCCAACGTCAAGGGTCTTATGGAACATCCCGAGCGCATGATCGATGTGGAGTGGGACGGCGCTGCCGACACCCTCTTCCAGGTCGAGATCGTGGTCGAGTGCTTGGACCGTATGGGCCTGCTCAAGGATGTCACCATTGCCATTGGCGATGCGGGCGGCAATATCCTTTCTGCCGCCACGTCGACCAACCGCGAGGGTATTGCAACCCTGCGCTTTATGGTCGAGATCTCGGACGCGAGTGGTCTGGATCCGCTGCTGGCTTCCATCAGCAGTGTCGATTCGGTCTACGACGCTCGCCGTCTTATGCCCGGCGAAGGCGGAGCTCAGCTCAAGCGCCGTGTGTAGGTGCGAGAGCCTCTCAGCATCATAGATATTGGTTACGTTCGAGGCATCGTTTGGTGCCTCGAACGTATTTTAGAAGGAGGGTATGCGCATGGGCGATATGACTTTGGACCTGACACCCCGAGGTGCGGCTTCGATTGAGGCGCTCGTCAACGGCCCCATTCAGACCAACAGTTACGCCGTGATTTCGAATGACGAGTGCTTAATCGTCGATCCGGCGTGGGAGGGCGAGTGTCTTGTGGAGCATATCCGCACCGCGCATCCCGAGGTGCGCGTACTCGGCTCTGTCTGCACGCACGGTCATGCCGACCATGTTGGCGGGGTTGCCGGGGTTCGAGCTGTCGTTGGCGACAGCGCGCTATATGAGTTGTGCGCTAAGGACGTGACGGTACCTCGCGCAAATATCGAGGAGCAGCGCGCCATGTGGGGTATCGAGACACCCGATCCGGGTGAGCCGACGCGTTTGCTTGCCGAGGGCGATACAATCGAGGTGGGCGACGTCTGCCTGCAGGTGATCGAGACGCCGGGGCATACGCCGGGCGGCATCGTCCTGTTCGCCGCGACCGAGCGGGGGAACATCGCCTTTGTGGGCGACACGCTTTTCCCGGGCAGCCGCGGTCGTACCGATCTTTCCGGCGGTGACGAGGCGGCGATTATGCGCTCGCTCTCCAAACTTGCCAAGATGCTTCCGCCCGATACCGTTTGCTTGACGGGCCATGGCGATTCGACCACGATGGCGCGCGAACTTATGCAGAACCCGTTTATGCAGATGTAGGCTCGAAGCCGTCGTCCGAACCACGAAGACCGCTCAATCGTCAAGCTATTTTCCCCAGTGGGTCGATTCTGTGGGGCAAACGGTCAAAATTTGTCCAATCGGATGGTATTCGTGAACAAACGAACGTTTATGCTCGGGTATGTCGTGGTAAAATCTCAGGCGTTATCGGAGCAACCTTACAGGAGGTTTCTTTTATGCTCGTCAACGCAGCAGACATGCTCAAGAAGGCCGAGGCCGGCAAGTACGGTCTCGGTGCCTTCAACACCAACAACCTCGAGTGGACCCTGGCTATTCTCCAGGCCGCCGAGGAGGCCAAGTCTCCGCTGATCCTTCAGTGCACCGCTGGTGCCGCTAAGTGGATGGGCGGTTTCAAGGTCTGCGCCGACATGGTCAAGGCTGCCGTCGAGGCCACGGGCGTTACCGTTCCCGTCGCCCTTCACCTCGATCACGGTTCTTACGAGGACTGCTTCAAGTGCATCGAGGCCGGCTTCACGTCCATCATGTATGACGGCTCTCACGAGGAGACCTTCCAGCTTAACCTCGACCGCACCAAGGAGCTCGTTGAGCTTGCCCACTCCAAGGGCATGTCCATCGAGGCCGAGGTCGGCGGCATCGGCGGCACCGAGGACGGCGTGACCTCCAGCGGCGAGCTCGCTGATCCTGCTGAGTGCAAGCAGATTGCTGACCTGGGCGTCGACTTCCTCGCCTGCGGTATCGGCAACATCCACGGCGTGTACCCTGCCGACTGGGCTGGCCTTTCCTTCGAGCGCCTGGGCGAGATTAAGGCTCAGACCGGCGACCTGCCCCTCGTCCTGCACGGTGGCACCGGCATCCCCGAGGATCAGATCAAGAAGGCCATCTCCCTGGGTATCTCCAAGATCAACGTCAACACCGATCTGCAGCTCGTCTTCGCCAAGGGCGTTCGCGAGTATATCGAGGCTGGCAAGGATCAGCAGGGCAAGGGCTTTGACCCCCGCAAGCTCCTCAAGCCTGGTCGCGAGAACATCGTTGCCCGCACCAAGGAGCTCATGGAGGAGTTTGGCTCCGTCAACAAGGCGTAAGCGTCGCTAAACTTCCCACCGGAAGCCCCGTCTCCCTACACTGTTTCCTTTGCGCTCACCTGGCTTCGCCAGAAGTCGCGCCAAGGAAACAGTTCCGGGAGACGGGGCTTCCTTCGTTTAACGCCGCAGGGTTACGAGCCTGAATTAAGGTGGCTACTGGCTTCGCCAGAAGTCGCGCGACGGAATCAGCTCCGGGTGAACGGGGCCTCCTTTGTTAACTCGCTACAGGGTTACTGGGCTGAATTCATTTTTAGAGGTACCGTTTATCGGTGTTGAGGGTTCCTTTATTGGGGCTTTCTTTTTTATCTCGCTACAATGGGCTTCAAGAGTTCTAATGACTTGGAGTTTGGTATGGCTGTTATTAATGTGCTGCCTTCGGATGGGAAGGTTATTGACGAGGGTCCTGTTGGTTGCTCTGTTGATGTTTGCAATGATGACTTCCGTTTTCTAGATGTTGGCTTGCCACCCGAGATTCTGCGTTTAAAGGACGCGGGGTATCTTTCGCAGGCTATTGAGGCTTGCGACCGCCTACTTGCCCAAGATCCCGATCCCTCGCTTGCTGCCTGCGTTCGTGCCGAGCGGTATCGCATGCTTGAGACGCCGCTTCATTTTTCGGTGTCGCGCGATCGGGCTATTGCGATGATTCGCGAGGAGTGGCCTGAGTTTACCGAGGAGCAGTTTGACGATCTGATTGACCGTAAGCGTATTGACTGGCGCTTTATCGATGGCGAGCTGTTCGTTCTCGACAACTTCCTCGATTCGCTTCGCGTATATCCCAAAGAGGTTCCCGGCATGCGGCCCGATCCTACGGACGGAATTGCACTGCGCAACGAGATGCTCAAGGAGATGGAGTCGCAAAACGGATTGGCTCGCGTCATTACGCTTAAAGCGTCCTTGTCTGTCCCCGGCGCTCTAGAGGGGGAGACCGTTCACGCTTGGCTTCCCGTTGCCGCCACCTGCCGCCAACAGTCTCAGGTCGAGATTCTCGACATGACGCCGGAGGGTACTGTTGCTCCCGCGAACGCTTCGGCGCGTACCGCCTCGTGGTCTTCTTCGAGTGAGCGCTCATTCTCGGTGACCTATCGTTATCACATCGATGCCGCTTATCGCGATATCTATGGGGGTGCGCTTCCGGCGCATCCGTGTATGGACGCGCCGCTGTCCGAGGATATTTCCGAGGACCGTCCGCACATTGCATTCACGCCGTATCTGCAGCAGCTGACGGCCAGTGTTGTTGACGGACTCGAGGATCCGCTCGATCGCGCTCGTGCTATCTATGATTACCTGACACAGCATATCGACTATCGCTATCAGCCACCGTACCTGCTTTTGGGATCTATTGCCGACGACTGTGCGCATTCGCTCCGCGGCGATTGCGGCGTTATGGCGCTCACGTTTATCACCATGTGCCGCATCGCGGGGGTGCCTGCTCGTTGGCAGAGCGGCCTGTATGTTGCGCCCGATTCGGTGGGGCCGCACGATTGGGCTGAGTTCTATACGCCACAGACCGGTTGGCTTAACGCCGACGTATCGTTTGGTTCCTCGGCACGCAGGATGGGGGAGGAGTGGCGTCGTCGTCACTACTTTGGCAATCTCGATCCGTGGCGTATGGTGGCCAACAATCGATTCCAGGCTGAATTTGTGCCTGCTCTCGATGGTATGCGCGAGGATCCCTATGACAACCAGATGGGCGAGGCCTCGGTTGACGGACGTGGATGTCGTAAGCGGGAGATGTTACGCAAGGTTGAGCTTATCGAAATGCTCGAAGTTCCATTTTCGGACTAATCGGTAGAAAGCTGTGATAAACTAACTCACGCATTGCGTGCCCGAGTGGCGGAATTGGCAGACGCAGTGGACTCAAAATCCACCGTTGGCAACAACGTGCGAGTTCGAGTCTCGCCTCGGGCACCATACATGCAAGTGAGCGTTCAAGGGGGTCAAGGCCCCCTTTAATATGAGAAAGCCATTGTCAATAGGCGTGTTTGTTCGAGCCCGGTTT
>CAMQHB010000033.1:0-20116 GCA_947001545.1 uncultured Collinsella sp.
CCCCTGGTCCCGGTAACCCTCCGGGGGCCCCAGCTGGGGGCGCCCCGTTTATTTTTCCCGGACTTTTTCCCAACGGGGGCCCCGCGCTGCGTCGGCCGGTCCGCCGTTCGGTAGAACGGCGGAACTAAATCAACTTGAAGCCCTTGCGCTTACCCACAGAAAGGGTGTCGCCCAGCTTGAGGGCGCTGGGATCGATGTTGTAGCTCTTGGGAGCCACGGCCTTGCCGTTGATCTTGACGCCACCGCCGTCGATATCGCGACGAGCCTGGCCGGCGCTCGCCGAAAGGCCCAAGTCCTTGAGCAGGCCGGCGAGGTAGATCTGGCCCTCGTCGTTGACGGTCAGCTCGACATGCTTCTCGGGGAAGTCGGCAAGCTGGCCCTCCTTGAACACGCGGTCGAACTCGGCCTGAGCCTCGTCTCCGGCGCCGGCGCCGTGGTAGGTGTCGCACAGGTCGCGGCCCAGAGCGCGCTTGAGCTCGTAGGGGTCGGCAGAACCATCGGCCAGGGCGGCGTCGATCTTGTCGACCTCGGCCGGGGTGAGCGAGCTGGCCAGACGATAGTACTTGCCGATCATCTCGTCGGGGATGGACATGGTCTTGCCGAACATATCCTTGGGAGCGTCGGTCAGGCCGATGTAGTTGCCATAGGACTTGGACATCTTGCGCACGCCATCGGTGCCCTCGAGCAGCGGCATGGTGAGCGCGATCTGCGGCTCCATGCCCATCTTCTCCATGAGCTCACGGCCAGCGAGCAGGTTGAAGAGCTGATCGGTGCCGCCCATCTCGACGTCGGCCTTGATCTGCACGGAGTCGAAAGCCTGCATCACGGGATACAGGAACTCATGCAGGGCGATCGGCGTCTGAGACTGGTAGCGCTTGGTAAAGTCGTCGCGCTCGAGGATGCGGGCGACGGTGAACTTGGAGCACACCTGCAGCAGACCGGCCAGATCCATCGAAAGGATCCAGTCACCGTTGTGCACGATGGTGGTCTTCTCGGGATCCAGGATCTTCATGGCCTGGCTCACGTAGGTCTCGGCATTGGCCTCGATCTGCTCCTGCGAAAGCTGCGGACGGGTGGAATTCTTGCCCGAAGGGTCGCCAATCAACGCGGTACCGTTGCCGATGATGAGGGTGACGTTGTGGCCCAGGTCCTGGAACTGACGCATCTTGCGCAGCGGCACGGCGTGGCCCAGGTGCAGGTCGGGGCTGGTGGGGTCGACGCCGAGCTTGATGTTGAGGGGCTCGCCCTTCTCAAGCTTCTTGCGAAGGTCGGCCTCGGGAACGATCTGCGCGGCGCCCGAGGTGATGATACGCATTTGCTCGTCAACAGACAGCATTGGGTATCCTCCTTTTGCTATAGCACCCTCGCCGAAAACGGCGGTGCTGGAAGTCCATAAACTCTCTTATGATAACAAACTAACGCGACGCGGCACCTACGACAGGAAAATCCTCGTCCTGCCGCATGCGTCAATGGCAACTGGCAGACGTGTACCGTCACGCTCGACCAGATAGCGTGCCTGCCGACGACGCAAGCAGTCGCGGCAACGGACCTGTCCCGTCGCATCGGTGGCGCAGACGCCCTCGGCGGTCAGCAGGCAGTGCTCGCACACCATAAGCTCGGGACGGTCGGCGTCGACCGGACCCAAGACGCCGGGTTCAGCAGCCAGTTCGGCAATACGCTCCGCATCATTGCCGAGCAACTCGGCCGGCAAGTACACCCGCCCCGCACCGAATCCGCGCAGCCAGGTAAGCGTGGCCCGATTCGCGCAGAACACCGGCGCCGCCACGTCAAACGTCACGCCCAGCTCGCGAGCGATCGCCACCTGCCCCAGGTTGCGGCAGACGATGCGCCCGGCACGCTGCATCAGTGAGCGGGTCCAGTCAGCGTCACCCGTGCGGCACACCTCGTCAAGCACCACAACGGCGTCGGACAAATCGAGTTCTCCGCGCGGGTCGGCATCCATCAGCTGCCAAGCAAAAACCATGCGAGTGGGAACCGCGCACTCCACCAACTCCGTCGACGCACCGCCATCCACCGCAACGCCCTCAAAGGGCAGCACCTCAACGGCACGCGCAACGGGCGCAATCGCATCCGCCTCGGCCCGCATGCGCTCCAACACTGCCGCCGTCTGATCCAACACGCCGGCACTGCGAATCAGGTACACCTCGCAGCCCGTGTCCACCTTACGCTTGCAATGCACGACGACGCGCTTCCCCGCTGCGGCATCCACCGGGCAGGGCACCTGCGGCCAGCGCTTGGGCACATCGGGACGCGCGTCGACACCCGGATAAAACCGGATCTCGAGCATGTCACCCGCCGCCACGGCGGCGTCGAGCTCAACGGTCACCTCTTCGTGGCCCACAGCGACCAAGCGCCCCACGCGCACGCCCTGGTTAATCGCACGCTCAAAGCTCATCAGCTCGGCACCCGAACGCCCTCGCAGGTACGCA
This sequence comes from uncultured Collinsella sp., assembly GCA_947001545.1. Taxonomy (GTDB): domain Bacteria; phylum Actinomycetota; class Coriobacteriia; order Coriobacteriales; family Coriobacteriaceae; genus Collinsella. The sequence continues at coordinate 2,451 of CAMQHB010000033.1, forward strand.
TCGGTAAACCCACGGTTAAACGACCTTCCCAGCTCGCGCTCAAGCTCTTCCACGGCACCGGAGTCCCACGCGCCGTCGCGCAGCATATCGAGCGCCCGGCGCCACACCCGTACCACGTTGAATACGTAATCGGGGTTCTTCATGCGCCCCTCGATCTTGAGCGACGCCACGCCGGCATCTACAAGCTCAGGCAGATGTGCAATACCCAGATAGTCGCGCGGGCACAGCAGGCGATCTCCCTCGACGGCAACAACGCTCTGTCCCGCCTCGTCCACTAGGTCGTACGCCAGACGGCACGGCTGCGTGCAGTCGCCGCGCATCGCCGAGCGCCCACGCCGCAGGGCCGAGAACTCGCACGCCCCCGAATAGCCGATGCAAATCGCACCGTGGCAGAATACCTCGATGGGCACGCCCGTGGCACATAGCGCCGCAATCTCGTCGACCGTCAGCTCGCGTGCCGTCGTCACACGCTCGACCCCCAGCTCATCGGCGGCAAGCCGCACGGCGCCTTCGCTATGAGCGCCCGCCTGCGTGGACAGGTGAATCTCGACCCCGGGAATCGCCGCGCGCAGCGCGCGGGCCAACCCGGCATCGGCGACAATCAGAGCATCGGCGCCCAACTCCAGTGCATGAGCTCCCAGTGCCACCGCATCGGACAGCTCATCGTCAAACACGAACACGTTGAGCGTCACGTACACGCGCACGCCATGGGCATGCGCCACGGCGCAGCCGCGCGCAAACTCGTCATCCGTAAAGCCATGCGCGCTCACGCGGGCGTTAAAGCCGCCCAACCCCGCGTAGATGGCATCGGCACCCGCGGCGATGGCCGCAAGCATCTGGTCGAGCCCGCCCGCCGGCGCCAGCAGCTCGGGCAGCGCCGCACCGGCAGCATCCAATCCAGTCTCATATTGTCCGCTCGGCCCCATCGCCCGAATCGCCATCGGCAAACTCCTTACCAAGGTATGCATTCACTCTGAAAAATGCCGTCTTCCAGCATACACGAGGCCTCGCGCGCCCCGTTTGGTTTATCGTGTAATAACTTATGTCCATCCTGCCCCGACGGCACATCCACCGTCCGGCACGACATACCTGGAGGTCAATATATGGGTCCTCGCCAACGACAGGGACGCAGCCGTTCAAAGACGCATGCCCTGCCCATAATCCTGCTCTCGTTTTTGGGCTTTTTGCTTATCGCGGGCGTGGCGTTTGGCATCGGCATGGTTGGCAACGTCAACCGTTGGCTGTCCGATCTGCCCGACTACACCGACGCCAACGCGTATCTGGTGAGCGAGCCCACCGAGATCGTCGACTGCAACGGCAACAAGATCGCAAGCTTCTACACGCAAAACCGCAAGTCCATCACCAAGGACGAGGTCTCCCCCTACGTGCTGCAGGGCACCGTTGACGTCGAGGACGAGCGCTTCTACGAGCACGGCGGTATCGACCTGTGGGGTATCGCGCGTGCTGCGGTGGCAACCCTCGGCGGCGGGCACGAAGGCGCCTCGACTATCACCCAGCAGCTGGTGCGCAACACCATCCTGCAGGAGGAGCAGTTCGATTCGACCATCGAGCGTAAGGTGCGCGAGGCCTACATCGCCGTAAAGATGGAGGACATGTACTCCAAAGACGAGATCCTCATGATGTACCTCAACACCATCTATTACGGCCACGGCGCCTACGGCATCGAGGCCGCAGCCGAGACCTACCTGTCCAAGAGCGCCGCCGATCTCACCCTCAGCGAGGCCGCGCTGCTCATCGGCCTTCCCAACTCGCCCTCGCAGTACGACCCCACGGTCAACCCCGACCTAGCGCTGTCCCGTCGCAACAAGGTCCTCGACAACATGCTGCGCCTGGGCCACATCACGCAGGAGGAACACGATGCCGCACAGGCCGAGCCCATCACCCTCAACGTGACCGAGATTTCGGGCAGCGGCGTCGACGTATACTCGCAGCCCTACTTTGTCGCCTATGTCAAGCAGCTGCTGGAGCAGGAGTTCTCGACCGACGTGCTCTTTAAGGGCGGTCTGACCGTCAAGACCACCATCGACCCCACGATGCAGCAGGTGGCAGAGAATGCCGTCCGCCAGCAGCTCGACACGCTCTCACTCGACGGCCTGGACATGGGCATGGTCGTCGTCGACCCCAAGACCGGCTACATCAAGTGCATGGTGGGCGGCTACGACTACAACGCCGACGAGAACCACGTAAACCATGCCACGGCCAAGCGTCCCGTCGGCTCCACCTTTAAGGCCTTTACGCTGGCAACTGCCATCCAAAACGGCATGAACCCCAACGTCACTCTCAACTGCAACTCGCCGCTCAAGGCCAAGGGCACCACGACCGAGGTCCAAAACTACGCCAACCATAGCTATGGCAACATCACGCTTAAGCAGGCAACGGCATACTCCTCCAACACCGGCTACATCCAGGTGGCGGAAGCCGTCGGCAACAGCAAGATCATCTCACTCGTCAAAAAGCTCGGCATCGATCCCGCCAAGGACAACATCGAGGACGTTCCCGTCATGACCCTCGGCACCGGCTCGATCTCGCCGCTCGAGATGGCCGCCGCCTACGCGACGTTCGCCAACGGCGGCTACTATCGCCAGCCGATCGCCATCACCGAGATTGACTCTCGTACCGGTTCGGTGCTGTACCAGCACACCGACAATCCCTCACAGGTGCTTACCGAGGGCGAGGCCGCAGCGGTCACCGATGTTCTGTCCGGCGTCATGCAGGGCGGCGGTACGGGCGCTGCTGGCGCCCTGAGCGTCAACCAGCCCTATGCCGGCAAAACGGGCACCACCGACAACACCACCAACCTGTGGTTCTGCGGCTATACCCCACAGCTGGCGTGCGCCCTGTGGACCGGCTATTCCGCGGGCGAGATCCCCATCCAAAAATACGGCACGGACCTGCTGGGCGACAGCACCAACCTGCCTGTCTTTAAGCGGTTTATGAACACCGTTCTGACCGGTACCGAGCGCGAGGAGTTTGCGACCGGAACGGCGCCCACCTACAAGAACAACAGCGTCTGGAAGTTCTACGGCACCAACAACGCCAAGAAGACGGAGAACGACGACAAGGACGAGAACGAGGACGAAGAGGAAACTACCACAACGACGACAACGACGACCACGACCACCGAGACCACGGGTGGCGACACCACCGGCGGCACCGGTACGACCGGTGGCTCGACGGGCGGCTCAACTGGTGGTTCGACCGGCGGCGATGGCGGCACGCCTACGCCTACGCCTACGCCCACTCCCGACCCCTCGCCCACGCCTGACGATACGGTCGGCTAGAAATCGTCCGGCCATAAGCAACAAGGCCCCCGAGCAGCTTATTAAACTGCTCGGGGGCCTTTTTAGTTTAAGCGACCTGATGGGCGGTCTTTATACCGGCAAACAAAAAGGGGGTACCGACCAACGTCGATACCCCCTTACAAGCCACTATGTCACGCACACAGTGCCGAGCGCACGACCCGCACGCCTACTTGCGAGAATTGCTCAGCTTATTGATCAGCGCCTCAAGACGCTCGCCGTCCTCGGCCGTCTGGGCAATAACCAAAATCGTATCGTTGCCGGCAAGCGAACCAAGCACATCGGGCAACTCTGCCGCATCAACGGCGGCGGCGATGCCGGAAGCCGTGCCAGGCTGAGCCTTGATCATAACCAGATTATCAGTACGCAGAACGCCCGTTACGAGCTCGGAAACCATACGCTGCAGGTGCAGGTCCTCTGCCAGAACATAGATGCCCTCAGGGAGTTTACGCAGCCCCATGTCGGCAATATCGCGAGAGACAGTCGCCTGCGTGCAATCAAAGCCCATAGCACGGAGCTCATCGACCAGCACGCGCTGCGTGCGGACGTCCTTATTGCGCACAATATCTCTAATGGCATCCTGGCGCCCATTGCGTTTTTTAGCCATACAAACCCTCTCTCCAAAAGATGGCGGAGACAATCAATCAGTGATTGAATAGTTTAACGCTATTTGAAGGCTTTTGTGTATAAGAACGCATTTCGAAACAATTCTATGCAAGTTTGTTTCGAAATGAGCCGTTTAGGCGGTTTTTGCGCCCGTCCGGTTAAGAAAAGCTGCCAGATGCGTACACATCACGCAGCGCGCGGGCTTGGCGCTGGCGATCGGCCCAAACAACAGACCGAGCCCCCGATGGTTATCCTTGAGCGCGGCGACCATCTGACGGGTTCGAGGCGCCTCGAGCATATCACGCATGCGGGCGGAACGCTCGATTGACGACACTCCATGCGGGCTCAGACACAAATTCTCGATGCAGGCGACCAGTCCGGTAAAGTAGAACTTTTGGCTTGCTAGCTTGAGCCGACCACCGCTATCTGCTTCCGAGAGTGAGTCCGCAAGCTCGTCGAGCGCTCGGGTGTCATCGGATACCTTGGCATACATGGTGGGATCAAAGGCATCTGTAAGCTTAGGTGCCGCCGCGTGGAAACAAGCATCGCCGCAGCCGGAGACGCACTGCGCCCGCGAGAGCGCGCACGCCATAAACCCAACTGTGCGAAACACCTTGTCGCACAAAAGGCATGCCTCAAACAGCGAGCGGCTGTACATCACGCCAGAGGTCTGAGCGACTAGGCCGTCTAAAATCAACTGGGACAGCCCGGTCACCATCGAAGACTTGTCTTCAATGACAATAGGGGCAACATCCAAGACGCGCGAATTGCGCTCTCGATGTGCATCATAGCGGTCGAGCGACACCGTGGGGAACACTATGTCTGCCGCAGTATCGCACGCGATATCGACCATCTTGGAAAGGGACTGCGGAGCGAACCACTCATCGGCGTTCATAGCGATGATTTGAGAGCCGCGCGAGGCAGCAAAACCGGCACGAAGACAAGCGCCGCGCTTCGCGTCCTCGACGTCAATCAAATCAATATGGATGTCCCTGTCGGCAGCAACTTGAAGCGAATGGCGCACACCGGGCGCAGCATCGCGGCAGACAACGACAATCTGCAAATCGTAGAGGTCTTGGTTCTGGATACTCTCGAGCGCACGCATCGCATAGCTGGGCGAACCTTCTACCACAAGGATCACCGAAAGTCGCGGATGCGAGCCACGTCGAACCAAGTTATCCGTCCTCTCGACAGCAATGAATCAAATCGTGGTTCATGGTACACCCCGGCAATAAAAGCAATGAGACACCGGTTGTATTGCACGCCAAGAACAGATGTTGCACACGTGCAGCCCACAGATGACAGGCGTCGACGAACGGCGCGTCGAGCCCTCCCCTAGTCGAGCACGACAAGCTCGGCGGGATCGTAATCCACGCCCATAAACGTAAGGCCGCAGGCAGGAGCCGTGGGACCCGCAGCGGTGCGGTCGCAAGCATCGATGACCTCGCGCATCCACTCGGGTTCACGGCGATGGATGCCAATCTCGACAAGCGTGCCCACGATCGTACGGACCATCGAATGCAGAAACGCATTGCCCTCGATGGTAAACGTCAGGATGTCCTCGCCAAACGCAACCTCATGGCCAAACTCGGCACGCATCACGCAGCGATGCGTGGGCTTGCCAACGGCCGAGGCAACCTTGCAAAAGCTTTTAAAGTCCTGCTCGCCCAGCAGCGCGGGGCAGGCAGCAGACATAGCCGCAACATCCAAGGGATAGCGATGCCACCACACAGCACCACGGGACAGCACGGGGCGCGCATCACGATCGGCAATGCGATAGGTGTAAGTGCGAGAGCGCGCGTCAAAGCGCGCAGAAAAGCCCTTACGAGCCTTGCAGACCTCGTTGATGGCGATATCTTTGGGCAGCAGGGCATCCATGGCCCGCAGCCACCTACGGCGCGTACACGCGAGCTCAGCGTCCGTTACGGGCACGCTGATGTACTGAGCCACGGCATGCACGCCGGCATCGGTACGACCCGCGCACGTCAGATCGATCGAACGGCGAAGCAGCGTCTCGATGGCTCGACGCAGCTCACCCGCAACCGTCGTCTGTCCCGGCTGCTCGGCAAATCCACTATACGACGAGCCATCATAGGCCACGCGAAATACGAGCGTGGCGTCAAGCTCGGAGGTCGAATTGAAATCAGACGGCGCAGTCATGGGCGCTCCCAACAAACAAGTAACGGTATCGCGACAAAAAAAGAGGGGTACGCGAACGTACCCCTCGAATATAGCCTATGCAGACGGAATGTCTACTCAGCGGTCTCCTCAGCAGGAGCCTCCTCGACAGCCTCGACCTTCTTGGGAGCAGCGGCCTTCTTGGGGGCCGGAGCAGCCTTCTTGGCCTTAGGCGTGCAAGGCTCGGTGACGAGCTCCATGATAACGATAGGAGCGTTGTCGCCCTTACGGTTACCGAGCTTCATGATGCGGGTGTAACCGCCGTTGCGGTCCTGCCACATGCCCTGGGCAGCCTTGTCGAAGATCTCGGCAACGAGCTGCTTATCGCCGAGCTTGGCGATAGCCAGGCGACGAGAGTGCAGGTCGCCCTTCTTGGCCCAAGTGATGATCGGGTCGACGACCGAACGCAGCGCCTTAGCGCGGGTCTCGGTGGTCTTGATGCGGTCGTTCTCGAAGAGGGCCTTAGCAAGGCTCTTCTTCATGGCCTTGGTGTGGCTCGCATCGGTGCCGAGCTTCAGGCCCTTCTTAACGTTGTGACGCATGGTCTAGTTTCTCCTCAAATATGCGAAGCATTAAGCCTTCAGGCTCAGGCCCATGGACTCAAGCTTGTCCTTCACTTCCTCGATCGACTTAACACCGAAGTTACGGATGTTGAGCAGATCGTTCTCCGAGAACTCAACGAGCTGACGGACCGAGTGAATGCTGGCGCGCTTAAGGCAGTTGTAGGAACGGACGGAAAGGTCCAGATCCTCGATCTGCTTGTCCAGCTCGGCGTTGTCGTTGGTGACCTCGGGAGCGAAGATCGAAGCCTCCTCCTCGACCTCGGGGGTCTCGGCAAGGTTCATAAAGGCGGCCATATGCTGGTTGATGATATTGGCAGCCTGGACCACGGCGTCGCGCGGGGCGATGGAGCCGTTGGTCTCGATCTCGAGGACAAGGCGGTCGTAGTCGGTGTGCTGACCGACACGGCAAGCCTCAACGAGCTTGGCGCAACGGGAAACCGGCGAGTACAGCGAGTCGACGTGGATCACACCGATGGGATCGTTGTCGCGCTTGTTGGCCTCGCCAGAAACATAGCCGCGGCCATAGCCGATGCGCATGCTCATGGTGAGATGGCCACCCTCGGTGAGCGTAGCGATGTGCTGCTCGGGGTTGACCAGCTCAAACTCGGACGGAATAAAGAAGTCCGCACCGGTGACCTCGCAGGGGCCGTCAACCGAGATGGTGGCGGTCGCCTCGTCGGTCGTGCCGAGAGCCCTGAAGACAAGACCCTTGACATTCAGGACGATGTCGGTGACATCCTCGACCATGTTAGGGATGGTCATGAACTCGTGCTGCGCACCATCGATCTGAATAGCCTCGACGGCGGCACCCTCGAGCGAGGACAGAAGAACGCGACGAAGGGAGTTACCCAGCGTATCGCCGTAGCCACGCTCGAGCGGCTCGACGGAGACACGAGCAGACGTCTCGTTGATCTCTTCGACCTGAACCTGAGGCCTAATGAATTCTGACATGTATTACCTCCAGCCTCAGCAGCCCGGATGGACTACTTAGAGTAGAGCTCGACGATGAGCTGCTCGTTGATATCACCGCTGATCTGCTCACGCGTCGGCAGAGCGAGCACGTTACCAGACAGCTTCTCGATATCGACCTCGAGCCAGCCAGGGACCTCAAAACGCTCGGAGGAAATCAGGGCCTCCTTGATGGGGAGGAGGTCACGGAACTTCTCGCCGACAGCGACGACGTCGCCGGCCTTGACGCGGTAGGACGGGATGTCCACGCGCTTGCCGTTCACGGTGAAGTGACCGTGACGGACGGACTGACGAGCCTCTTTGCGGGTGCGGGCGAAGCCAAGACGGAAGACGACGTTGTCGAGACGAGACTCAAGAATGATCATGAGGTTCTCACCGGTGACGCCGTTCATCTTACGGGCCTTGTTGAAGTAGCCGTGGAACTGCTTCTCCAGAACGCCATAGATGAACTTGACCTTCTGCTTCTCGCGCAGCTGCATGCCGTACTCAGATTCCTTGCGACGGCGCTTGGGCTGACGGATAGATTCCTTCTTGCTGCTGTAACCGAGCTCAGCGGGATCGATCCCGAGCTGACGGCAGCGCTTAAGAACAGGAGTCCTGTCGATTGCCATATTGATACGATCCTTTCAGTTACACGCGGCGACGCTTCTTGGGGCGGCAGCCGTTGTGCGGAATGGGGGTCTTGTCCTGGATGCTCGAGACCTCGAGGCCAGCAGCCTGGAGGGAGCGGATGGCGGTCTCACGACCGGAGCCGGGGCCCTTGACGAAGACGGAAACCTTCTTCATACCGTGCTCCATGGCCTGCTTGGCAGCAGCCTCGGCAGCCATCTGGGCAGCGAACGGCGTGGACTTACGGGAGCCCTTGAAGCCCACCTGGCCAGCCGACTTCCAGGAAATGACGTTGCCCTGGGGATCGGTGATCGAAACGATCGTGTTGTTGAACGTAGAACGAATGTGAGCCTGGCCCACGGAAATGTTCTTACGGTCCGCGCGCTTCAGACGGGCAGCGCGAACGTTCTTCTTAGCAGTAGCCATCTATCTAGCGCTCCTTATTTCTTCTTCTTAGCACCGATCTGACGCTTCGGGCCCTTGCGGGTACGAGCGTTAGTGTGGGTGCGCTGGCCGCGGACCGGGAGGCCCTTGCGGTGACGAAGGCCGCGGTTGCAGCCGATGTCCATAAGGCGCTTGACGTTCTGGTTGCGCTCACGGCGGAGGTCGCCCTCAACCATGATCTGGTTCTTATCGATATAATCGCGGATGGCGTTAACCTCATCCTCGGTGAGGTCCTTAACGCGCGTATCCACGTTAACGTTGCACTCGACGCAGATCTTCGTCGCAGTGGTGCGGCCGATGCCGTAAATGTAGGTCAGACCGATCTCAACGCGCTTCTCACGCGGGAGGTCGACACCATTAATACGGGCCAACGTAGTCTCCTCTCTTAACCCTGACGCTGCTTATGACGGGGGTTCTCGCAAATGACGAGGACCTTGCCATGGCGCCTAATGATTTTGCACTTATCGCACATCTTCTTGACCGAAGGACGTACCTTCATCGTTCTTCCTTTCGGTAGCGCTCAAACTACTTCCCTACTATCTACTCGCCCAGCCGCAGGCGTTTAAAACTATGGCTGGTCTTCACACACAATCCGACCGTAGGTTGAGCTAAGCCTGCAGCCGGAAATGGAGTGCGTGTATGCGTGCCGCTATTTGTAGCGATAGGTGATGCGACCGCGGGTCAGGTCGTACGGGGAAAGCTCCACGACAACCCTGTCACCGGGGAGAATGCGGATGTAATTCATTCGGATCTTGCCAGAAATGTTGCACAGAACCGAATGACCGTTCTCGAGCTCAACCTTAAACATGGCATTGGGCAGCGGTTCCTTTACCGTACCCTCGAGCTCAATTGCGTCTTCCTTCTTCACAAGCAATCATCTTTCTCTAGAAAACGACAGCGATTGAGTATTCTACAACACGTATGCACGCATCGTAATAACTTCGTAATGGCTCCACAACTAAGTGGAACTTGTTACATTTCTCCGCCTTGGAGCGAACACCAAGCACCTTGCGCATCTGTGGTGAGAATCACCGGACCGTCATTGGTGATGGCGACGGTGTTCTCGTAGTGCGCGGCGGGCAGGTGGTCGTTGGTCGTAACAATCCAACCGTCGGAGCCCGTGCTCACATGGTTGGAACCCATCGTAACCATCGGCTCGATGGCAATGACCATGCCGGCCTGGAGGCGAACGCCCCTCCCCTTCTTTCCATAGTTAGGAACGTTGGGGTCCTCGTGCATCACGCGGCCAATGCCATGGCCCACATAATCACGAAGCACGCCGTAACCGTGAGACTCGGCGAGGGACTGAACGGCATAACCGACGTCCCCGATATGGTTACCGGGAACAGCCTGCTCGATGGCAGCCTTAAGGCAATCGCGCGTGACCTCGCACAAAGCCTTGGCTTCGGGCGTGGGGGTGCCGACGAAAAACGTCCAAGCGTTATCGCCGACCCAACCGTCGACAACGGCTCCCGTATCGATGGAGATGATATCGCCATCGCGCAGGATCATGTCAGGGTTGGGAATACCGTGGACCACGGCATCGTTGATCGATGCGCAAATGGTCCCCGGGAACCCGCCGTAGCCCTTAAAGGCAGGGGTGCCGCCATGCATGCGGATAATCTGCTCCGCGAGCTGATCGAGCTCAAAAGTCGAAACGCCGGGGCGCACCATGGCTCCAACGTGGCGGAGCGCCATCTTAGATAGCGCTCCTGCCTTCTTCATCTGCTCGATTTGCGTTGCAGACTTAATCTTGATCATAGACCGAGAGCCTCTTTGACATCCCCGTACACAGTCTCGCGAGCCTGGTCACCGTTGACCGACTTGAGCAGACCCTGGCCACGATAGTAGTCGACGAGCGGGCTCGTGGACTTCTCGTAGACGTCGAGACGGTTCTTGATGGTCTCGGGCTTGTCGTCGTCGCGCTGATACATCTCGCCTGCGCACTTGGGGCAGGTGGCATCGGCAGCGGTGCCGGTGTAACCGCAGGCGCGGCAGGTGCGACGCGAAGACAGACGATCGATAATGACCTCGGGGGCCACATCGACCAGAAGGGCACAGTCGATCTCGCGACCCATGGCGGAAAGCTCGGAATCGAGCGTCACAGCCTGGGCGGTGTTGCGCGGGAAGCCGTCGAGGATGAAGCCCTGCTGGGCGTCATCGGCGGCAAGGCGCTCCTTGACAAGGTCGATCACGAGCTGGTCGGGAACGAGCTCGCCAGCGTCCATGTACTTCTTAGCCTGAATACCAAGCTCGGTGCCACCCTTGACGGCAGCACGCAGCAGGTCGCCCGTGGAAATATGGGCGACGCCAAACTCGGCGACGAGCTCCTGTGCGACGGTGCCCTTACCGGCACCCGGAGCTCCGAGCAATACGAGGTTCATGAGCAATCCTCCTCTAGCCTATTTAAAGAATCCATCGTAATCATACATCTTGATCTGGCCTTCGAGCTTATCGACCGTGTCGAGCACGACGCCGACCATGATGAGGATGGACGTGCCGCCAAATGCCTGGATCAGATGGTTACCCGTGAAGGAGAAGATGATCGAAGGCACGATGGCGATGAGCGCCAAAAAGACAGCGCTGGGAAGCGTGATCTTGTTGAGCGCGTTCTTGATGTAGGCCGCGGTAGCCCTACCCGGACGGACGCCCGGAATAAAGCCGCCCTGCTTCTTAAGGTTATCGGCCGTGTCATCGGGGTTGAACACCATGGAGGTGTAGAAGTACGCGAAGAACACGATGAGGACAACGTTAAGCACCCAGTTGAGCCAACCGGTCGAAAGCGCGGAGGCAACTGCCTGAATCCAGCCGATGCCGGGGAAGAACACGGCAATCTGAGCCGGGAAGTACAGCAGCGCCGAAGCGAAGATGATCGGCACGACACCCGCGGTGTTGACCTTGATGGGCAGGTAGGTGGTCTGGCCACCCATCATGCGACGGCCCACGACGCGCTTAGCGTAGGAGACCGGGATGCGGCGCTGGCCGCGCTCAAGGAAAACAATCAGCGGGATAACCAGCAGGATGATGGCGCAGATGATCACCATGGTGATGATGCCACCGGCGTTGCCCTCGGTGCTGGAGAAGATAGCCTGCGGCAGACCGGCCATGATGTTCGCGAAGATGATCAGCGACATGCCATTGCCGATACCGCGCTGGGTGATGAGCTCACCAATCCACATGATCAGCATAGCGCCCGCGGTGAGCGTACCGACGATCATGAGGTCGAAGATGATCTCGGGAGCGCCGGCGCCATTAAAGCTGATGCCGAAGCTCTTAAAGAGGAAGAGGTAACCCACGGAGTTGAGGATTGCCAGAGCCAGGGTGAGGTAACGCGAATACTGCGTAATCTTGGTCTGACCAACCTCGCCCTCGCGGGCAAGCTCATGCAGGGAAGGCACGACGGCCTGGAGCATCTGGAGGATGATCGAGCTGGTGATGTAAGGCATGATGCCCAGCGAAAAAACCGACACATAGCTCAACGCGCCGCCAGAGAAAAGATTCAGGAGGGCCATAGCACCTGCGGCGACCGAATTGTTATCGGTCGAGAAAAGGCCCAGCATCCCCTGGAAGGGAATGCCGGGCACAGGAACGTGCGCACCAATGCGGTACACGACGAGCATAGCTATGGTAAAAAGAATCTTTTCGCGCAATTCTTTGATGCGGAAAGCATTCTTAAGACCATTTAGCACGGCAGCTCGACCTTTCCGCCGGCGGCCTCGATCTTGGCCTGCGCAGAAGCGCTGACCTTGTCGACCTTGACCGTGAACTTCTTGGTGAGCTCACCATTGCCGAGCACCTTGACGGGCTCGAACTCGCTCTTGGTGATGCGAGCGGCCTTAAGAGCGGCACCGTCGATCACAGCGCCGTCCTCGAACTTGCGCTCGAGACGCTCAACGTTAACAGCGGTGTACTCGATACGACGGGGGTTGCGGAAGCCCGGAAGCTTGGGCAGGCGCATGGCCAGCGGAGTCTGGCCACCCTCGAAGCCGGCACCCTTGGTGCCGCCAGAGCGGGAACCCTGGCCCTTCTGACCGCGGCCAGAAGTGGTGCCGTGACCCGAAGAATTGCCACGGCCGACGCGCTTGCGGTTCTTGGTGGAACCGGGCGCGGGAGTAAGATCGTGAAGCTGCATTTGCTACTCCTCTACAATCTCGACAAGGTGCTTGACCTTGAAGATCATGCCGCGGACGGACTCGTTGTCAGCAATCTCGCGAACCTCGCGGATCCTGTGGAGACCGAGGGCACGGACAGTACGGACCTGGTCCTGCTTGCAACCGTTGGTGCTGCGGACCTGCTTGATCTTGATGGTGTCAGCCATGCTTAGTTCTCCTTACCGACGAACATCTCGGAGACCGTCAGGCCACGGCGAGCCGCGACGTCCTCAGGGCTGGAGAGCTCCTTGAGGCCCTCGACGGCAGCCTTGATGATGTTGAGGCCGTTGTCGGTACCGAGGGACTTGGACAGGACGTTCTTGATGCCAGCAAGCTCAAAGAGGGGACGCACAGCGCCGCCGGCGATAACGCCGGTACCCTCGACAGCGGGCTTGATGATGATGCGGCCGGCACCAAAGTGGCCGAGAACCTCGTGCGGGATGGTGCCCTGCTCGGTCACCGGCACGTGGAACATGTTCTTCTTGGCATCGAGAGATGCCTTGGAGATGGCCATGGGCACCTCAGCGGACTTGCCCATGCCAACGCCGACGTTGCCCTTGCCGTCGCCAACGACGACGAGAGCGACGAGGCTCATGCGACGACCACCCTTGACGGTCTTCGACACGCGGTTGATGTAAACGACGCGCTCCTCGAACTCGGAGGCCTCGCGCTGCTGCTTCTGATTACGAGCCATGTGCTACATACCTCCTAGAACTCGAGACCGGCGGCACGAGCACCGTCGGCGAGGGCCTTGACGCGGCCATGGTAGATACGGCCACCGCGATCGAAGGCGACCTTGGTGATGCCGGCCTCGATGGCGCGCTTGCCAACGAGCTGACCGACCTTCTCCGCAGCCTCCTTGTTCGAGGTGTGGGTGCCCTTGAACTCGGCCTCGAGGGTCGAGGCAGAGACGAGCGTCAGGCTGGAGCCCTTGCTGTCGTCGATGATCTGGGCATAGATGTTGGCGTTAGTACGGGTCACGCGAAGACGCGGACGCTCGGAGGTACCCGAGACCTTGCCGCGAACACGACGCTGACGACGCTTGAGGCCTTCCAGCTTCGCCTTATGCTTGTTCATACGTAAACTCCTAAAAAGGTTGATCTTGCCAGCACCTGACGGGGTGCTGGTCTTATGCGAGTGAGTCGGTTACGACTACTTGGCGGCCTTACCCAGCTTGCGGCGGATGTGCTCGCCAACGTAGTGGATACCCTTGCCCTTGTAAGGCTCGGGAGGACGATGGCCGCGGATCTCAGCGGCGATCTGACCGACCTGCTGCTTGTTGATACCCTTGACGTTCACGTGGGTGTTGTCGGGAACCTCGAAGGTGATGCCCTCAGGAGCCTCGACGATCACGGGGTGCGAGAAGCCCAGGGAGAACTCGAGGTTCTTGCCCTTCTGCTGCACGCGGTAACCGACGCCGGCGAGCTCAAGCTTCTTCTCGAAGCCCTCGGAAACGCCAACAACCATGTTGTGGATGAGGGCGCGGGTGAGGCCGTGGCGGGCACGGGTCTCACGCTCGTCGTCGGGACGGGAAACGGTGAGGACGTTGTCCTCGACGTTGATAGCGAGCTTCTCAAAGACATCGAGCTCGAGCTGGCCCTTGGGGCCCTTGACGACAACGTTGTTGCCGTTGACTGCCACTTCGACTCCGGCGGGAATCTGGACAGGCTTATTACCGATACGAGACACGGTGATCTCCTTTCCTTCTACCTACCGAGCGAATTACCAGACGTAAGCGATGATCTCGCCGCCGACGTTGTGCTTGCGAGCATCGCGGTCGGTCATGACGCCATGGCTGGTGGAAATAATGGCGGTACCAAGGCCACCGCGGACGCGGGGCATGTCGGCAACGCCGGTGTACTTACGCAGGCCCGGCTTGGAAATGCGGCGGATGCCGTTGATGACCTTAGCCTTCTTGGGACCATACTTAAGCGTGATGTGCAGAGTCTTCTGGGGAACGGTGTCCTCGACATCGTAGCCCTCGATGTAGCCCTCCTCGTGCAGAACACGAGCGATCTCGACGAGCTTCTTGCTGCTCGGCATGGAGACCGTGGCCTTGTTCACAGAGTTAGCGTTACGGATGCGCGTAAGCATATCTGCGATCGGGTCTGTAAGGTTCATACAGATTCTCCTTCGTTCTTGATGAACACGTGCTCTTGGTTCTTCGCCGCCCTTAACGGCAAAGCCTTTTTAGCGCGTTTTCCCTGTTCCAAACTGATGCTTGAAACGCTGGTAGTGACTTACCAGCTGGCCTTCTTAACGCCGGGAAGCTCGCCCTTGAGTGCAAGCTCGCGGAAGCAGACACGGCACAGGCCGAACTTGCGGTACACAGAGTGCGGACGGCCGCAGCGCTGGCAGCGCGTGTACTCACGAGTAGAGAACTTCTGCTTGCGATTGCACTTGACGATCATCGATGTCTTAGCCACTTATATCCTCCTCACATAGAGTATTGTTCGCCCCAAGCGCCGCCCCCTTGTGGGAACGGCGCTTATAGGGCAGGTGAACCTATTTCTTGAACGGGAAACCGAAGGCGTCCAGAAGGGCCTTGGCCTCCTCATCGGTGTTGGCGGTGGTCACGAAAGTGATGTCCATACCACGCTGGTGATCGACGGAGTCGAAGTCGATCTCGGGGAAGATGAGCTGCTCGGTGACGCCCATGGAGAAGTTACCACGGCCGTCGAAGCTCTTGGCGGAGATGCCGCGGAAGTCGCGGATACGGGGGATCGCGACGGAGGTCAGACGATCGAAGAACTCCCACATACGGTCGCCACGCAGGGTAACCTTGCAGCCGATCGGCATACCAGCGCGCAGGCGGAAGGTAGCGATGGACTTGCGGGCACGGGTGATCATCGGCTGCTGGCCGGTGATGGCGCGCAGGTCGCGCACGGCACCGTCGATGGCCTTGGAATCGGTAGCGGCCTCGCCGACACCCATGTTCACGACGATCTTCTCAAACTTGGGGATCATCATGACGTTCTCGTACTGGAACTTGTCCTGAAGCTGCTGCTTGACCTCGTTGTTGTACTTGGTCTTCAGACGCGGCACATACTTCTCTTCTGCCATTGTTCACTCCTTCTTGGGGTTTTAAGCACGGGGCGTGGCCACGATGGGTTGTCCTCGTGCCTCCTGGCTGCATCCGCGCCGCTCATGGCATTTCGCGGTTTGGACTCGACGCAGCAGGAGCCGACAAAACAATCGGTACTATACGCGCATCGGGAGCGTATTTCCAGAAAAACCTCGTCTGCCTGCACAACTCCACAACTCCCCCGCACAAATGGGTCCCAAAAAGCAGTTGCGGTGAAATAGGGACTGTTGGGCGGCCTAACAGGCTTAAACAATCCGTATTTCACCGCAACTTATATATAGGGCGTTATTTTTGGCGAGGCAGGACCAGGTTGAGGACAACGGCGACAAGTGCGGCGACGGCAATTGAGGATCCGCCGAAGACGGTGCCGACCCATGTGGGGAATCCCGCACCGGCAAGCGCACCGGCCGTGTGCTCGATACCCGTGCCAAAGGCGATGGAGAGACCCATGAGCGTGGTGTCGCGCTGGGACAGGCAGTGGCGGGCAAACATGACCACGCCGTTCATGCCGATGGTCGCAAATACGCCGATCGTGGCGCCACCAATAACCGGCTGTGGAATGGACGTAAGCACCGCCGCGCACTTGGGCAGCAGGCCCGCGACGAGCAGGATGGCAGCCGCGAGCGTAAAGACCATGCGGTTGACGACCTTGTTCTCGGCGATAATGCCGACGTTTTGGCCAAACGTGGCCGTGGGAACGCCGCCCAAAAAGCCCGAGAGCATGCCGACCAGACCGTTGGCGATCAGACCGCCCGAGATCTGGCCATCGGTCGCAGGGGTATCCAGCGCGGCGGACGACACGGCGGCAAACTCACCCATAACCTGCACGGCGTTAACAATGGCGACGACGCCCACGACGGCACACGCTGCCGGATCGAACACCAGACGATGGGCGCCAAGTGCCGGCGGAGCAAACCAGCTGGCGGTCGCGATGGCCGAGAAATCGACCATGCCCAGCACCGCAGCCAAAACAAAGCCCGCGCAGATGCCGGCCAGGATGCTGCCCAGCCTAAGCGCGCCCTTACCGTAGTTGCCGGCCATAAAGGTAACGACGAACGTCACAAGCGCGACGGCCCAGTTGGTGACACTGCCGAAATCGGCAGCGCCCTCCCCGCCCGCCATGGACGCCACGGCAACCGGGCACAGCGACAGGCCAATGACAAAGATGACGGTGCCGAGCACCGGGGCCGGGAACAGAAAACTCACACGCCTAAACAGCAGGCCGAAGAGCACGACGAGGGCGCCGCCGATAACCTGGGCGCCCAGCACGGCCTCAAAGCCAAGCTCGAGACCGACCGCTTTGAGCGCCGGCACGAAGGTGAAGCTCGCGCCCATCACAATGGGCAGGCCCGAACCGACGACACCTTTTATGGGGAACTGTTGAAGGAAAATGTCGAGCGCCGAGAGGACGAGTGACGCCTGGATGACGGCGGCCTCCTCCTGAGGGGTAAAGCCGCAGACCGACGCGATAATGATGGCGGGCGTGACGATGCCAGCGAACGCCGCCAGCACATGCTGCAGCGCATGGGGCAATACCTGCACAAACGATACTTTTCCCGTACGCTCGAACAGGGCATCCCCTGCTGCCGACTCTGCCATTTGCGCCTCCCATACCCTAGACAGCGGCCCTATGCCGCCCGACGGGCGGACATTATAGGGCATATGGCACAGGTAGCATTTTGACCCGCAATCCTGCATCCCCGGGGTCAAACAGCAGTTGCGGTGAAATAGTTCCTGGCTG
>CAMQHB010000034.1:0-19682 GCA_947001545.1 uncultured Collinsella sp.
GCAACGCGTTGCGCTGAGTCCTGAGGCTGTTGCAATGAAAATGAGAATCAAGGGTTTAAACAAATAATCCAACCTTTTGCGGATTTAGCTATAATTCCACAAACCAAACAGCTATACTCCTTTCATGTCGTGTAGGAAATACGTAGACAAAAAGGAGGTTATGTGATGGTAAGTATTGTTCTTGCTAGCCACGGGGACTTGGCAGCTGGAATCAAACAGACGGGCTCGATGGTCTTTGGCGATCAGCCGTCTGTTGCCGTGGTCTCGCTCGAGCCGAGCATGGGCCCCGACGATTTCCGTGCCAAGGTCGAGGAAGCAGTCGCTTCCTTCGAGGACCAGGAGCAGGTGCTCTTCCTCGTTGATCTGTGGGGCGGCACGCCGTTCAACCAGATCAGCGGGCTCATCGAGGGCCACGATTCCTGGGCTATCGTCACCGGTGTCAACCTGCCTATGCTCATCGAGGCATATTCGCAGCGCTTTGACGCAAAGAACACTGCACATGCGATCGCAAAATATCTCGTGACTGAGGCTAAGGCTGGCGTGCGCGTCAAGCCCGAGTCTCTGGAGCCCGAGGAGAAGAAGCCGGCTGCAGCCGCCGCTGCTCCTGCAGGCGCCATCCCTCCGGGAACGGTCATCGGCGATGGGCACATCAAGATCGCCCACGTCCGTATCGACACCCGTCTGCTTCATGGCCAGGTGGCCACCACGTGGACCAAGCAGATCAACCCCAACCGCATCATCGTGGTTTCCGACGGCGTTGCTCACGACGAGCTCCGCAAGACCATGATCGAGCAGGCTGCCCCTCCGGGAGTCCATGCCAACGTCGTGCCCATCAAGAAGATGGCCGAGGTCGTCAAGGACACGCGCTTTGGTGACACCAAGGCCATGCTGCTCTTCGAGAACCCGCAGGATCTGCTCAAGGCCATCGAGGCCGGCGTCGACATCAAGGAAGTCAACATCGGTTCCATGGCTCACTCCAAGGGCAAGGTCGTCGTCACCAACGCCGTCGCTATGGGCGATGACGACGTCAAGACTCTCGAGGCCCTCAAGGCCAAGGGCGTCAAGTTCGAGGTCCGCAAGGTTCCTTCGGATTCCTCCGAGGATCTCGACGCCATGTTGAAGAAAGCTAAGGCCGAACTGGCCGCTCAAGCATAGTAAAGGAGGGTCCGATACATGTCTGCAATCACTATTCTGCTTGTTGCGATTGTCGCGTTGCTTGCCGGTATGGAAGGCGTTCTGGATGAGTTCCAGTTCCATCAGCCGCTCGTGGCATGCACGCTTATCGGTCTCGTAACCGGTCACCTTCAGGAGGGCATCCTCCTGGGCGGTTCGCTCCAGATGATGGCCCTTGGCTGGGCTAACGTCGGCGCCGCTGTCGCGCCTGACGCCGCTCTGGCCTCGGTCGCTTCTTCGATCATCATGGTGCTCGCCCTCAACGGTGGCGCCACCGATTCGGCAAAGGCCGTTACCGCCGCCATCGCCGTCGCCGTCCCGCTGTCGGTCGCTGGCCTGTTCCTGACCATGATCTGCCGTACCCTGGCCACCGCTATCGCTCACGCCATGGACGGTTGCGCCGAGAAGGGCGACTTCTCCGGCATCGAGCGCTGGCAGTACGCTGCCATCCTCATGCAGGGCCTTCGTATCGCCATCCCGGCAGTACTTCTGTGCATCATCCCGGCCGAGGCCGTTACCAACGCGCTTAACGCTATGCCCGACTGGCTGTCCGGCGGCATGGCTGTCGGCGGCGGCATGGTCGCTTCCGTCGGTTACGCCATGGTCATCAACATGATGGCCACCAAGGAGACCTGGCCGTTCTTCATCCTCGGCTTTGTCCTTGCTGCCATCCCTCAGCTCACGCTGATCGCCCTTGGCCTCATCGGCATCTCCCTTGCCCTCATCTACCTTGGCCTTAAGGATCTGGCCAAGCAGGGTGGCGGCATGGGCGGCGGCTCCGGTGACCCGCTCGGCGACATTCTGAACGATTACGAGTAGGAGGGGAGTGATACATATGGCAGAGAACAAGATTCAGCTCACCAAGGCTGACCGCAAGAAGGTTTGCTTCCGTCATCAGTTCCTTCAGGGCTCGTGGAACTACGAGCGTATGCAGAACGGCGGCTGGTGCTTCGCAATGATCCCTGCGATCAAGAAGCTCTACACCAACAAGGATGACCAGATTGCCGCTCTTAAGCGCCACCTGGAGTTCTATAACACCCATCCCTATGTTTCCGCCCCCGTCATTGGCGTCACCCTCGCTCTCGAGGAGGAGCGCGCCAACGGTGCTCCGATCGACGACGTCGCCATTCAGGGCGTCAAGGTCGGTATGATGGGCCCGCTCGCCGGCGTCGGCGACCCCGCCTTCTGGTTCACCCTTCGCCCGATTCTGGGCGCTCTGGGCGCTTCCCTGGCCCTGTCCGGCAGCATCGCCGGTCCGCTGCTGTTCTTCTTCGCGTGGAACATCATCCGTTACGCCTTCCTGTGGTACACGCAGGAGTTTGGCTACAAGGTCGGCTCCTCCATCGCCAAGGACCTCTCCGGCGGTCTGATGGGCAAGGTCACCGAGGGTGCTTCCATCCTGGGTATGTTCATCATCGGCGCCCTGGTCGAGCGCTGGGTGTCCATCTCCTTCACCCCGGTCGTCTCCAAGGTCACGCAGTCTGCTGGCGCCTTTATCGACTGGGCTAACCTGCCCTCTGGTTCCGAGGGTATCAAGGAAGCACTGACGATGTATAACTCCATCGGTGCTAACGCCCTTGATCAGGTTAAGGTCACCACGCTTCAGGCCAACCTCGATCAGCTCATCCCCGGCCTTGCCGCCGTGTGCCTGACCCTGCTGGTCTGCAAGCTCCTCAAGAAGAAGGTCAGCCCGATCGTCATCATCCTGGCTCTCTTCGCCATCGGCATCATCGGTCGCGTCTGCGGCTTCATGTAAGCACGTTTCGGCTTAAGACCGAGAATTGCTAGGCAAGGGCTTTTGAGCCATTGAAACGGACCGCACCCGGTGGGTACACTGGATGCGGTCCGATTGTTTTATTTGGAGGGCGAGGTGCGCATGGCGCAATCTCAGAACAGCACGGTCGATCTGGCAACGCCGGCAACCTGCCTGATGGGGCTTACCAGCCACGGTAACGTGATGGTGGGCAATAAGGCGTTCGAGTATTACAACGAGCGCAATCCCGAGGATTATATTCAAATCCCGTGGGACGAGGTCGACTATATTGCCGCCGAGGTTTTACGCGGCACCAAGAAGATCACGCGTTTTGCCATCTTCACCAAGGACAACGGTCACTTTACATTTTCGACGCGCGACGACAAAGAGACGTTGCGCGCGGTCCGCAAGTACGTCGACGAGGATAAGCTTGTGCGTTCGCCCGACTTTATCGATGTGACGGCCAAGGGCGCCAAGAGCATCCCTGCTGCCATCAAAAGCCTCTTTCACAAAGGCGACTAGTCGTCTGCGATAGATGGCGGAAAATGCATCCCGGAATTCGTTCTCATTCCGGGATGCATTTTCCTTTTGAGCGCCAGTTGGGAAAGCTTGTCCCATTTTTTAGCCGAATACCGGGATGGAATTTCCCTTACATGTGGTTAGAGGAAACCCCATCCCATTATTTTGCGTTATTCTGGGTTATAATTTTCCGCTATTGAGAAGGCTCTACGGCGATAATTCGCTGCAGAGCCTTCTTGATGAGTGGCCATGCGCTACATGGCCAAGGGGCAAATCTGCTACACTAGTACAACGTGCCTCCGTAGCTCAGGGGATAGAGCACCGCTCTCCTAAAGCGGGTGTCGACGGTTCGAATCCGCCCGGGGGCACCAGAGGAATATCGAGCCCGGTACCGTTACGGTGCCGGGCTCTTTTGGTTTAAGGCATGCCGTAGTATTCGCTGCTTCAGATAAAGAAAGCGCCCGCTTGCTGGGGGAGCAAGCGGGCGCCTGTGAGCGAATATGTTTGCGGCGAAAGCCGCGATGAGCGGTGGGGTGGCGACTAGTTGGTCGTACCGGAATCGTCGCCCGTGCTCGTGCCCGAGCCCGAGCCCGAACCAGAAAGTGCGACCGTCAGCGTAATCGTGCTGTCGGTGGACTGCTTGCCGGTGGGGGAGACGCCCGTAACGGTGGCATCCTCGTTACCGCTCACGGGATTGCCGTTCTGGTCACAGAAGCCGATGTTATAGAAACCGGCGTTGTTGAGCGCGGTAACGGCGGCGGAAATGCTCTTGCCGTACAGGTTGCCCGGGACGGTGGCCTTGCCGGACTTCTTGGCAATGACGACGGTAATCGTGGCGCCGGGCTTCTGCTTGCCGCTGGGGTTCCAGCTGATCACGGTGCCCTCGGTAACCGAGTCGTTCTCCTGGTAGCTCACGTCGACGCCAAAGCCTGCCATATCGAGGGCGTTGCGCGCCTGGGCCTCGGTCATGTCAGTCAGATCGGGAACAGAGGTGGTATCCGGGCCGCTCGAGACCTTGTACGAGATGGTCGTGCCCTTCTCGACTTCTTTGCCGGCATCGGTGCCCTGCTCAAAGACCTGGCCTTCCTCGGCTTCGTTGGCTTCCTCGGAAGCGCTGCCCTTAAGGCCAACGCTTGCCAGCGCTGCCTCGGCCTGGTCCTTGGTCAGGCCAACGAGCTGCGGAACCTCAACCTTCTCGGAGGGCTTGGGGCCCTTGGAGACCACCAGGTTCACGCGCGTGCCCTTGGGCTTCTTGGCGTTGCCGTTGGGGGTCTGCTCGGCAACCTTGCCCTCGTCGACGTCGTCGTTGTAGCTCTGGTCGACGGTGCCGACCTCCAGGCCGGCTTCCTTGATCAGCTCGACGGCAGTCTGCTGGTCCTTGCCCAGCACATCGGGCACGGTGACCTGCTCGCCGCCAAAGAGTCCTGTGGCAAAGGCCACCACGATGCCGATGACGGCAACGGCTGCCACCACGGCGGCGATAATCTTGTTCTTGTTGGACTTAGGCTTCTCGACCTCGTAGGAGCCCGTGGAGCCCGAGACAGCGCTACGGGCGGTGTTCTGACCGCTCACGCCCGAGACGGGACGAACCATAGCGCGCGTTGAGTCGGAAAGCTCGCGGGTCTTGGTGGCACCCAGGTCGCCGGCGGCACCGATGATACGCGTGGGCTCCGAGACGTTGACGGCACGGCCGGACAGGTAGCTGTTGAGCACCTGGCGCAGCTCGTCGGCCGTCTGGAAGCGGTTTGCCGGGTCCTTCTCCATGCACTTGAGGATGATGCGCTCCAGGTCGGCATCGACGCCGGAGTTGATCTGGCTCGGCGGGATGGGGAGCTCGTTGACCTGCTTGAGCGCGACCGAGATAGCGTCGTCGCCGTCAAAGGGTACGCGGCCGGTGGCGCACTCGTACATGACGACACCCAGCGAGTAGATATCCGAGGTGGGGCCGAGGTCCTGGCCGCGGGTCTGCTCGGGGCTTACATAGTGGGCGGTGCCCAGCACGTTGTTATCCTGCGTGAGATGACTGTTCTTGGCGCGTGCGATGCCAAAATCCATGACCTTGATGTTGCCGTCGGGCAGCACCATGATGTTTTGCGGCTTAATGTCGCGGTGGATGATCTCGTGCTTGTGTGCGACCGAAAGCGCGGAGCTGATCTGCGAGCCGATCTGTGCGACCTTCTTGGGATCGAGGGCGCCGTGGCTCTTGATGCCGCTCTTAAGGTCGGTACCGCGCAGGTACTCCATGACGATGTAATAGGTGTCGCCGTCCTTGCCCCAGTCGTAGACGCCCACGATATAGGGGGAGGACAGGCCGGCCGCTGCCTGGGCCTCCTGCTTAAAGCGGGCGGCGAAGGTGGCGTCGCCGGCATACTGCGGCAGCATGATCTTGACGGCAACCGTGCGGTCGAGGACCTGATCCTGTGCACGGAAGACGGTCGCCATGCCGCCTGTTCCCACCTTATCCTTGAGGAGGTATCTTCCCCCGAGGACCCTCTGTTCCATTCCTGCTCCTAACATAACTATTCGCTCAATGATGTGTGTAGTACCAAATGTGTGGCCGCTGGGGCCGTGTGGCGCGTTGCCGCTAGCTCATCGGCCGCGGCGTGCCATAAGTTTCCGCTTTGATCACGGGCATCACGCTCCCTGTGCGGCGAGCGCTGCGGTCAGGACGATGCCGGCAATCTTGGCCGCCTCGACGTCGTGTTTGTCGTAATCCTCCAGGGCCACCGAGATGGCAACCGTGGGTGAATCGTAAGGTGCAAAGCCAACAAACATAGAGTTGACGTTGGTGCCGCCGGTCTCGGCCGAACCGGTCTTGCCGGCAACCTTGACGCCCGGAATCTGGGCATCGGTGCCGGTACCGGACTGGACGACGGCGAGCATGGCCTGCTTGACCTGGTCGGCCGTGGCAGAGCTGACGGCCTGGCCCAGCGAGCGGGACTGCGTGGTCTTGACCACGGTTCCGTCCGGTGCGAGCACCTGGGAAACAAAGAACGGGTCCATGACCACACCGCTGTTGGCGATGGCCGCGGCGATCACGGCATTTTGCATGACCGTGGTCTGCGGGCCGGGTGTGTGGTCCATGCCGACGGGCTGGCCGGCAGCTGCCCAGGCGGTCTCCCACTCGGTCATGAGCGACGGATCGGCCATGATGGAGGCCGTGGAGGTCAGGTCCTGGCCGAGCTTCTGGCCGTAGCCAAAGGCGTTGGCAAACTGCACGAGCGTGTTTGCGCCCACTTCGTTGGCCACCTGGCCAAAGACGACGTTGGAGGAGACGGCAAAGGCCTGCTGCAGGCTGATGGTGCCGTAGCTCTCGTTGGCGTCGTTGGTGACCGGCGCGTTGCCGATGTCCATGGAGCCGGGTGCCTGATAGGTGCTCGTGAGGCTGGCGGTTCCGGTCTCGAGTGCGGCGGAAAGCGTGACGACCTTAAAGGTGGAACCCGGGGTGTACAGCGCGTCCATGGCGCGGTCGTACATGGAGCCGTCCTCGCCGCCGCCCGTCTGCAGCAGCGCGTCGATGTTGGTGTTGTCGTAGGTGGGCGAGCTGGCGCACGCGAGGACTGCGCCGGTGCGCGGATCCAAGACCACCACGGCGCCCTTAAAGCCCTTGAGCGCCTGCTCGGCGGCCGTCTGGATGCGCGAGTCGATGGTGAGCTTGGCGGTGTTGCCAGGCTGGGTTTGGCCTGCAAGCGACGCGATGGCGTTGTTCCAGCTGGAGTAATCCTTGGAGCCGGTGAGCGTGTCGTTCATGACGGCCTCGATGCCGGCGGTGCCGTACTGCTGGCTTACGTAGCCAACCACGTGCGCTGCCAGGTTACCGTTGGGGTAGGAGCGGGCGTAGGTGCCGTCCTCCTGCTGCAGAGACTCGGCCAGCGTCACGCCATCGGACGTGATGATGGAGCCGCGCTGGATGTACTTGGAGCGGGCGATGGTGTGGTTGTTGGTTGGCATGTCCTGATAGTCCTTGGCCTTGATGACCTGGACATAGGTGAGGTTGCCGATAAGGATGGCGAACAGTGCCGTAAAGGCGAGCACCGCGCGGGTCAGGCGGTTGGCGAGCGCCACGCGGCCGAGCACGCCGGATTCGGGCGTGTCGAGCAGACGACGGCGCATGCGCGAGCCGGCGGAGTGGCTGCTGCGGCCATACGAGGACGAAGCGGCAAAGCGCGTGCCGGTCGGGGCTGCGGCGGATGCGACCTGGTCATCGGTGATGGCTGCCATGGTGCCGGTGCCGGTAAGCTCGGCCTCGCGTCCGGTTGCCTCGTCACCGGCGCGCAACAGCAGCGCGACGATGATAAAGCTCGCCAGCAATGAGGAGCCGCCCTGGCTCATAAAGGGCAGGGTAACGCCGGTCAGCGGGATCAGACGGGTCACGCCGCCAACGATCAAGAAGGCCTGGAAGCTGATGGCGGCCGTAAGGCCCGTGGCGCTAAAGGCAGCGAGGTCGGATTTAGCGCGGGCAGCCGTGGTGAGGCCACGCACGGCAAAGAGCATAAACAGGATGAGCACGGCGCCGCCGCCCAAAAGGCCCATCTCCTCGCCGATGGCCGAGAAGATAAAGTCGGACTCGACGACGGGGATGTTGTTGGCCATGCCGTTGCCGATACCAACGCCGACCAGGCCGCCGTCGGCGAGTGAGAAGAGCGACTGGACGATCTGGTAGCCCTGCCCCTGGGCGTCCTTAAACGGATCAACCCAAACCTGGAAACGCACTTGAACGTGCGACAGGAACTTGTAGGCGCCCACGGCTCCCACGGCCAAAAGTGCGAGGCCGATGATGACGTACGAAAAACGTCCCGTGGCAACGTAGAGCATCAGCAAGAAGATGGTATAGAACAGCACTGCCGAGCCCAGATCGCGTTCGAAGACGACGACGAGCAGGCATACGCCCCATACCGCAAAGAGCGGAAGCAGCAGGCGCAGGCGCGGAACTTTAAAGCCCAGGATCTTTCGGTTGGAAATGGAGAGCAGCTCGCGGTTCTCGGCCAGGTAGCCGGCCAGGAACAGCACGATAAAGACCTTGGCGAACTCGCCGGGCTGGATGGTAAAGCCGGCGATGCGAATCCACAGCTTGGAGCCCGAGATCGTGGTACCGATAAAGATCGGCAGCATCAGCAAAATGATGCCGACGATGCCAAAGGTGTATTTGTAGCGCATGACCACGTCGAGGTTTTTGACCAGCGCGAGCGTTCCCACCATCAATGCTACCGAGATAAACAGGATGACGAGCTGTGAGATGGCGAGAGCGGGGGCGAGACGCGTCACGAACGTGATGCCGATGCCCGAAAGTATAAATACGATGGGCAGGATGGCGGGGTCGGCACCGGGCGCCAAGATGCGCACGGCAATGTGGGCCGCGGCAAAGGCGGCAAAGAGGCCGATCGGTACGGCGAGCGTCTCAAAGGAGATGGCAGCGCCCGCGGTGAGGACGTACATCGCATACAGCAGGATGACGGGGAACGCCGAGGCGATGAGCAAGAGCAGCTCGGTGTTGCGGCGACTCATAAGCGGCACTCCCTTTCTAATTCTTATCGGAGGCTTCGGCCTCGGCGGACTGTTCGGCGGTTTTCTCGGAATCTGATTCGGAGGTCGATCCCTGATTGGTGTTGTCGCGAATCGTTTGCGCGTCGATCACCTGGCGGGTCTGCTCCTCGTCGATCTGGTGGCGGTACTTGGATATCGTGTCCTGCGCATCGTCGACACTTGTTTGCGGAATGCCCGCCTTGAGGCGGTTTTGCGTGTCTTCGGGCAGGTCGGACAGCTTGATACTGGTTTCGCTTTCGAGCCAGTGGAGCTTGAGTCCGAGTGGCTTGCCGGGCAGGCCGCGCCAGACGGCGACATTGCCCTGGTAGGTACCCAGGTAGTACGAGCCGGTGACACCCGTGTAGGCCCAGATGCCAGCTGCCAGCACAAAGACGAGGGCCAGGATGGCGGCGATAGTAACGTTGCGGCGACGCACGCGTTGCGCCTCGCGCATAACGCCATCGTCAACCAGGTCAACGACTACTACGGTCACGTTGTCGTGGCCGCCGGCGGCAAGCGCCGCGTCCACTAGGTTGTCGACGCAGATTTGCGCGGTTGAGGACTGCGTGGCGATGTTCTCGATATCGCTATCGGGAATCATGCTCGAGAGGCCGTCGGAGCACAGGATCAGGCGGTCGCCTTCCTCGATATGCAGAGTGAAGTGGTCGGCATACATGGCGGGGTCCGAGCCCAGCGCGCGGGTGATGACCGAACGGTTGGGGTGGACGCGAGCCTCGTCTGCCGTGATCTCGCCGGCGTCCACGAGCTCCTCCACGTAGGAGTGGTCGCGGGTCACGCGGATGAGCGTGCCCTCGTGGAGCAGGTAGGCGCGAGAGTCACCCACGTGGGCGATGGCGAGCGTGTCGTTTTCGATATAGGCGCAAGTGGCTGTGCAGCCCATGCCGGGCTTGCCCAGGCCATTCAGGGCCGCCTCGATTACGGCGGCGTTGGCAGCCTCGACGGCTGCCGCCAGGCGTGCGGCGTCGGCAGACTGAGGAGCTGTCTTGGCGATGGTCTCGACAGCGATAGAAGAGGCCACCTCGCCGGCAGCGTGACCACCCATGCCGTCGCATACGCAAAAGAGCGGCGACTGCACCAGGTAGGAATCCTCATTGTGCGGGCGCACGCAGCCAACGTCGGAGCGGGCGCCCCACATGAGTTGCGTGGTGGTGCCGGCATCATAGGTCGAGTCGGTCTCGATGCGCTCCTCGGTTAGGGGTTCAAAGCTCATGGTCGAGCCGGGGTCTTTGAGCTTGGCCTCAACGGCGGCAACGTCGATCTCTGCTGTGTCACCGGGAGAGACGGTGCTTGTCTCGGCGTTTGATTCGGAGTCGCCGGTGTCCGGGGAGTCGGGCTCCTCGGAAACGCGGGCGGTCGACTCGTCATCTTGCGGGCTGACGTCTATAGGATCGGGCGTCGCAAAGTGCGACGGCGCGGGCGTGTTTTGCGACTGGGCGGCGGGTTCGGCCACGGCATCGGACTCGCTTGCGGGCGCAGGCTGCGGGGTCTTGGGTGCAGGGCCGTCCTCGGGGGATGTCCCCGCCTCGGGCGCCGGCGTAGACGCGGGCGCAACCTCGGATGCCGTGGCTATGGGAAACGCCGGCGCGGCGGGCTCGGGTGCCGCAAACACCGCAGCGCTCTCGTTGATTGCCGCGGCGACGGGCTCTGCAAAGTGAGCCGGCGCCGGGGTTGCTTCGGGCGCTGTGGGCTGTTCCGCAACATGTGCGCCGATGGGCGCCGCTGCGGCATCCTCTTCGTCCTCGTTATCGGCTAGATCCGAAATATCATGCGTTACATGCGAAAGAGGCAGGGAGAACACGGTGTCCTCGGGCTCCACGGGTTTGGAGCCCGCCGGAGCGGCGTGGGCCGGCACAGCTGTGGCGGCAGCCGGTGCCTCGGTCATAGTTGCGGACTTGTTCTCCTCGTCGATCATCGACGGTTCACCTTCATGACCACGTCGCCAATCTGGACTTCGTCGCCCTCACGCAGCGTCGCGGGCTCCACGAGCTGGCGGCCGTTGACGAGCGTGCCGTTAAGCGAGTTGAGGTCCTCGATGATGAGCGCCGGGCCCTGCAGCGAAAAGCGCGCATGCGAGGCCGAGACGAACGGTTCGTTGATGCAGATGTCCGAAGATGGCGAGCGACCGACGATGACGGGGCCGAGCATGTCTACGTGGATGCCGCGGATACCGCGCGGACCCTTGTCCACATCAATCGTCCAGATAGCCGAGTCGCGGCGCTGCCCGCGCACAAGTCCCACGCCGGTCTTCATGACGGCGAACAGGAAGATATAGAGCAGGGCGACCAGGACGATGCGGCCTGCAAAAAGGACGATATCGATGTTCATAAGCGACTATCCCCTAAATTCAAAGGTGCTCAGGCCAAACGTCAGCAGATCGCCGTTGCGCAGCGGGCAGCGCGTAATGCGGCGGTTGTTGACGAGCGTGCCGTTGGTGGAATTGAGGTCCTCGATCGACCAATCCGAGCCCGTAAAGGTGAGCTGGGCGTGGCGGCGCGACACGTTGGGGTCGCGCAGGGCAATGTCGGAAACTGAGCGCTCGCGACCGATGGTCACCTGTGCGGAGGTGATGCTATGGCTCTCGCCGCTCACGACGTCGACGAGCTGGGCGAGCGGGCGCTGCGGGGCGCGAGTGCTCGCCATGTTGGAGGCGATGCCGGCTGCGGCGCCTAGGCCCACGGCGGCACCGGTCGCGGCGGCTCCGCCCATGCCGGCAAGCGCGTCGCGCGAGACGGTCTGCGGCACCGGGATGGGTGCGGCGGCGGGGTCGGGGACGCTAGGCGCGAAGGGGTCTGCCACGGCAAGCGGGTCGGGAGCGGCGGCGCGAGGCGTCGGCTGCTGCTGGGGCATGGCGGCGGGGCGCTGCTGCTGCGGGGCAGCAAACTGCTGCTGGCCGGCGCGCGGGGCGCTGGCGGCACGGCTTGCCGCGGAGTTGTTCTGGCCCAGGCCGTTTTGATAGGCACGCTCTTCTTCGTACAGGCGGCCGAGCGTGGGGGCATCGACGTTCTCGGCAAAGACCGAGAACTTGCCGGCGCGCAGCTGCGGATCGATCATAAAGCGCACGAGGGGCTCGCCGACAAAGACATAGCGGCGCTTTTCGGCCTGCGCCTTCACAAACTCGCGGACCTCGCGCGAAAGCTCGGGGTAGAACGGGGCGAGCATGGGATCGTCGTCGGCGGCGATCAGGATGGTATAGAGTGCCGGCGCCGTGTTGACGCCGTTGATCACCAGAGTCTGATCCTCCATGTCGCGAGCGGCCTGCTTGGCAAGCTTCTTAAAGGA
Source organism: uncultured Collinsella sp. (assembly GCA_947001545.1). Classification (GTDB taxonomy): domain Bacteria; phylum Actinomycetota; class Coriobacteriia; order Coriobacteriales; family Coriobacteriaceae; genus Collinsella. Next base: position 12,269 of record CAMQHB010000034.1, read on the forward strand.
GAACGGGGCACGGGTGGCACCGAAGATGCCGGCCACGTGGTCCTCGAAGATGTTCAGGAAGTTCACGAAAGATCACTCTCCGTATAGGTTCTTTGGTATCCGAGCAAATAAAGGCATATCCCAACGATTATAGAGGATAGGATTCCCGCAACCGCCGCCTTGGCGACGACCGGGCTCGCAAGGCTGGCAATTTCCATATGGTGTGCAAGACAAAACGATACGGCCGAGCCAATGCCGGCGACGGCAATTGCGACGATGGCGGCAAGGTTCGATCCCTGCTCGGCGCGCTTGGCATGAGCGTTGAGCAGCAGCGATGTTGCCGCGGCCGTTGCTGAAACCAGCACGATTGCAGCGAGAAGGAACGCGTCTCCCAGCGCTACGGCGACATTGCTAAGCCCCAGTACGCCTCCCGCAGAGAGGGCTGCTGCGGCAAGGCGGGCAAAGAGTGCGCCCATGCCCGTAGCCGTCGCGGCACTTGCCGGAGCGAGCCAAAACGCCGCGAAGCCCCCGGCGGCTCCGGCGGCAAGGAGGGCGTCGCCGGTTAGGCAACCCAGCGCAAGCGCACAGGTGAGCGCCGCGCTCGCAGCTGCCTCGGTGCGTCCCCAGGCAATCCACCAACCGGACATGGCGGCGGCAAAAATGACCGCGACCGGCAGCATCGACAGGATGCCCTGCGTCTGCATGGTGGCGTTGGCCATGAGCACCAAAAAGCCCACGGCCGAGATGGCCGAGCCGATCTGCGGGGCCAAGCCTGCCGCCGCGCCAATAGCGATGGCCGCCACGACCAGCCCGGGAAGCGCCGCGACGCCCGCTGTCTGCATAAGCAAAAAGCTAAAGGCTCCGCATGAGAGCGCCGAGATGGCGCGCATGGTGTAGTTGCGCGCGTGGCTCCAGCGCGTGCCCGCCCAACCAAGCGCGGGGTCGACTTCGATGGCGTCGTCCTCGTAGGCCGATGGCTCGATACCGTCTGTCGCACACTCGTCGTCCGAAAGCTCGCCCACCATCTGTTCCAAGCTGCGACGGCCTTCGCGCACGCTTCCCAAGCCGGCAAGGAGTCGGTCGCAGAATGTCTCGATGCTATCGGGGCGGTCTTGCGGCATGGGGGAGAGGGCCCTCATGAGCGCCGCCTCGGCTCCCGGGGGAAAGTGCGGGATGAGCTCGCTGGGGTAGGCGGCACCGCCGATGATGCGGCCGAGCGAGTCGGCAGGCGTGGCCGCCATAAAGGGGGCGCTGCCGCACAGGCTCTCGTAGATCACACAGGCGAGGGCAAAGACATCGGCGCGCTCGTCAACCGTGCCAGTTTCGATGTCGAGCTGCTCGGGTGGCATGTAGCCGATGGTGCCGCCGCGCGATCCGCCAAAGCCGCCGGCAGACGACAGCCGCGCCATGCCAAAGTCGGTGAGCTTTACATTGCCCGAGTGGTCGATGAGCACGTTGGCGGGCTTAATATCCAGGTGGAGCACGCCGTTGCTATGGGCGAAGGTGAGCGCCTGGCCCAGCGCGTCGGCAATGGCAGCGGCCTCGTCAAAGGTGAGCGAATGGCCGTCCACGCGATGCAAAAACTCGGCTAGGGACATGCCGTCGACATATTCCATGACCAGGTAGGCATAGGCGGTGTCGTGCGTAAAGTCGATAACCTGCACGATGTTGGGATGTTGAAGCATGGCGGCAGTGTGCGCCTCGCGCAGGACATCCATGATGTCGCTGGCGGGCATGCCGACACCGTTAATAAGGGGGATGCGCTTAATGGCGACGCGGCGGCGCAGGTGCGTGTCGCGGCAGATCTCGATGGAGCCAAAACCGCCGGTCGCAAGTGTCTCGAGCGGCTGGTACCGCTTGAGCAGCTCGCGAGAGCTGGTGCCCTCCAAAGGAACGTCCGGCGAGAACCGGGCGGTATGTTGCGAGAAAAGCGGCATGGCCAACCCTCGTGCGTTTAAAGTTCGTTTGCGAGCGGCGGGCGCGGGGCCGAGCCGTTCGCGGTGGCATAGATGCTGCTAGTGTAGCACGCTCGGGTGCATGGGGAGGATAGCGGGATGCGAGGCTGCCTGTCTGGCTTGGCCTTAGCGCTTCTTCTTGTTCTTCTTCTGCTTGCGCTTGGTCTCCTGGGGCTTGTCGCCCTGCTTGGCCTCGGCGGCGGCCTTCTCGGCCTTCATTTTCTTCTTCTTGGTCTCGATGCGGAGTTTTTTGTTGATGCGCGCCTTAAGGAAGGGACCGAACTGCTCGGCATCGCCGCGGACAAAGGTGTCCTTAGGGATCGTCACGCCCTGGTCGGCGAACATGGCCACAAAGATGCGCTCGCCGTCGAGCACGTGGTCGAGCTTTTCAAACGGGAAGAACTGTGACTTGCCGCTCTTGCCCCAAACCATCAGGCCGTCCTCGTTGGCGGCGACGCGGCGATAGCGGCCACCCATGGACTCGTCGGCCTCAACGGCGTCGATAAAGTCGCGGGCGAGGGTGTGGTGCAGGTTTTTGCTCCACCAGGCCAAAAAGGCGCCGAACACGATCAGGACGACGCCGAACTTGATCCAGTTGCCGCCGGCCACCAGCATGCCGATGCCGATGAGCGCGGCAATTGCCGCGGCGACATACAGCGAGCCGCGACGCCTGGGCGAGGCGACCAGGCGGGCGAAGTCGGTGACCAGGTCGTTTTCGTACTGGTACTCGTTGAGGTACAGGATGCCGTCGTCGGCTGCGGCCTGCTCCTCGAGCGCGACCTCGACCTGGTCGGCTGCTTCGGAGGGGACGAGGTTGCTCTCTGCGTCTGCCATGCTCTTTGGACTCCTATCGCGGCGGGCTCGCCGTACGGGTATTATGGAATGCAGTATGCCGTGCGACCGCATGGCCGCCGCGGCAACAAGACTCAGTATACCCGGGGGAGCACCCATGGAATCGTTGTACCGAAAGTATCGCCCGCTCACCTTCGACTCCGTGGTGGGCCAGCAGCATATCGTCTCGACGCTCGAGCACGCCATCACCGAGGGACGCCTGTCCCACGCCTACCTGTTCTGCGGACCGCGCGGCACGGGCAAGACCACCATGGCGCGCATTCTGGCCAAGGCGCTGCTGTGCCGCAATGCCGAGGCGGCGCGCGCCGAGGGTGCAAGCGGCTGCATGCCCGACGGTACTTGCGAGGAGTGCGAGCTCATCGCCGAGGGCAACCACCCGGATGTCTACGAGCTCGATGCCGCAAGCCGTACCGGCGTGGACAACGTGCGCGAGGAGATCATCAACTCCGTCAACTTTGCCCCGGTGCGCGGCAAGTACAAGATCTATATCATCGACGAGGTCCACATGCTCACGACGGCGGCGTTCAACGCGCTGCTCAAGACGCTTGAGGAGCCGCCGGCGCACGTGATCTTTGTGCTGTGCACCACCGACCCGCAAAAGATTCTGGAGACCATCCTCTCGCGCTGCCAGCGCTTCGATTTCCACCGCATCGGCAACGAGGATATCGAGCATCGCCTGTCCTACGTGTGCGAGCAGGAGGGTTTCGATTACGACGACGAGGCGCTCGCCATCGTGGCGCGCCATGCCAAGGGCGGCATGCGCGACGCGCTCTCCACGCTGGAGCAGCTGAGCGTTTTTGGCAACGGCGCCGTGCATGCGGACGATGCCCGCTCGCTTTTGGGCGAGGTTTCGGACCAGATCCTGGGCGAGTTTTCCCGCGCCATTGCCGATCGCGATGTTGCCGAGCTCTATGGACTGATCCGTGCGCAGGTCGAGGAGGGCAATGACCTGCTGGAGCTGACGCGCGACCTGGTGGCGCATGTGCGCGACGTGTACGTTGCCTGCGTTGCCGGTGCCCGTGCCGAGCTGTTTGAGGGCGGCTCCGAGCAGGCCGAGGCGCTTGCTGCCGAGGCCGCTGCCTTTGGCGAGCATCCTGCCGACCGCCTGGCCCGCGTGCTGACGGTGCTCGACGATGCCGCACTGGAGATGAGGGGCGCGAGCGACGTGCGCCTGGTGCTCGAGATTGCCTGCACGCGTCTGGCGCGTCCCGAGGCCGATTTAACGATTGAGGCATTGGCCGAGCGCGTGGCACGCCTGGAGGCCATGATTGCCAACGGCGCCGTGCCGGCGAGCGTGGCTGCTGCTCAGGCCGCCGCGCCTGCAGCATCCGTACCCGCTGCTGCCCAACAGCCGACGCTCATTTCGGGCGCTCGTGCTGCCGCTCCGGCGGCATCCGCTGCCCCCGCTGCTACGTCCGCGCGCCAGGGCGGTATGCCTTGGGACCGCGGCGCTGCTGTTCCGGCTGCCCAGCCTGCGACCAAGTCCGCGGCTCCTGCGCCGGCGCCCAGACCTGTAACGCCTGCACCTCAGCCCGTTGCGGCTCCGGCTTCCGCGCCTGCTGCATCGACCGTGTCGGTGTCCAAGCCCAACAACGCCGCCCAGGTTGCCGCCGCCGGTGCTGCCGAGACCCCCGCGGTTGAGGACGCCGGCGAGCTCCAGCGCAAATGGGCCGAGGTCGTCGAGCGCGTCAAGGCTCGTCAGGCCTCCTACGCAGGGCTTTTGCTCAACGCCCGCGCCACGGCCGACGACGGCTCCAAGCTCACGGTCTCGTTCCCCGCGGGTTCGACTTTTGCCATCAAGATGCTCGGTCGCGCCGATACGCAGTCGGTGGTCCTGCCGACGGTCTGCGCGGTCTTCGGTCGTCGTACCGTCGACTATGTCCTGGATGGGGGTGGCACGCCGGCTCCTCAACATGAGGAGCATTCTCCATCTGCACGGGCTGCGGTATCTGCGGACCCGCAACCCGTGTCCTCGGTGCCCCCTGCATCCTCGAGCGCCAGCGCGACGCAGCCAAAAGCGGCGCCGGTAGCGGCACCGACCCCGTCGGCGCCTGAACCCGCTGCGCCCAAACCGGCTGCTCCGATCCCCGCGCCCAAGTCCGCTGCCGCGCCTGCGCCCAAGTCATCCGACCTGGCCAAGGCCCCTTGGCTGCGCTCCGACAACCCTGCCGGTGCTCCTGCCACGGGCAAGCTCCCGACCGAGCCCGCGCCCCGAGCGCCCGAGCGCGCGTCCGTCCCCATGGCTCAGCCGCCTGCGCAGGCTGCGCCATGGGAATCCGAGCAGGTGCCCTACGACGATGCTATGGTCGGTGGTTTTGCTGCCGATGCCGGCGGGGACGATCTGCCCCCGTTCGACGTGCCGGGTGCGGCGTCCGCGACCAAGGCCGCTGCTGTGGCACCCGCAGCCTCTGCAAACGACGACGTCCCCGCCGCTCCCTGGGAATCCAATCCCGGTGCTGGCAGCCCCTTCGGCCATCAGGGCGCAGCCCCGAGCATCCCGCAGACCGAGGACGAGGCCAAGGCCCTCATCCGCAGCGTCTTTGGCCAGGCCACCATCTTCAAGCCGGTGGAGTAGCTGCGCAGGCGGGTATACTGCTCAAGAAGAGGACCCCTTGTCCGGGCGCATCTGTATTTCGGACATGTGTAGTGTGGTGCCGCGTATCTCGCATTCGAGCAGACAGGTGCGTGACGGTCGGCCTAGGATGCTGAGGTCGATGCGATACGTCGCATGGCTGTCCGTGTACTCGACTTGCTCGGCGTTAATGGTTGCTCCGATTGCCAAATAAACGCCTAGCTCGGCATCGACAATCTTGAAGTCCTTTATCTTGACCTTGAACTCTTGATAGAGGGACGGGCTGTTGTAGTAGACGGTTCGGGTTCCGTCGGTGCACTCATCGGTCGTCTCCCATTTGACGATGGGCTGGTCCGAGCTGGCTATCAGCAGTTCTGCTCCAAAGGCTATAGCATGGGTGATGACAACCAGCAATGCCCAGCCGACAAAGAGATAGAGAATCACATATGCAACGGGGTGTTTTGAGCGGATGTTTTGGAGCGCGTCGGGGGCATTCATGGGGGCACCTCCAAATTGCTGTCTGTGACAATCAAATTATACCCTGCCATCATGAGCGCCGCCTCGAGCAGCGGTTCGGCATTTTGTTATCTAGCTGGATGCAGAAAATGCCGGATTCCGGCTCTACAAGATTTAGCTTTCAATATTATGCAGATGCGAATTATTCAACTTTGCATAATCTTTGGGTGCAGCTTGCACTCCAGGACATGTATATCGACTGAGGGAACACGTCCGCCCCGCTTGCTTGCCCCGCGCCGTGGTACGATTTTTGAGTTTGAAAGTCCCGCCGTGCTCCGGCTGCCCTTGCAGCTTGTCGCGCGGCCGCACGTAAAGGAGCCATCATGGCCGGTATGAACATGCAGCAGATGATGAAGCAGGCTCGCAAGATGCAGGAGCAGCTTGCCGCCGCGCAGGAGAATCTCAAGTCCCAGACCGTCGACGCCTCTGCCGGCGGCGGCATGGTCAAGGTGACCGTTAACGGCGAGATGGAGCTCGTCAACCTCACCATCGATCCCGATGCCCTCGATCCCGAGGACGTCGATATGCTGCAGGACATGATCATGGCTGCCGTCAACGAGGCCGTCCGCGGCGTCAACGAGCTCGCCAACAAGCAGATGGGCGCCATCACCGGCGGCCTCAACATCCCGGGCATGCCGTTCTAAGACACGCATATATATGAGTGCAAATCACAGTCTGCAAAAACTGCTCGATGAGCTGGGCCGTCTGCCGGGCATTGGTCCCAAGTCGGCCCAGCGCATCGCCTATTACCTGTTGGAGGCCGACGCCGAGGAGGCGCGCCGCCTGGCCGAGGCCATCCTGGAGGTCAAGCAGGAGGTCCACTTTTGCAGCCGCTGCTTTAACTACGCCACGGCCGACGAGTGCTCCATCTGCCAGGACCCGATGCGCGATACCACTCGCATTTGCGTGGTGGGCGAGCCGCGCGATGTCCAGGCGATCGAGCGCACGGGCAGCTACCACGGCCTCTACCACGTATTGGGCGGCGTGATCAGTCCCATGGACAAGATTGGCCCCGAGCAGCTGCACATTCGAGAGCTGCTGGCACGCTTGGGCCACGAGGACATCCACGAGGTCATCATCGCCACCAACCCCAATATTGAGGGCGAGACCACGGCGAGCTATCTGGCCCGTACCATCAAGCCGTTGGGCGTCGAGGTGTCGCGTCTGGCAAGCGGCCTTCCCGTGGGCGGCGACTTGGAGTATGCCGACGAGCTTACGCTTGGCCGCGCTATCGAGGCCCGCCGCGCGATTTAGGTGGCGAGCCTGCTCCTGCCGTATGTTTTCCTCGCGACGCACGGGGTAGTCATAATTTCCCCGTGCGACTGTGAGTTTGTTGTGCAACAAAGATGCTTCGTATCCGCTTATCGCATGGATGCTTCCGCTCGCATCCTTAATTTGCTCATTCGTTGCGCAACCTTTTGGGTTCGCTGATACACTCAAATATGGATTCGAATGAATGCGCCGCTCCCGAGCGGCGTGTTTTTGTTCAAGACTTTAGTCCGCTGGCCGCGCAGCGGCCAGCTTTAAACCACCCGCTACG
>CAMQHB010000035.1:0-19327 GCA_947001545.1 uncultured Collinsella sp.
CACGAGCGGGGGCTCCTGCCTTTTCAGTGCCCTCGGATTGGGTCATAGTGTCTGTTGGTTACGCAACATCAACAAATAAAAACGGCTCAAATCCTGATTTGGATTTGAGTCGTTTGTCGTTACTGCTCGGGTTCTTCGACTTTATCGATGGCCCAGGTGGATCCGAGGCCACCGGTGGTATTGCGGCGGATGCGCACGGTAACCTCGCGGCGCTCGCCGGCCTGCGTATAGCACAGGGGGAAGCTTGCGCGGTTTCGCGCGGCCTCGATGGTACCGCGCTCGCGGGCGATCCAGTAGTACTCGCCGACAATGCCGAGCGTGTCGGCGCCGTAGGGGAGATAGGTCGACAACTGGTGCAGAAGCGGGCCGGGGCAGAAGACCTCGGTTGCGAAATCGACGGGGAAGTCCTCAGGGATGGCGGGCGCTGCGGGTGCGGGGGTTGGGGCCGCTGCGGGTGCCGAAGCCGGTGCCGGTGCGGGAATTTGGTCGCAAGCAGAGGCGGGCACGGATTCGATGACGGGTGCGAACTCCAGCGTCGTCTTCGGCTTGATTGTGGAATCTGCGGGCTTCACGGTGACGGGCGCGTCTGCAGCTTCAGTTTCAACCTCAACCTGCGTCGCGCTCTCATTCTCGACGCTCGACTTTGCCTCGATGGGCGTGGATGCCATGGTGGTGATGCCGGCATTGGCATTCTCGGGGTCATAGACGACCGTGAGCGAGATGGCGGGCTGCGGCGTCTCGGGCTCCGGCGCCGACTCGGTAGCGTCTTGATCTGCGGGCTCGTCGGACTGATCGTCCTCGGCCTCGTCGCCAAAGACATCGCTGTTTTGGAACGCAGACGGCTCGGGTTGGTCAGCGGCTTCTTCGGTTGTCGACTTGGGCGCTTCGTTGAGCTCCACAGTGGCTTCCTGCTCGGATATGACTTCGGAATCGGTCGTGGCGGCGATTTCGGTTTCGGCTTCTGCCGTTACCTCAATAGCGACTTCGATCTCTGTCTCGGGCTCGGGTCCCGGCGCGGCTTCAACCATGGCTTCGGGCTCGGGACGCTTAACGTGCTTGGGGCGCACGGCCTTGAGGTCCTTCTCACCGCGCTTTTTCTTTTTGTAGGACTGCTTGGCGCCCTTGGCGGTCTTGGGCTTGTCCTCGCCCTTGGCAAGCGCAGCATCCCAGGCCTCGTTGGCGATGACCGTGGCATACAGGCGGCCGCCTTTAAAGACGGTCAGCTTAATGCAGTCGTCGAGCTCCTCGAGCAGCTCGCGCGTGGACTCGAAGCCCAGGTCATAAGCGGTCATGTCGCCAGCGGCGAGCGCCTCCTCGACCTGCGTCATAAACGTTTGCTTGCCACATCCAATCGCATCGCGCAGCAGGCGATACAGATAGATGTGGTTGCCCAGCGAAAGTGTGGGCCTAACTATTGTCTTGCTCATGGCAAATCTCCTCTTTACACATGTAAAGCATCTTACCATCGCATGGCGTTCGCCATGGCGGCGCCCAAGGCAAACGGGCGCGAACCGCTTTCGATTCGCGCCCGTTGTATAGGTCGGTTATCTATGAGAGGCAAATGTGCTTAGTTGCCCGATGCCGTGCCTTGGCTCGAGTTGTCAGATGCCGTGCCGGACGCGGTTCCGCTCGAGCTGTTGGTGTTGCTACTGTCTGCTGCACCCGTTCCCGACGTGGTGTCGCTCGTCTGGCCTCCCGTGTTCGGCTGTGAACCGTCAGTCGTTTGGCTTGAGTCGGTCGTGTCGGACGGCGTGCCACTGTTGGCCGTAGAGGAATCGGTGCCCTGCGATTGGTTTTGGGTGTTCGAGGACGAATTGGCAGAGGTAGGACTGTCTTGCGTGTCGTCCGTCTGTGCCTGCTGATCCTGCGGCTGAGTGTTGCCATTTGCATCGCTCTCGGTCGTGCGCGACGACAGGATTGGCTCGGGACGCTCGCCCAGACCCTCACCGGCAGTGGTGATAAGGATGGCGCCGGCGCAGGCGATGACCGCGACGATGGCGATGGCGATCGAGAAGACGATGACCTTCTTTTGTGTCTGGCTGCGCTCTGCCGCCGCCTTGGCGCGCAGGCTGTTGGGGGCGACGCGCGCCGTGGTCGCGCGTCCCGCAACCTGGCGCATTTCCTGCGTGGCCGCGGCGCCACCTAGGTGCTCCTCGACATCGGGCTCAACGGGCTCGTAGGCGCCGGCAGGGTAGTCGACAGCGGCATGCGTGCCCTTGATTGCTTCGGCGCTGGCAGAGATAAAGTGGCGGTAGACCTGCGAGGACACAACGGTGATGACCGAGCTCACGGCGGCACCAATTACTGAACCAGCGATACCAATCTTGGAGGCAAGCGCGACGCTCGTGGCAGCAGCTGCGGCGCCGGCGATGATCTGGGGAATGGAAATGTCATCGAACAGGCCCTTTTTGGGCGCGATGGCCATGGTCTGTCCGATGGAATGGTTCTCGTGCACGCCGTTGTTGAGCGATGCCGGCGTCATGACGCGCGTGCGCGGCGCGTCGGTGTACTTGGTTGTCATACGGGGTCCTCCCGGTGTAAATCTGCTTCGTTTCGTGTAGCCATCAGGGTACCCACCAGATGTGAATCGTACGTGACATTTAACAGATACCATCAACTCATCAATTGCTCACCAAGTTGGTGGGATGCGGTTACACCCGGCGGTTGAACTACAATAGGACTTGCTAATTGTTGTGAATGGCGTCTACGCACGGGAGCATTCTTATGAATCTTCACCTTTCTCAGTCTGATGGCTTTTTGCGTGTGGCGGCGGCCTCGCCGCGGAGTCGCGTGGCCGATGTCGAGGGCAATGCCGAGGTTGCGCTGGCGGCTGTTCGCGATGCTGCCGGGCGTGGCGTTCGCGCGCTGGTACTGCCCGAGCTTAACCTGACCGGCTATACCGCGGCCGATCTGTTCCATAACCGCACGCTGCTGCATGCCTGCGAAGCAGCGCTGGTGCACATCCTCGATGAAACCCGTGAGCTGCCGATCGTCTTTACCGTTGGCTTGCCCGTTGCGGTGGCTGAAAACATCTACAACTGCGCCGCCGTGTGCTGTGCGGGTGAGCTTTTGGGTCTTACGGCTAAGAAGTATCTGCCCAACTATGGCGAGTTCTATGAGCGTCGCTGGTTTGCTCCGTCGCCTGCGGATCCCGTGTGGGTTGAATTTGCCGGTCAGGGTCCGGTTCCGCTGGGTTCGGGGCTTGTCTACCGCTGCTGTGATGAGGGTGCCGAGGATATGGTGCTGGGCGTTGAAGTCTGCGAGGACCTGTGGGTGCCGGCGCCCCCTTCGACCGAGATGGCGCTTGCCGGTGCGACGGTGATCCTCAATCCGTCGGCTTCGGACGAGATTATCGGTAAGGCGGATTACCGCCGCAGCCTCATCTCTAACCAGAGCGCACGCCTGTACTGCGCCTATGCCTACGCGGACGCGAGCGAGGGCGAGTCCACGACCGACATGGTCTTTGCGGGCGAGAACCTTATCTACGAAAATGGCTCCAAGCTCGCCGCCACCAAACTGCTTACCTGCGATATGGCCATCGCCGACGTTGACCTTGACCGCCTGGTTGCCGAGCGCCGTCGCTCGACGACGTGGGCGCGCACCGACGATGCGCCGGAGGCCACGACCGTTGAGTTTTCGTTTGAGGGCGTGCTGGCCGAAGAACCTGTCCTGCGCGATGCCTGCGATATCGACCGCGTTTTCCCGCGCGCGCCCTTTGTGCCGGCCGACCACGGCGACTTGGCCGAGCGCTGCGAGACGATCCTCGATCTGCAGACTGCGGGCCTCAAGACCCGCCTTGCCCACACGGGTACCAAGGCTGCGGTTATCGGCCTTTCGGGCGGCTTGGACTCCACGCTAGCGCTGCTTGTGACCGTGCGTGCCTTCGATGCACTGGGGCTGCCGCGCACTGGTATCACAGCCGTGTCCATGCCCGGCTTCGGCACGACGCATCGCACCAAGTCGAATGCCGAGTCGCTCGCTCGCGACCTGGGTGTGAGCTTCCGCGAGGTTTCGATCCACGCGGCTGTGGAGCAGCACTTCAAGGACATTGAGCATGATCCAGCTGTGCAGGACGTGACCTACGAGAACAGCCAGGCGCGCGAGCGTACGCAGATTCTGATGGATCTGGCCAACCAGGCTGGCGGTTTTGTCATTGGCACGGGCGACCTGTCGGAGCTGGCGCTCGGCTGGGCTACCTATAACGGCGACCACATGAGCATGTACGCCGTCAACGCGAGCGTGCCCAAGACGCTTGTGCGCCATCTGGTACGCTATGCCGCCGATGTCTTTGGCGGGCGCATTGCCGAGGTCTTGCTCGATATCCTCGATACGCCGGTGTCCCCCGAGCTTCTGCCGCCCACGGGCGACGGCGAGATTGCGCAGAAGACCGAGGATTTGGTGGGCCCGTACGAGTTGCACGACTACTTCCTCTACTACCTGCTGCGTTTTGGCTTTGAGCCGGGCAAGATCTACCGCATGGCGCTTAAGAGCTTCGAGGGCGTCTACGACGCCAAGACCGTCCACACGTGGCTACGTACGTTCTACCGTCGCTTCTTTGCCCAGCAGTTTAAGCGCAGCTGCCTGCCCGATGGTCCCAAGGTGGGCTCGGTGACGCTCAGCCCGCGCGGCGATTGGCGTATGCCGAGTGACGCTAGCTCGCGTCTGTGGCTTGCGCAGATCGACGCGCTCAATCCAGTTGACTAAGGTTGGCTAAATTGAACCAATACGGGGGTTGCAAGCGTTACACTTTTGCAATCTGATGGCCCGTATCGCGCGGCGCTCTTGTCGGAGCGCCGCGTTTTTCATATCGAAAGGTGGCACCATGCAGGCATCGCAGCGTCTCGACCGCTTTGGCGCGGAGGTCTTCGCCTCGCTCAACAACAAGCTTCTCGCGCTGAAGGCTCAGGGCAAGACCATTTACAACATGAGCGTGGGCACGCCCGACTTTAAGCCGTACGACCACGTGGTCGAGGCGCTCACGCAGGCAGCCCAAGATCCCGAGATGTGGAAGTATGCCCTGCGCGACCTGCCCGAACTCAAGCAAGCCGTGTGCGATTACTATGAGCGTCGCTTTGGCGTTTCGGGCATTACGCCGTCTATGGTGCAGTCGTGCAACGGCACGCAGGAGGGCGTGGGCCATTTGGGCCTGGCCCTGCTCGATCCGGGTGACACCATTCTGGTTCCCGATCCGTGCTACCCGGTCTTTGAGGCGGGTGCCAAGATCGCCGATGCCAAGCTCGAATACTATCCGCTGGTTGCCGAGCATAATTACCTGCCCTATGTGGCGGGTATCGATCCCGAGGTGGCCGATCGTGCCAAGTATATGATCGTGTCGCTGCCCGCGAACCCGGTCGGCTCGGTGGGCACGCCCGAGATCTACGAGGAGATCATCACTTTCGCCCGCGAGCACGACCTGCTCATCGTTCACGACAACGCATACTCCGACATCGTGTTCGACGGCGAGCCGGGCGGCAGCTTCTTGCAGTATCCCGGCGCGCTCGAGGTGGGCGTTGAGTTCTTCTCGCTCTCCAAGTCGTTTAACGTCACCGGTGCGCGTATCGGCTTTTTGGTCGGTCGCGAGGATGTGGTCTCGGCCTTCGCCAAGCTGCGCAGCCAGATTGACTTTGGCATGTTCTTCCCGATCCAGAAGGCCGCCATCGCGTGCCTTAATGGCCCGCGCGATGAGGTCGAGGCGCAGCGTCTGAAGTACCAGGAGCGCCGCGATGCCCTGTGCGATGGTCTTGAGGGTCTGGGCTGGGAGCGTCCCAACGCGCATGGCTCTATGTTTGTGTGGGCCAAGCTTCCCGGTGGTCGCACCGATTCCATGGCGTTTTGCGAGGAGCTCATGGAGAAGGCCGGCGTTGTGGTGACGCCAGGCGCGAGTTTTGGTCCTTCGGGCGAGGGACACGTGCGCATGGCGCTGGTCCTACCGCCCGATCAGATCGCTTTGGCTGTCGAGGCCATTCGCGAGGCGGGCCTGTATTAGAAACCTATTTCGACTCGTCAATAGCTCGAAACCGATTTCGCGCAGTTATTTTACGAATACTGCAAACAATTTCGGTAAACGGTCGATTTTTGGCTGCGAATAGGGGCATAATCAAAGTCCCGATTGGATGTATTGGGATTACGACAAGCCGCTCGGGTCGTTCCCGGGCGGCTTGTTTGTGGAGAGAGATGGGAGTTTCTAATGGTTAACGAGAAGAAGGTCGCTATTGTCGGCTGCGGTTTCGTCGGTTCGTCTTCGGCGTTCGCACTGATGCAGAGTGGTCTGTTCTCCGAGATGGTCCTCATCGACGTGGACAAGAACCGTGCCGAGGGTGAGGCCCTGGATATCGCGCACGGCATGACGTTTGCCGAGCCGATGAAGATCTACGCCGGCGATTATTCCGATGTCGCCGACGCCGCCATGATCGTCGTCACTGCTGGCGCTGCCCAGAAGCCCGGTGAGACCCGCCTGGACCTGGTCAACAAGAACGTCAGCATCTTCAAGTCCATTATTCCCGAGATTAAGAAGTCCGGCTTCGACGGCATTCTGCTAATCGTCTCCAACCCGGTTGATGTTCTGACCTATGCTGCCATCAAGATGTCTGGCCTGCCCGAGGGCCATGTCATCGGCTCCGGCACCGTGCTCGACACCGGCCGCCTGCAGCAGATGCTTGGTGCCCACGTCGAGGTTGACCCGCGCGATGTCCAGGCCTATGTCATGGGCGAGCACGGCGACTCCGAGTTTGTCGCTTGGTCCAGCGCTCAGGTTGCCGGCGTTCCGCTGAACACCTTCTGTGAGCTTCACGGCCACTTGGAGCATGAGGCTGCCGAGAAGCGCATCGCCGAGGACGTCAAGAACTCCGCCTACACCATCATCGAGAAGAAGCACGCCACCTACTATGGTGTCGCCATGGCCGTCAAGCGCATCTGCACCGCCGTTATGCGCGATGAGCAGACCGTTCTGCCTGTCTCCTCGCTCATGGTGGGCGAGTATGGCCTGTCCGATCTTGCCATCTCCATGCCGACCGTCGTTGGCCGCGACGGCGTTGTCTGCCGCGTCCCCGTACCGCTGAACGATGACGAGCAGCATGAGCTCACCGTTTCCGCCAAGGCCCTCAAGGACATCATCGACAGCGTCGATTTCTCCTGCTAAATACGGCTTGTTTGAGTAACAGGCTACGATGAAGGCGCCCGGGTCCATGTGACCCGGGCGCCTTTTTATGCATTGGGGACAGGTTTGTTTGCACCAATCTTCGATGCGTCTGGGGTGGGCTCGACCGCTATACTGGTTCGTGCCGAAATCGATCTAGAACGGAATGCCGTATATGAAAATCAATCACGCGATTCTGCATATCCTGGACTTTGACTCTGCCGTCAACGTTATGAGCCAGCGCGAGTTGGATATCGAGAGCCGTACCGTGCGCAATTTCGTAACCACGCATCTGCGCCGCGCACGAACCTCGGCCGACAATAAACGCGCCACGTTTGCCGAGAACTCTGCGTTTGGCGGCGAGCTCAAGGGCTATTTCTTTGGCGAGCTCGAGTTTGTGGACCTGTCGCAGCAGATTGCGGAGTTTATCTCCTCCGAGCTCACCAAAGCCGAGAAAGCCGAGTCCACCGACGTGCTGGTGGCCGATTTTGACGACGATGAGGATGCCCGCTGGTTTGCCGTGATGCTGCTGGGCTCTAAACAGGCTTTTATGCACGAAGTGGGCCGCGAGGAGGGGGAGGTGCGCAACGACATCGCGCGCCATTACGCCATTTTGCCAAATCCCTCGCAGAAGGTGCCGAGCTATGCCATCGTGCGCGCGAGCACCATGGAGATTGGCTATGTGGACAAGAAACGCAAGATTGCCGGTGAGGACCGTATGCTGATCCCCGATGGCCTGCTGCAGTGCGACACGGGCGTGTCGGGCAAGGAAGTCATCGATACCGTGACGCGTGTGGTCGAGGAAGTCGCCGAGGAGCACGGCGCCAACACGGCCGTGGCGCTCGCCAAGGTTAAGGCCGCTGTGGCCGAGAAGGTTGAAGATGACGAGGAGCTGCCGCCTTGGGATATCGTCGATGAGGTCTTCGAGGACGAGCCGGTCATCAAGGAGAGCGTGCGCGCGGCACTGACCGAGGAGAAAGTTCCCGAGCGCGTTCCCGTGGAGCGCAAGCAAGTTGAGCGCGCGGCCGTGCGTAATCACAAGATCCGTACCGACACGGGTATCGAGATCAGCTTCCCGGCCGAGATGGGTTCGAACTCCGAGTACATCGAGTTTGTCAACGAGCCCAACGGCCTCATCTCCATCGAGCTCAAGAATATCGGCAGCATCGAGAATCGATAGGGCTTTTTTCTTTCGAATAAAAGTCTGGATTATATTTTGAAGTATACTTTGAAATATAATCCAGATTATTTTTTGGAGGTCAAAATGTCCCCACTTGTTCTGGAAAAACCGGTGTTTACAAAAGACCAGGTTGTTTCGGCTACCGAAGCAAGCAAGTCTTTATCTGCCATTCGTAAACGCGCAAAACGCGCACCACAGTTCATTGCCGATCATAACGATATCGATACCGTGATTATCGACTATGCCGCCTATGAGGAAATGTACGGTGCGCTGCAGTATCTGCACGAACTTGAGATAAATCGCATCGCTGCGGATCGAGTCAAGCATGGTCCGCATGAATTTGTTCCGTTTGAGGACGCCCTAACTACCGAGGAGCTCGCGGAGTTTGAATCGATGGATCCGGACGCGATCCCCAATGAGGATCTTTTCGAATGAGTGGGCATTTTGTCGTCGGCTTTTTGAATCGAGACGTCGAGAAGGAATATCAAAAATTAGATGGATCTCAGCGAAGACTCGTCCGTATTGCAGTCGCGAAATTAAAGACGCGCGCTGATGAAATTGGAACGCCGCTTCACGGTGAGCTTGCCGGCTGCAAAAAGATCAAATGGCGGAATGCAGGACTCCGAATGGTTTTTCGAATCCGGGAGGACGGAACGGTTGAGATTGCCGAGATCGTGGCAATAGGGCGGCGCGACCGTTCCGAGGTCTATAAGACGGCAGCAGGGCGCCTGTCAAAGCGACCCGCCATGGTTGAATACGACGGAACCCTGAGATGATGAAGGCCGAAGCCCCGATGGTGCTTCGGCCTTTTTTGTTTTCGGCTTGGTTGCTGACATTGCGCCGCAGGTTGAGCTCACGTCAGCGAAAACGCCCCTAAGCGAGCAAGGTGACGTGAAAGAGGAGGGAAGCGTACTTCGGTACGCGACCGACGATTGAACGTCAGATTGCCGCTTAGGGGCGTTTGCAGCGTCGAGCCGTTACGCGGTTTGGCAAAACCGCGTAACTTCTACAGCTGGCGCAGGCCCTCTTCCAGGCCGGTCTTGCTGTCGGTCTTCTCGTCGCGCATCTTGATGGCGCGGGCGGGGACACCGGCCACGACGGCGCCGGCGGGGACGTCCTCGACGCACACGGCGCCGGCGGCAACTACAGCACCCTTGCCCACGTGCACGCCTTCCAGGACCACGGCGTTTGCGCCGATCATGACATCGTCCTCGATGATGACGGGCGTGGCGCTGGCGGGCTCCACAACGCCTGCCAGCACGGTGCCGGCGCCGATGTGGCAGTTCTTGCCCACGGTGGCGCGACCGCCCAGCACGGCGCCCATATCGATCATGGAACCCTCGCCGATAACGGAGCCGATGTTGATGATGGCGCCCATCATGATGACGGCACGGTCGCCAATCTCGACGCGGTCGCGGATGATCGCGCCCGGCTCGATGCGGGCGTTGATGCCCTTAAGGTCGAGCATGGGCACGGCGGAGTTGCGGCAATCGTTTTCAACGTCGTAGTAATCGATGGAATCGGCATTGGCGTCCAGGATGGTCTTGAGCTCGTCCCAGTCGCCAAAGACGGTCTTGCCGCGACGGCCGCCGTAGACATGTGCGTCGCCCCAGGCAACCTTCATGCCCGGCTTCTCGCGCACGTACAGCTTGACGGGCGTCTTTTTGGGCGCGGTGGCGATGTAGTTGATAATCTCCTGTGCATCCATCTCGGCTGCGTTGCTCATTTGCTATCTCTCCTTTGGGTGGATTCGGTTGATGCCTGGTTAGGCAAACATGACCTTGTCGAACGTATAGAAGCCGGGTTCGCGGGTGACGAGCTTCTGCGCGGCTGCCAAGGCGCCGTTGACAAAGATCTGACGGCTCGTGGCGCGGTGGGTGAGCGTGACCTCCTCGTCCTGGCCAAAGAAGCTCACCTCGTGCACGCCGGCGACGGTGCCGCCGCGCAGCGAGTGCATACCGATTTCCTTGGGATCGCGTGCTCCGCACATGCCCTCGCGGCCATAGACGGGGTGGTAGCCTGCCTCGGGCTCGGCTTCGACGACGGCGTCGAGCAGTAGCTTGGCAGTGCCGCTGGGGGCGTCGACCTTTTGGTTGTGGTGCGTCTCGACGATTTCGCAGTCAAAGCCGGGCAGCTCGCGTGTAGCCTGCGCTACCAGATGGCGCAGGGCTGCGATACCGATGGAGTAATTGCCCGAGTGCATAACGCGGGTGTTCTGGCCCAGCTCACGCAGGCGGTCCATCTGCTCGGGGGTGTAGCCTGTGGTGCCTGAGACCAACGCCGCGCCCGTGCGCTCGACATAGGCGACGACGGCGTCGAAGGTCGCGACGTTCGAGAAGTCGATGATGACGTCGGCAGCCGGTGCGTTCTCGAGCTCGCTCAAATCGAAGCCAATCTGGGCCACGATATCAAAAACGGGCTGCCCGGCGGCGTCGACAATGCCTTCGGCGGTAGTGCGGATGAGCGAGCCCATGCGGCCCGTTCCCATAATGACGGTCTTAATCAAGTAGACCAGCTCCCTTCAGAGCATCGGTAAGTGCGGCTCGCGTGTCGTCTGCCATGGGGCACAGCGGCATACGGTAGTTTGCCTCGATCATGCCCATCTGGGCGAGCGCTTCCTTGACGGGGATGGGGTTGACCTCGCTAAAGAGGGCGTTGATGAGCGGCTGGCCGGCAATCTGGATATCGCGGGCGCGCTCCACGTCACCGTCCAGATAGGCGCGGCACATGTCGTGCACGAGCTGCGGCTGAACATCGGCCCACACGCTGATGGTGCCCGAGGCGCCCAGGCTCATGAGCGGTACGGTAAGCGCGTCCTCGCCCGAGTACATGCGGAAGTCGTCTGACAGCAGGTGGGCGATCTTGGCCGCGTAGGCGACGTTGCCCGAGGCCTCCTTAATACCCATGATGTTGGGGTGCGCGGCCAGGCGTTCTACGTTGCGCTCGCTGATGCCGCAGCCACAGCGGCCGGGGATGTTGTACAGGATGCAGGGGATGTCCACGGCATCGGCGACGGTCTTAAAGTGCTGATAGATACCCTCTTCATTGGACTTGTTGTAGTAGGGGGTGATGAGCAGCAGACCGTCGGCGCCCAGGCCCTGATAGGTGAGCGACTTGGTGAGCATGGTCTGCGTGGAGTTGGAGCCCGAGCCGGCAATAACGGGGACGCGTCCTGCAACATGCTTGACCACAGCGGCGACGACGGAGTTGTCCTCGTCATCGGTCATCGTGGCACTCTCACCGGTGGTGCCCAGGGTGAGGATGGCGTCAGTGCCATTTTGCAGGTGGAAATCGATAAGGTGCTCAAGCGCGTCAAAGTCGACACTGCCGTCCTTTTTAAACGGCGTGACAAGGGCGACGATTGAGCCCTCGAGATTGCGGATATCCATGTTCTTCTCCTTCGCTTCCGCGATCTGGACGCGTTTGTTCCATTGGGCAGCGACTACTAGGCGCTCGTCCTGAGCGCGACGGCGGGCGCTTTCGGCGCGCGATTTGGCCAGCAGCTCGCGGCCGCACGGCAGCACGTCGAGCGTGGCAAAGTAATCGCCCAGGCGCTCGGCGCGGCGAATAAGGTCGGCCGAGCCGTCGGGGCGCAGCAGGACCTCGGCGGAGCGCAGGCGGCCGTTGTAGTTGTAGCCCATAGAGTGGCCATGCGCGCCGGTGTCGTGAATCACGAGCAGGTCGCCCATGTCGATATGCGGAAGCTCGCGGTCGATGGCGAACTTGTCATTGTTCTCGCACAGATTGCCCGTGATGTCGTACGTGTTCGTGACGGGGGCTGCGGTTTTATCGGGACCGTCCGGCTGACCCATCACCGTAATGTGGTGGTAGGCGCCATACATGGCAGGGCGAATCAAATCGACGGCACTTGCATCGACACCGATATAGTCCTTGTAGATCTGCTTCTCGTGGATGGCCTTGGTGACCAGGCAGCCGTAGGGGCCCATCATAAAGCGGCCCATCTCGGTGCAGATGGCCACATCGCCCATGCCGGCGGGAACCAGAATCTCGTCGTATGCCGCGCGTACTCCCTCGCCGATGGCGTGAATGTCGTTGGCCTGCTGCTCGGGCAGGTAGGGGATACCGACGCCGCCGGATAGATTGATGAAGGCGACGTGTGCGCCGGTCTCGCGCTCCAAGCGCACGGCGAGCTCAAAGAGGATGCGCGCGAGCTTGGGGTAGTAGTCGTTGGTGACGGTGTTGCTGGCAAGGAATGCGTGGATGCCAAAGTCCTCGGCGCCCTTGGCCTTGAGCATGCGGAAGGCCTCAAAGAGCTGCTCGGTGGTCATGCCATATTTGGAGTCGCCCGGGTTGTCCATGATGCCGTTGGAGAGCTGGAACAGGCCGCCTGGATTAAAGCGGCAGCTGACCGTCTTGGGGATGGGCCCCGCAACGCGCTCAAAGAACCCGATGTGGCTGATGTCGTCAAAGTTGACGATGGCACCCAGCTTGTCGGCGAGCTCAAAGTCGGCAGCCGGTGTGTCGTTGGACGAGAACATGATGTCGTGTCCCGTGATACCCAGTGAGCGGGCGATCATGAGCTCGGTATAGCTCGAGCAATCGCAGCCGCAGCCGTATTCGTTGAGAATGGAGATGAGCGCCGGGTTGGGGTTGGCCTTGACGGCAAAGTATTCCTTAAAGCCTGGGTTCCACGCAAAGGCGTCGCGCACTTCTTGCATGTTGCGGCGGATGCCAGCCTCGTCGTATAGATGAAACGGCGTGGGGAACTGCTCGACGATATGCTCGAGTGTCTCCTTGTCCACAAACGGCTGCTTGGCCGCATATGCCTCGTTGGGGGTCAATGCCATGTCCCGTAAACCTCGCTATCCAGACGGCGCCATCTGCGCATCGAATCCGCATAGCGTGGACCCAATGTCCGGATAGCGCTCCCGCATTGCTGCAGACAGTCCTGTGGGTGTTTCCCACAGGCCCACCAGGTTGTTCGTGCCCGAAAAGCCCAGTTCGGCGGGTTTCGCCTCCCCACGGGGTCAAAGCCTGCCGGCTCGCCCGCGGGTCTTCGTGCCCGCGCCTCTATCAAGTGGTAACGACCCTACCACGTTGCACTTTACCAAACAAGAGTATTCGTATATAACGTTTAAAAAATGCAGGGATATGCTAGAAACAAGGGCGTCACAATTCTGCATCACAATATTGTGTGAATGGATATGCCCCATGAAAGGATCCTTTATGACCGAGCTCCAAGAACTCCGTCGCTATCGCCGCGATCTCCATCGCATTCCGGAGCTCGATTTCGATCTTCCGCAAACCATTGCCTATATCGAGGGCGTGCTGGCACCGCTCACCTGCGAAGTGACCCATCCGTGCCCCAGCTGCGTCTGTGCTTTCTTCGACGCCGGCGTTGATGCCGCGCATGCCACGGCGATTCGCGCCGATATGGATGCGCTGCCCATCGCGGAAGCGACGGGAGCGGCCTTTGCCTCAACCCATCCCGGCAAGATGCACGCTTGCGGACATGACGGACACATGGCCATGGCGCTTGCCGCCGCGACGTATGTCGACCGTACGATTCGCGAGCATCCGGGCGCCATTAGGCGCAATGTTCTCTTTGTGTTCCAGCCGGCCGAGGAAACGACCGGTGGTGCCAAGACGGTATGCGAGAGCGGTGTGTTCGAGCGCTATGGGGCCGACCGCATTTTTGGCTTCCATGTGTGGCCCGATCTGCCCGCCGGCACGTTGGCGAGCTGCTCCGGTCCGTTGCTGGCGCGTTCGAGTGAGACACACATTCATATTCACGGGACGAGCATCCACATCGCTAAGACCTATGGTGTGCCGGTTGGGGAGTCGCACGATGCCGCGTTGACGGCAGCGAAGTTTTTGGTTGCCGAGCGCGAGCTCATGGACGAGTTGGGTGCCGACGAGCCCTGTATTGGTAAGTTCGGCCTGCTGCAGGCCGGCACCGTCTGCAATGCGGTGGCGGGGGAGGCCCATGTGGCCGGCAGCTTGCGTGTGTTTACGGACGGCATGTTCGACCGTGCACGCGAGGGTGTGTGCCGCGTGCTTGATGAGGCATGCGCTGCAACGGGCTGCACGTACGATCTCGACTTTGCCGAGGGCTATCCGCCGGTCGACAACGACCCCGAGTTGTTTGCCAGCGTCGCGCCTGCCTTGCCCGGGCTGCAGCTTGTGGAGGCACCGCTGCTAATTGCCGAGGACTTTGCTTTCTATCAGCGCCATCTGCCGGGCGTGTTTTTCCTGCTGGGCACGGGTATGCGAGAGGCGCAAGAAAACCCGATCGACGCAGACGGCTGTCCAGCTTATGCGATGAGCGCCCTTCACACCGATGCCATGCTCTTCGACGAGGAAATCCTACTCAAAGGCCTCAATGTCTACAAACGATTGCTTGACTTGGAGTGATGATGAGGCGCCGACAGACTGCCGTGTATAGTCCTGGTGGGTGCGGGTGCGGCCTGCTGCTGCTTCCGGTTATTGCTGTGAGCATTGGCGTGATGTTTGCGCTTGCCGGGTTGGCAGCAGCGGCACTCGTGTTGCTGATTGTGGCCATTGGCGTGACGATTTGGCTCTATCGTTGCCGCGAGCAACGTCGTGCCGACGGTAAAACCAATGTCGGCTGGGTTGTATTCCTGGTCATTGCGTACCCGCTGAGTGTCAGCTACCTGGTGTTCTTTGTCCTGTTGATGGTCAGTGCCTTTACCGGGGAATCCGTCACGGTGGGTTGATGCGCTGCCAGCAGACGGTTGCGCAAAGTGCGTTTGCTCAACGTTTGGATAACTGCATTGGCCGTTTACCGCAGCCTTAGCTCTCAGCTAATGAATTCAAGTTTAATCTTTCCTACGATGTGCTGTGTGCCGGCACGGTAGCCGGATCGTAGGAAGGATGAATAATGGCAAAAGAGGGAAAGAAGCCAATCGGTAAGATTGTCCTAGGCATCATCGTGGTGCTGGTTATTGTCGGTGCCGTGGGCTCTATGGGCGGCAACTCAACCGATTCGTCTGCGAGCGATTCGGCAAAACCTGCCGAGACGACACAGCAGGCTAAGGAGCAAAAAGAACCGCAAGAACCGTATACCATTGCTGACGAGGCTGAAGACACTTCCAATCAGTTTACCTATAAGATCACGGGCACCCTGACCAATAACACGGACAAGGAAAAGAGCTACATTCAGATTGAATATGTTCTGTATGATGCCGATGGCAACCAGGTTGGAACGGCTCTTGCAAACACCAATCATCTGAAGGCGGGCGGCTCCTGGAAGTTCGAGGCGCTGGGTACGGTGTCTCCCGACCAGGTTGCTAGCTGGGAGCGTTCGGACGTAAGCGGTTTCTAGCATGTTGCATGCACTGGGGGAGGTGAAGTCGTATGTCCGATAAAAAGCTGACCGAGGAGTTGCTCAATGAGCTTCTCGATGCGCCGAACATCGATGACTATATCAAAGAACACGACTTTGCCGCTCCGTCGCTTTCGAACTACCTGAAGCAGCTACTGCAGGAAAAGGGCTTGGAGCGCTCGCGCGTGGTTCGTATGGCCGATCTCAATGAGACCTTTGGGTATCAGATCTTTACCGGTGCGCGGCATCCGAGCCGCAATAAGGTGCTGCAGATTGCCTTTGCGATGGCGCTGACGCTCAAAGAGACCAACCGTGCGCTGACGGCTGCCGGGGTAAGCGTCCTTAACTGCAAGGACCGCCGCGATGCGATTATCATCTTTTGCATCGATCGCGGGTGCAGCCTCCAAAAGGTCAACGAGGAGCTGTATCGCTTTGGCGAGGAGACGGTGAGTTAGCGGCTGATATCTGAGCCGGCGGAGCTGCCAAACAACGATGCAAACGAACGGGGCGCGGATGCCATGGGGTGTCTGCGCCCTGCGCTATGATGGAGGCTATGGATACTCAGACCCCAACATATTCCGATGACGAGCTGACCGCAGCGCTTGTCGAGCACCTGGCGTCGCTCGATCGCGACGACAGCTATCGCGTGGAGCGTGTACTTAAGCGCTCGTCCGTTGAAACAACCGAGCTCGTGTACTTTGAAGGAACCGGCGGTGGTTCGCTCGGCCCCTTTGTCCGTAAACGCATCGATGCTTCGGCTCAAATCGGCGGGGCATACGAGCGCCTGTTTGCCGCTCAGCGGGCAGGCAGGCGTTTTGAGCACCTGCCCAGAATCGTCGATTGTCGTCGTGTGGGCGACGAGCTCAACGTGGTTATGGAATACATCGAAGGGGAGACGCTCGGGGCGCTGGTGGACCGTCTGGGAGCCACCCCCGATTATGCGCGTGAATTGTATCCTGCCCTATGCGATGCCGTGGGCGAGCTCCACGCCGGTTTTGCAATGGCGGGGGAGACGTCGGCACCGGTGATCCATCGTGACCTCAAGCCGTCGAATATCATCGTGACGGGTGCCAACTATACGCCTGATGACGGCCTGACATTTTCATCGCTGGTGATTATCGACTTGGGGATCGCTCGCGTATGGCGCGACGGCGCCGATGCCGACACCGTCAAGTTTGGCACGCGACCCTATGCGCCGCCCGAGCAGTATGGGTTTGGGCAGACGAGTGTGCGCAGCGACGTCTACGCACTTGGCGCCCTGTTGTTCTTCTGCTTGACGGGAGTCGACCCTAAACCAGGGCTCGACATGCGCGAGCAATGCGAGGCGCGCGGCATTCCCACTCCACTTACCGATGCCGTCTGCATGTCGATGGCGCTCGACCCGGCCAAACGTTTTGCGAGTGCGGAAGCGTTGGGACGGGCGACGCGCGCGGCATACGACCTAAGTCGTCCCGTGCGGCCTCCTGCGCCTGCGCCTGTCCGTACTCCGGCCTCGGAGACGGCGTTGACGCCCCAAGGGCTCCAGAACCCCGCAGGGCTTCCTAGGCCTGCCGCCTCCGTTGCATGCGGTCTGCTCTCTCGCGTTCCGGAGTCTCTGGGGCGCATTTGGAATACGCTCGTCTGCTTCTCGCTGCTTGTGTTCTTTGCCGGAAGTCACTTTGCCGTCTTTCATCCCACCGGAGCAAACCAAAGCTACCCGACGTGGCTTCTCATAATCGAGTATTTTTTCTTTGTCGATGGCCTTATGGTGCTTATGCATTTTGCGCTGCTCGATAAGCGCCGTCTTCGTCGGCGATTCGCGCTGCTCGACAGCTATCGCGGCAAGAAACTCGCGAAACTCTGGCTCAAGGCATTGGGCGTGCTGCTCCTGTGCATGATCGTCATAGTCGCGGTTGCCAATGCGACTGGCGTCGTCGATACCTCCGCTACCTAAAAGAAAAGGGCCCCATTGGGGCCCTTTGCAGTTGCACTTAGATGCGGTTCATCTGAGCGGCGACTTTGTTGTACCAGTCCTGCCACGTGGGCGGGCAGTACTTTTTGGCCGCTGCCGGGGTAAGGGTGGAGCCGTAGTTGGCGCCCAGATAGGCAACGTGAGCGGAGATGCCCTCGCTCCAGCTGCCAAAGCTGCGCCAACCGCCGCCACGTGCACTCCAGCCCCAGGCGTTGTAAGAATTGGCGCAATAAGCACCCTTGGTGCTCTCGATGCAGGCGATGGCGGGGGACCAACGGGGGTCGACACCGGTATTCCAAGCGGCGACGGCAAAGTTATAGCCCTGGCCTGCCATGGGGGAGCCGGCGAGATAATTGTCGATGCGGCCTGTCCACTCATTAATGAACGAATCGTAATCGGAGCTACCGGTATTGGCGTTGTTCACTGTGGTGTCGATGGTGGTGTTGGTGTTGGTGGCCTGGCTGCTGGAATTGCTGCCGCTTACGCCCTCGCCCGAGAGCTTCTCGGCGGCAGCGGCCTTATCGGCCTCAAGCTTGGCAAGCTCGGCGGCATTTTCCTGCTCGGCTTTTGCCTGCGCCTCGCTGCGGAGCTGCTGGGCCTGCGCCAGCGCATCCTCGGCGTTTTTCTGCTCTGCCTCAAGCTGAGACTTGGCCTGCTGGAGCTCAGCCTTGTTCTGCTCGAGTTCGGTTTGCATGTTA
The DNA here is from genome assembly GCA_947001545.1 of uncultured Collinsella sp. GTDB lineage: Bacteria > Actinomycetota > Coriobacteriia > Coriobacteriales > Coriobacteriaceae > Collinsella. Next base: position 18,271 of record CAMQHB010000035.1, read on the forward strand.
TTGAGCTCTTCGATCTCGTCGACGCTCGAGCTCGTGATCTGGTTGGTGTATTTGCAGGTCGTGATGAACTCACCCAGGCTCTGCGCGTTGACCAGGAAGCTCACGATGGGATTGGTGCCCTTCTGATACTTGTACAGATCGCGCATGGCGGAGCTTGCCTTGGCCTGCTGCTCGGGAAGCTTGGCCTCGATTTCCTCGATGCTTGCCTCATTGGAGTCAATCTGCTTTTGCAGGTCATCGAGTTTGGTGCGGGCGTCGTTGTAGGCGCTCGTGGCGGCTTCGATCTTCTGCTGGGCTGCGGAAAGCTGGTCCTGCGTTGCCTGCGAGGCGGCATACGCCGCAATGGGGGAGAGCATCGGCGTGGCCGTCAGCGCAACGGCGAGCGCGGCGCTCGTGATGATACGAGCCGGCTTCGACGCAATGAGCGCTGCGGTGCGATGATTCGAATGCTGCATCCAGTCCCTCTGCAATCAATCGTAGGTTATGGTTCGAACGGTATTCTACTACTGCTTTCGACCTCAACTTGAACCTTAAAGGTCCCAAAGGGTCAAGTTGAACTTGAGGCTTTGGCTTTGACCTGCAGTTATGATGAATTGTTGAGAAACCATAGAGTTCAACTTTAACGTTACAGAGCCCTGTTTGAGAGGAGTTTTGGGCTGTAAAAGCCATCTCAACGTGGGGTTTTATAACTACAGCGTGCCCTTCTGGCGAGCCTGCTCAATCTCTTCGAGGGCCTCGGCGGGGGTGAACGAACAGGTGCCGTCGCCGAGTTTGACTACCTGGATATCGTCGCCGGTATGGACCTCTCCGCCCTTTAGTACCACGCCAAAAACGCCCTCGTGGGGAAAGATGCAGTCGCCAGCGAGATAGTAGATGGCGCAACGGGTGTGGCAGACCTTGCCGATCTGGCTGATTTCGACAAGCACGTCGCTTCCAAGCTTGAGCTGCGTGCCCAAGGGGAGCGAGAGTAGATTGATGCCTTGCGTGGTGAAATTCTCCCCAAAGGGGGGTGCGGACAGAAAGTTGGACCGCGGGGCGGTCCGGACTGGAGGTTCGC
>CAMQHB010000036.1:0-19266 GCA_947001545.1 uncultured Collinsella sp.
AATCGTAGCCCGAGACGGGCCCGGGCTGACAATTTCGACTGTAATGGACGTTCTTTTTTGTCTAGTCGTTGGGGACACTCTTCGCGGGGCGCCTGTTCGTTTGTCGACGTACAAGTGTTCATTCGTCAACGTTTGCGCCTGTGCTACTCTGCTCTTTCTGTGGTGGCTGCGGGCATCTGGCTCAAAAGGGCTGGTTGGCTGTCTATGTCTACCTGCGGTTTCTTTGCGGTGTGCTCATTCGGTCAAGTGTCCCGTCAAGTGTTTGGTTAGCATCTGGTTTGCAGTCGAAGGCCTATTTTGCCCGCGCTTGCCTCGGTTGTCCGCCCTCCTCGTAAGCTCAAATTGAGGCCCATCAGTTTGAGGAGGATGCCATGACTGACCAAGTTTTTAACCGAGCAGAGCTGGCCGAAGCCGTTGGCAACGATATTGCCGACATGGCCCACTTTTGGATGCTGCGGAAGTTTCAATTCCTGGAGCCGGCGCGCGAGCAGTTCGAGATTATCGTCGATCCGTGGCTCAGCTATTGCGAGGAACCTTCTCAAAACGAAATCATGGCCTACAACATGGCGTTTACCGATTGGCTGCTGTTTGAGCGCCCCTATTACCACGGCAAGACGCTGTTGGAACTGTATGTGGACGAGCCGCCAGCGTCAATTTCTCCTGCTTCGCTCGGGCGTCTTAAGCAGGTGCGTGACACGCAGTATTTCTCGCGCTTTGGCATTTTGGACAAGGATCCCGCGACCGGCATGGTCGTGCTGAAGGATACGCGCACCGACCGTCGCTTTGACGTCTACGACCCACATATCGTGCAAAAGGAGCACTGGAACGATGGTGCGATTGCGGTGCGACTCGCGTGCGTCGACGATGCCTGGCTGACGGCGGGGCAGCTCTACCTGTATGACATCGCGCGCCTGAGCGACACGGCGGTCGACGGGCCGGGCGCGGTGCATCCCGAGGACCTAGAGGACGGTTTCGACACCTCGTACGTCAGCCTCTTTTTGCGCCTGGTCCGCGACATCATGGGCGCCCAGGGGCGCTACGTGAAGTCGCTCAATATTTACGAGCAGGAATGGGAGTAGGGGATGGGCGGTTGTCACCTGCCTTGCCTTCTGCCTTTATGTCTCGATCTGTAACGTTTAGGGACAAAAAACCGGTCTTCCTGTTACAGATTGAGACGTTTGCCGACAGCGGCAACGGTGACAATGGCCCATTTCTCCGATGTGGTGGTGATGAAAGTGTCTAATACCGTTCTTAAACACAAGCATGCAACACGTAACACCTTGGCGCGGAATAGGATGCTTGCCAGGCTCACGAAGGTGGCTGAACAAGGCGTGCTGCTTGTGACACACGATAATGCCGAGCTCATGTGGCTGCGGCGTCATGTGGGAACCGATGATATTGCGGAGTCCGAGTCGTATCTGTTCTGTTTTCAACATGATTGGGATGCGTTGACACCGGCGGAGCGAGCACTGCGGACCATCAAAGGGCTTGCAGAGTTTCATTCCGATTGGGCGTTTTGGGGTTATGACGCGGCGCTTTTGTGGGGTCTGGAGGTGCCGAATGATCTGCTCGGGCCGCGATTTCTTGTTAAGACAGGTTGCTCGGTGACGTTGAACAGCGGGTGCAGGTTGTTGCGTCCGCAGATGGCGGGCGCGCTCGAGAGTGTTGGCGGCGTGCAGGTTACGTCGTTTTGGCGCACGGTGGAGGATTGCCTGCTGCGTGCGCCGTTTTCGTACGGGTTGGCGATTGCCGATTCTGCACTGAGGGCAAGGAGCGTTTCGCGTGGGGATTTGTGCGAGTGCCTCCGCTCCGATTGCGAGGGCAAGCGAGGGTATCGCAGGGCGCAGGTGATCGCGTCGTATGCGGACGGGCTGTCCGAAAACGGTGGCGAGTCTCGGTTCCGAGCGTTCTTTATCGCATACGGTTTTCCGGTGCCAGAGTTGCAGGTGGAGTTTCGTGATCCGCTCGATCCGAGCCAAGTGTTTCGCGTTGATTATTTTTGGAGGCTCGAGGACGGGACGTGCGTGATTGGCGAGCTCGATGGAAGGGGGAAGTATACCCTGCAGGATGATGGGGATCGGGAGTCGGTCGACCCGTTTGTGGCAGAACGTCAGCGAGAGTCTCATCTGACGATGCTTGGGCACAAGGTGCTTCGGTTTACGTTTGATGAACTCAAGAGCCCGGGGAAGCTGGCTGAAAAGATGAGACTGGCGGGCATTCCGCAGCGGGCCGATTTGGCTGAGGAATGGAGATGCCGGTGGTATGGGTGCTGAGGGGTGCGGCTGACGCGGGTGTGGTTGTTCCTACCGAGTTTGTCTCGATCTGTAACAACAAGGGGCCGTTTGGCCTCGTAACTGTTACAGATCGAGACAGAAGGCTGGCTGCCGCTAAAAGATCTCAATCTGTAACATCTAGAGGCCGAAAACCTGTCTAACTGTTACAGATTTAGACGTTTGACGACAGGGCTGGAGAATATCTCGATCCGTAATATCTAACGGCCAAAATTCGACCCAAGTGTTACAGATTGAGACAAAGGTTAGACGCAGTGCCGAAAGATCTCGATCTGTAACATTTGGAAGGTTAAAGACGGTCTGCCTGTTACGGATCGAGACATTTCCCGGATGTCGCTGGGGTGGGACTGCAATGCATTCCGTTCTTCGCATCTTCTCCTTTCTCCGTTAACCGATATGTCCGCAGCAATCCTGCTGCACTGGGTAATAATGGACAAATGTTGAAGTTTTCTGAGGGGGAGGAGCTCGATATGGCGTCTGCCGATCGTTCCACGTTGTTTATCAATGCGACCGTCCTGGATGGTTCGGAACATATGGAGCCGCAACCCGATATGGCCGTGACTGTTGAGCGCGGCGTCATCACCTGGATGGGGCCGAGTGCTGTGGCGCAGGCGCCCGCGGGTGCCGAGGTTATCGAGCTGGGTGGTGCGTATCTCATGCCCGGTCTCATCAATATGCACGTGCACCTGTGCGGTTCGGGCAAGCCGGTTTCGGCGGGCGATGCGGGTGCGTTGATGAAGAAGCTCGATAACCCCGTGGGGCGCGCCATCGTGCGCCATATTCTTAAGGGCAGCGCCCAACAACAACTGGCAAGCGGCGTGACCACGGTGCGCGGCGCGGGCGACCCACTGTTTGCCGATCTGGCCGTGCGCGATGCTATCGATGCCGGCAAGTATCAAGGTCCTCGCCTGGTGGCGCCGGGAACGGGCGTCACGGTTCCGGGCGGCCATGGTGCGGGCTTGTTCGCCCAGGTGCCAAACAGTCCCGCCGAGGCAGCCGAACAGGTGCGCGACCTGTATGCGCGCGGTGCCGACGTCATTAAGCTGTTCATAACGGGCGGCGTGTTCGACGCGACCGAGGTGGGCGAGCCGGGCGTGCTGCGTATGCCGGTGGAGGTTGCCGCGGCGGCGTGCAAGGCTGCGCACGAGGTGGGCCTGCCGGTTATGGCCCATGTCGAGAGCACCGAAGGCGTGAAGGCCGCGCTTGAGGCCGGCGTTGACACGATCGAGCACGGTGCCCCGATGACTCCTGAGATCTTGGAACTGTACCGCGGCGCCGCGGGCACGCAGCTTGAGGATCGCGCGCCCAGCGTTACCTGCACTATCAGCCCGGCGCTGCCGTTTGTATTGCTCGACCCGAAAAAGACCCATTCGACCGATACGCAAAAGAAGAACGGCGACATCGTGTGCTCGGGCATTATCGAGAGCGCCCGTGCCGCACTGGAAGCTGGCGTTAAGGTGGGCCTGGGCACGGACTCGAGCTGCCCGTTCGTGACGCAGTACGACATGTGGCGTGAGGTGGCCTATTTTGCCAAGCATGTCGGCGTGAGCAACGCCTTCGCACTGCATACGGCTACGCAAGTCAACGCCGAGCTGCTGGGGCTGGACGGCGAGACTGGCACAATCGAGTGCGGCAAGGCCGCCGATATCTTGGTGACGCGCAAGAACCCGCTCGATGACCTGTGCGCACTGCGTGAGCCGACGCACGTGATGTGCCGTGGCGATTTGGTGCGCAAGCTCAAGGTGAAGCGTATTCCCGAGGTGGACGCCGAGCTCGACGCGATTATGGCCATGCCAGCCGAAGCGCTTGCCGAGGAGCTGGCCCGCGACGGCGTGGCATAGGTGTGACAAAGGGACAATCCCTTTGTCATAATCAAAAAAGCCGAGGTCTCAGTGCGAGGCCTCGGCTTTTATTTGTCCCATGGTATGGCGGCTAGGAGCGCGTCTCCATCTTGGCGTGGCATTTGGGGCAGGTGACGCGGATTTTACCCTTGCCCTTGGGGACGGAGAGCATCTGGCCGCAGTTGGGGCACTTGAGGTATGCCGTGGTCTTGCGGCCCTTCCACATCTTCTTGGCTGTGCGCTTGGCACGTTCAAAGTCTTCCTTGCTAGTACCGGCTGCGCGCGAGGCGTTGGCCGCTGCAGCTCCGCCGCCCAAGCTAGCTACAAACTTGCCCAAGCCGGGTACGTTTGCAGTCGCGGCGACAAAGGCCTCGTTCTCCTTATGACGTGCGTCGATATTTTTGGATAGGACGCGCAGCACGCCAATCACGATTACGGCGATGGCAATCCAGCTGAGCCACTGGATGCGGGCTATCGATCCGATCATCGCGATGACGATGCCGGCAAAACCCATCACGATGGTGAGTTCATCGGCACCATTGCGACCCTTCATAAAGTTATTCATGCAAATTGCCTTTCGTTCGATATGCTGCACGCCTTTATACCCGATTTAGAGCAAGGGGGACAGGTTAATCTGCACCAATGTGGTGCAAACATACCTGTCCCCGGAATACCAAGACGGTGCAAAGAAATCTGTCCCCAATGCCCCTATTACTTGGAGAGCTTGTCGACGACGCGTTCGATTTCGGCGAGCTTGGCGGCTTTGAGGTCTTCGTCGCCCGATTCGATTGCCGAAGTCACGCAGCCCTCGATATGCGCCTTGAGCACGTCGGCGTTAATGCGCGCGAGGAGCGCCTGCGTTGCCATGAGCTGCGTGGAAATATCGACGCAGTAACGGTCCTCCTCGACCATCCGCAAGATGCCGTCGATCTGGCCGCGTGCCGTCTTGAGCATGCGGGTCACCGATTTATGGTCTGCCATCATGTCGGGTCCTCGTTTCTGGTCGATCTTCCGGATGTCCCCGTCAGTTGCGGTGAAATACGGACCGTTTAAAGGCCTAGGGCGGCACAACAGTCCGTATTTCACCGCAACTTCTGAGGATTCAGTAGGCAGCGACTGCTATGCGGCGGTCACCGAAAGGGCGTGGAACTTCTCGCCGGCGCCCTCGACAACGGCGGTGAGCTGCTCGACGGTCACGGTGTCGGCGCACTCCACCTGGACGGTCTGGGTCTCGTGATCGGCGTCGGCGTCGGTCACGCCGGCCACGTTGAGCAACGCCGTCTCGACGGTGGCGTCGCAATGGCCGCACATGAGGCCGGAAGTCTTGATTGTGTAACGCATGGGTATTCCTCCCTGTTGTGTCGGCTTTCCCAGGCACCCGACCTTGACCTTCAAGCCGTCGCTCGCGTACCAAAGTGCGCGTCGCTCCTCTTTCGGGTCAATCTCGGGCGCCTGGAAAACCCGTTCTAGATGGACTTAATGGTGAGCCTATTTTGCCACTTTTGGCTTAAAGGATTTTAAGCGCAGCGCATTGCTTACGACGCAGACACTCGACAGGCTCATGGCCGCGGCGCCAAACATCGGCGAGAGCTGCCAACCGGTGAGGGGGAAGAACACGCCCGCCGCCAGCGGAATGCCGATGCCGTTGTAGAACAGCGCCCAGAACAGGTCCTGCTTGATGTTGCGAATTGTGGCGCGCGACAGCTCGATGGCACGGGCGACGTCCATGAGGTCGCTGCGCATGAGAACCACATCTGCCCCTTCTTTGGCGATGTCGGCGCCGGTACCGATGGCAAGGCCCACGTCGGCGCGCGCCAGGGCGGGGGAGTCGTTGATGCCGTCGCCCACCATGGCGACCTTGCTGCTCGCATCCTGCAGCTCGCGCACGTGGCGTTCCTTGTCGGCGGGGAGGACGTCGGCGATGACCTGCTCGCTGCTCAGTCCCACGCGGCGGGCGATCGCTTCGGCTGTCACGCGGTTGTCGCCGGTGAGCATGCGCACGTCGAAGCCAAGCGAGCGCAGTGCGGCGATGGCCCCGGCGCTCGTCTCCTTGACCTCGTCCGCCACGGCGATGGTGCCGACAAGCTCGCTGTTCTTGGCAAAGAACAGTGGCGTCTTGCCCTCGGCCGCGAACTGTTCGGCAAGGCCGGCGGGAACCTTCACGCCCAGCTCGTCCATCAGACGCACGTTGCCGGCGGCGATGACATTCTGCCCCTCGCGTGCCGTAACGCCTCGCCCGGGCACGGCGGCAAAGTCCTCGACCATGCGTGCGACGATTCCGCGCGCCTCGCACTCGGCCATAATCGCCTCGGCCAGCGGGTGCTCGCTTGAGCGCTCCAGCGCAACGGCCAGCTTGAGCAGCGCCTTTTCGCTCATGGCGGGCGATCCGTCGGCACGCGTGGCTACCACGATATCGGTCACGGCAGGCTTGCCGCGAGTGACCGTTCCCGTCTTATCGAGCACCACGGTGCCCACGCTGCGCAGGTTCTCCAACGCCTCGGCGCTCTTGAACAGAATGCCCATCTCGGCGCCCTTGCCGGTGCCGACCATAATGGCGACGGGCGTGGCCAGGCCCAGCGCGCACGGGCAGCTGATTACCAGCACGGCCACGGCGGAGGTGAGCGCTTCGTTGATGCTTCCGGTCAGCACCATCCACGCCACAAAAGTTACGGCAGAGATTACAAACACCACGGGCACGAACACGCCGGCGACCTTGTCGGCCATGCGGGCGATGGGCGCCTTGGTGGCGTTGGCGTCCTCGACGAGCTGGATAATCTTGGCGAGCGACGTGTCGGCGCCCACACGCGTAGCGCGGAAGGTAAACGATCCGGTGCGGTTGACGGTGGCGGCGTTGACGGTGTCGCCGGCGGTCTTCTCCACGGGGATAGACTCGCCGGTCAGCGCACTTTCGTCCACGGCCGAAGCGCCCTCGAGTACGACGCCGTCGACAGGGATGGACTCGCCGGGGCGCACACGCAGCACCTGGCCGGGAAGGATGGCGTCGACGTCCACAGCGGTCTCGGTGCCGTCGTCGGCCACGATGGTCGCGGTCTTGGGCGCCAGGTCGATGAGCGCCTCGATGGCGCCGCCGGTCTTGGACTTGCTGCGCGTCTCGAGGTATTTGCCCACGGTGACCAGCGACAGGATCGTGCCGGCGCTCTCAAAATACAGATTGTCCATGCCCGTCATCATGGCCTCGTGGACCTGGCCCGCGGCCAGCTGGTCGGCCATGATAAACATGGCGTAGAGCGACCAGGCGATGGACGCGGTGGCGCCGACGGCGATGAGGGCGTCCATGGTGGGCGCGCCGTGCGCGAGTGATTTAAACCCGTTGATAAAGTACGCGTCGTTGACGTAGACGATGGGGATGAGCAGGACGAGCTCGGTGAGCGCGAGCGTCATGCTGTGGGTGTGGTCGGTGAAGACGCCGGGCAGTGGCCAACCGAGCATGTGCCCCATGCCTATGTAGAACAGCGGGATGAGGAAGATGATCGAGATGATGAGGCGGGTGCGCATGGCGGAGGCGGCGGCCTCCAGCTTTTTGGTGGGCGACTCCATATGGGCGGCGCCGGACCTGGCTTGCGCACTGCCGTTTGAGCCGGCGGCACCGGTGCCCGCGTCGACGGGTGAGGCCGAGTAGCCCGCGCGATCGACGGCGGTGCAGATGTCATCGGGGGTGACCTGCGCGGGGTCGTAGTCGACCAGCATGGAGCCGGCAAGCAGGTTGACCGCGACGCTTTGGACGCCGTCGAGCTTGCTCACGGCGCGGTCCACATGCGCCTGGCAGGCGGCGCACGTCATGCCGCCCACGTCGAACTTATCTTGAGCCATGGCTTCTCCTTTCTGTGACGTAGTGTCGGAAATGTTAACCTGCCGATACTATACACCCATACCCCCTGGGGGTGTCCAGTATAAAAGGAAATGTATGACATTTCGTTACAGATGAGGGCGGCTGCTCAATCGTTGTCAGCCCCTGTCAAACATCTCAACCTGTAACATCTAACAGGGAAAATGACCTCTAACTGTTACAAATCGAGATTTTGTTTTGCGTGGCTGAGTTCTGTCTTGATCTGTAACGGTTCGGCCGGTTTTTGCTGAGCAGCTGTTGCAGATTGAGACAATCGGCCCAGACCCGCCCCGTCCGCCCCGTCATCTGTGGTTTACGTGGGGGCATGCGAAGCGCGGGTATACTAACCGGCGGCGAATCTGCTCCATCGCTTAGAGCTGCTGCGTCTGGACGGCGCGTGATAGGGCTGCCAAAGCGATCGCCAGCGTGCTGAGCAACGTCCTCTCTGTGCGCACCTGTTTTTGTATGTATTAGCGCACTACCAAGCACGCCCCGCGCGGCCGCATGCCGTGCCCATAACGCGTGCAGATAAGGAACAACAACATATGCGTAATTCTGTATCCGACGTCACGGACGCCGAGATTCTGGACGAGACCCGCGAGACCATGGCCCAGGCTGCCTTCGATGCTGCCGACGAGGCCAGCGCCGCCGAGACCGTCGAGTCCGCGACTGAGAACCTGCCCGCCTTTGACGAGCTGGGACTTTCGGACGAGATGCTTCGTGCCATCGAGAACCTGGGCTACACGGCGCCCACGCCTGTCCAGGCCGGCTCGATTCCCGTGGTGCTTGAGGGCCGTGACCTGCTTGCCGCCGCTCAGACCGGCACCGGCAAGACGGCCGCCTTCTTGCTGCCGACCATGAACAATCTGGAGCACATTGCTCCGCCCAAGCCCGTGCGCGAGCGTGGCGGCCGCAACCGCCGTCGCGGCGCCAAGAAGCCCGAGGGCAACGGCCGCGGCCCCGCGATGCTCGTCATCACCCCCACGCGCGAGCTTGCCCAGCAGATCGATGAGGTCGCCGGCAAGATTGCCGACGTCACCGGCCATGTCGCCGTGACCGTCGTGGGCGGCGTGAGCTACAAGCCCCAGACCGCGGCACTCAAGTACGGCTGCGACATCCTGGTCGCAACGCCGGGCCGTCTGGTCGACCTGATCGAGCAGGGTGCCTGCCACCTGGACGAGGTTAAGGTCCTGGTGCTCGACGAGGCCGATCGCATGCTCGACATGGGCTTTTTGCCCGCCGTCCGCCGTATTGTGCGCGAGACGCCGGCCGAGCGCCAGACGCTGCTGTTCTCGGCCACGCTCGACGAGGAGGCCGTGGGCGAGATCACCGACCTGGTGAGCGATCCGGCCCGCGTGGAGATCGCGCCCGCCACGTCGACTGCCGACACCGTCGACCAGTTTGTGTTCCCGGTGTCCATCGAGGCCAAGAACAACCTGCTGCCCGAGTTCCTCAAAAAGGAGGGCCCGGAGCGCACTATCGTCTTTATGCGCACCAAGCACCGCGCCGACAGCTGCTGCCGTCGTCTGGAGCGCAAGGGCATCAAGGCGGCCGCGATCCACGGCAACCGCAGCCAGGCCCAGCGCGAGCGCGCGCTTTCGGCCTTCCGCGACGGCACCGTTGACGTGCTGGTGGCGACCGACGTGCTCGCCCGCGGCATCGACATCAGCGACGTGCGCTACGTCGTGAACTTTGACGTGCCGGCAGAGCCGACCGACTACATCCACCGCATCGGCCGCACGGGCCGCGCCGGCGAGCTGGGCTGGGCCATTACGTTTGTGACCGAGCAGGACGTCGATGAGTTCTACGAGATCGAGAAGCTCATGGACAAGACGGCCGACATCTACGAGGCCGGCGACTTGCATGTAGGTCCCAACCCGCCCGCGGTTGACCCCGAGCGCGACCCTGCGGCCTTTACGGTGAAGAAGAAGACAAAGCGCGGCAAGTCCAAGAGCAAGAAGAAACTTGAGCAGGCACGTCGCGACGGCAAGCGCAACGGCGACGATTACGGCGATGTGGCCGGTCGTTCCAACCGCGGTCGCGACGAGCGCCGCAGCGACGGCGAGCGTCCGAGTCGTCCCAAGCGTGGCGGTAAGACCCGCGTGCGCGAGGGCGTTCAGGCTCGCGTGGACGAGGCCGTGGAGAGCGTGGCTCGCGAGGTGGCTGCCGAGGAGCGCGGCGGTGCTGACGCCGTCAAGCAGGCCCCGCGTGGCAACCGTGCCGAGCGCCGCGCCAAGCAGTTCCAGGGCGAGGCGCATCGTCGTCGCCGCGAGGACGAGGACCGCGGCGGTCGTCGCCGTGTTGAGCGCGAGGACGAGGGCCGCGGTTCGCGCGGTGGCAAGCGCGGTTCGGGCGACCGCCGTCGTTCCGGTCGTGATGACGAGCGCGGTGGCCGTGATGAGCGTCGCGGCGGCGAGAGCCGCGGTGAGCGAGGTGCCCGTGGCGGCGAGTCCCGTGGCGGCAAGCGCTTTGAAGAGCGCGGTGGCCGCGGCGGCGAGCGTCGCGAGGGTGCTCGCAGCAATGGCGGCCGCGGCGGCGCTGGTCGTTCTAACGAGTCGCGCGATCGTCGTGACCCGCGTGCCAGCCGCGATCGTCGCGATGACTGGCGCAACTACGACGATACCCGCGAGGAGCGCCGTGGCGGCTATCGCGGTGGGCGCGGCGGCAACCAGGCCGGCTCCCGCGGCGGTCGTGCCGGCGGTCGCGATAACCGTGGCAGCTATGGCAACAATCGTGGCGGCAAGCGCGGCGGTAGCTCCCGTCGCCCCGGCGACGGCGGCGGCAAGCGCAAATAACTCACGCATCGCCCGCCAGAGCGAGGTGAACCAAGGGCCCCGAGCAACTACGCTCGGGGCCCTTTTGTTTGCCGCATCCGACCGTTGGCCCGGTGTGATTTGCTCAGGAATGCACCTGGAGGATGCTGAAGGCCCGTTTTCAGCCATGCGGCAATGGGTCCCATGGGGTGCGCCGTGCATTTTTTGGAGTATTCTGCAGATCGAGTTGCCTGCATACGATTCGACGTCGCCAGCGGTGGCCTTCGGATATCCCTAGCGAGCGTTTTGAGTCAGACTTTTCCGTTTTCCGGTGCAAAGGTGCGTCATTCTCGTTATATCGGAACCCAAAATGATGCAGCGCCCTACAGTTTTGCCCGCTCGCGGCGGTGTTGGCACGAGCACGTTGCAGAATATTCCGTTTTTTGCACGGTCCGGGATGGGGTACCTCAGGAGAACACAGCGGTATCATGTAAATATATGCAATCTGTTACGGAAATTATGCAAATCGATGAGGCAGACAGCATAGTTTGGCGCAAAGGGGTCAGGTTAATCTGCACCAGGTTGGTGGAAACAAACCTGACCCCTTTGCACCAAACCGGGGTGTCCCCACGCGCCGTATACTCTGTCTAAGCATGCGGGCGGCTTGGTGTGTTACCAAGCGTAGGGGAGGATGTTCGATGAGCATGTTCGAAATTGTGTTTAGTCCGACGGGCGGAACGGAGAAAGTGTCTGGTCTTGTGACCGGGACGCTGGATGGGAATATCGTTACCGTCGATCTGACCGATAGCGGGTTGGATTTCCACGGGGTCTCGATGGCGAAGGGCGACGTTGCGGTTATCTCCGTCCCATCATATGCTGGCAGGGTTCCAGCTGTGGCGGTTGAGCGACTGGGAATGGTGCGTGGCAACGGAGCTCGGGCTGTTTTGGTTTGTGTTTACGGGGGCCGCGCGTTTGAGGATACGCTTATTGAGCTGGAAGACGTTGCGAAGCGTGCCGGATTTAGGGTGGTTGCAGCGGTTTCTGCCATTGCTGAGCATTCCGTTGCTCGTCAGTTTGCTGCTGGGCGACCGGATGCGCAGGATGTGGCGCAACTTTCAGAGTTTGCGCAGCGGATCCGGCAAAAGCTACTGGACGGGGCTGCGTCCGAGCCCTCTATTCCCGGCAATCGTCCTTATAAACAAGCTGGAGGCCACAGTATGGTGCCCCATGCAACGGAGGATTGCGTCTCCTGCGGTGCTTGCGCTGCGTTGTGCCCTGTTCGAGCTATCGACAAGGACGATCCAAGGCAGGTGGATGGCGAGGCGTGCATCTCCTGCATGCGTTGCGTCTCCGTATGCCCGCAGAATGCCCGCGAGCCTAATCCCGCTGCGCTTTCCGCCGTTACCAAGATGTTGAGCAAGGTTTGCGTTGTGCGGAAGGAATGCGAGCTCTTCATCTAGCGCAAGTGAGATTGGTGCAAACAAACCTGGCCCTTTTGCACCAAAAAACGATCCGTTTTCCTCCGTTCCCAAGGGATCATGTGATCCGAAGGGGACGGAGGAAAACGGATCAAAAAGGAAAAATAGTAAGGCGCTCTTTTTCACATTGAATATTGCAATTTGGTAACGCGTTTTATCAAATATGGCATTTATCTGCGGTAATGTTCATTTTCACCGCTGATGGTGACATTTCATACCGCCTGCCGAACCGTGTGGAGACCTAACAACTTTTTAGGTCAGTGTTGTGCGTGTAGCAATTTCGCCCGGCCTCGCCTCCGGGCTGCCATGTGAGAGGTGATCTTATGGCTCGACTGCACGTAATGGAACGCAGCCACGCTCAGGCCGTCATGGACGACCTGCACGATGCGCTCGGGCGCCGTCTGGCGGTGAGTTCGCTCGCCCCGTGCCCCGTCGAGTTTACGGCGGCGCTCGTCAACCTGTGCTCCACCCAGAGCTGCGGCAAGTGCACGCCCTGCCGCGTGGGCCTGAGCGCGCTGAGCGACCTGCTCGCCGATGTGCTCGAGGGCCGCGCCGACGAGTCCACGCTCAATCTGATTGAGCGCACCGCCCGCACCATCTATCTTTCGAGCGACTGCGCTATCGGCTACGAGGCCGGCGCCATGGCACTCACCGCCATCCGCGGTTTCCGCGATGATTTTGAGCACCATATCCGCGAGCACTCCTGTGGCTTTGACCGCGAGGCCCGCGTCCCGTGCGTCTCGGGCTGCCCGGCGCACGTCGACATTCCCGGGTACATTTCGCTCGTCGAGGCCGGCCGCTATGCCGATGCCGTCAAGGTCATCCGCAAGAACAACCCACTGCCGCTCGTTTGCGGCCTGGTGTGCGAGCATCCCTGCGAGATGCACTGCCGTCGTGGCATGGTCGACGATCCCATGAACATCCTCGCCCTCAAGCGTTTTGCCGTTGAGCACAGCGACCTCAACGATTACAAGCCTAGAGTGGCCGACAACACCGGCAAGCGCATCGCCGTGGTTGGCGGCGGTCCGGCCGGCCTTTCCTGCGCCTACTACCTGGCCGTGATGGGCCATAAGGTGACCATCTTTGAACAGCGCCACCACCTGGGCGGCATGCTGCGCTATGGCATCCCCAGTTACCGTCTGCCGCGCGAGCGCCTGCAGGCCGAGATCGACTGGATCTTGAGCGCCGGCATCGACGTGGAACTCGACCACTCCGTCAACGGCGAGGAGCTTGCCCGCCTGCGCGACGAGTTCGATGCCGTCTACCTGGCCATTGGCGCCCACAGCGATAAGAAGCTCGGCCTTCCGGGCGAAGAGGCGCTCGGCGTGGAGTCGGCCGTCAAGATGCTGCGTGCCATCGGCGACGACGAGCTGCCCGACCTGAGCGGCCAGCGCGTGTGCGTCATCGGCGGCGGCAATGTGGCCATGGACGTGGCGCGCTCTGCCGTGCGCTGCGGTGCCGAAAAGGTGAGCATCGTCTACCGCCGTCGCATCTGCGACATGACGGCCCAGGATGCCGAGATTGCCGGCGCCCAGGCCGAGGGCTGCGAGGTTCTGGAGCTCACCGCACCGCTCGCTATTGAGACGGGCGAGGAAGGTCGCGTGAGTGGCCTGCGCGTGCAGCCGCAGATTATCGGCGAGCCCCGTCGTGGGCGTCCGGCCCCGCGTGCCGCCGCCACGCCCGAGCGCGTCATTCCCTGCGAGCGCGTGTTTGTGGCCATTGGTCAGGACATCGACTCCAAGCCGTTTGAGGACATGGGCATCGCCTGTAAGTGGGGCTGCGTGGTCACCGATTCGGATGGCGCCGTGCCTAACTTTGATGGCCTCTTTAGCGGCGGCGACTGCCAGACCGGTCCCGCCACCGTCATCCGGGCCATCAACGCCGGCCGCGTTGCTTCGGCAAATATCGATCGCTATCTGGGCTTTGACCACAAGATCAAGCTCGACGTCGAACTGCCGACCGTGCAGTTTAAGGGCAAGCACGAGTGCGGCCGCTGCGAGCTGGGCGAGCGCGAGGCCGGCGAGCGCATCCACGATTGGAATCTGGTCGAGCAGGGCCTCACCGAGGAGGAGGCACGCCAGGAGGCAAGCCGCTGCCTGCGTTGCGACCACTTTGGATTTGGCGCGTTCCGCGGAGGGAGGAACCTGGAATGGTAGAGCCCAACAACCCCACTGTCAGCGACAACACCGAAAGCGGAGCACTCAACATGGTTAAGCTCACTATCGATAATTGCGAGGTCGTGGTGCCCGAGCGCACCACGATCCTGGACGCAGCCAAGTCCGTCGGCATCCAGATTCCCACCCTGTGCTACCTGCGCGATCTAAACGAGATTGGCGGTTGCCGCGTGTGCGTGGTCGAGGTCGAGGGCTGCGACCAGCTGGTTGCCGCCTGCAACAACTATGTGCTCGACGGCATGGTGGTCCGCACCAACAGCCCCAAAGCCCGCGAGGCGCGACGCACCAACGTGCAGCTGCTGCTGTCCCAGCACGACTCGCGCTGTACGAGCTGCGTGCGCAGTGGTAACTGCAACCTGCAGACCATCGCCAACGACCTGGGCATCTTCTATCTGCCGTACGAGCAGCACCTAGCGCGCGAGGGCTGGGACTTCGATTTTCCCATCATCCGCGATAACGACAAGTGCATTAAATGCATGCGCTGCATCAAGGTGTGCGAGAGCGTGCAGGGCCTAGGGATTTGGGACCTGACCAACCGCGCCACGCATACCGCCGTGGGCACCCGCGGGCGTGCGCCGATCGGCAAGACCGATTGCGTCGCGTGCGGTCAGTGCATCACGCATTGCCCGACGGGCGCCCTGCGCGAGCGTGACGATACCGAGACCGTGTTCGATGCTCTCGCCGATCCCGATAAGATCGTGCTGGTGCAGATTGCGCCGGCCGTGCGTAGCGCCTGGGGAGAGGAACTCGGCATTCCGCGCGAGGAGGCTACCGTTGAGCGCCTGGCTTGCGCACTGCGCCGCGTTGGCTTTGAGTACGTGTTCGACACCGATTTCTCGGCCGACCTCACCATTATGGAAGAGGGCTCCGAACTGCTCGAGCGCCTGGGTAAGGCCGCCAAGGGCGAGGACGACAGCCGCGGTTGGCCCATGTTTACGAGCTGCTGCCCGGGCTGGGTGCGCTTTGTGAAGGCGCGTTACCCCGAGTTTGTCGACAGCCTGTCCACGTCCAAGTCGCCGCAGCAGATGTTCGGCGCCATCGCCAAGACCTACTACGCCAAGGTGCTGGGCGTGGAGCCCGAGCGTCTGTTTGTGGTGTCCGTGATGCCGTGCACGGCCAAGAAGGCCGAGTGCGCGCTGCCGAGCATGGTGGGCGAGGACGGCACGCCCGATGTGGACGTTGCGCTGACGGTGCGCGAGATGGTGCGCATGATCCGCGCGAACCACGTGAGCGTGGACACGCTGGTTGAGGAGCCACTCGATACGCCGCTAGGCTTTGGCACGGGTGCGGGTGTGATCTTTGGCGCCACGGGCGGCGTGATGGAGGCCGCCGTGCGCTCGGCCTATTACCTGGTGACGGGCAAGAACCCCGACGCCGACTTCTTTACCGATGTGCGCGGCCTGGACGGCTGGAAGGAAGCCGTGACCGATATCGATGGCACCAAGGTACGCGTCGCCGTGGCACACGGGCTGGGCAATGCCGCCCGTCTGCTCGACGCGATTCGCGACGGCCGCGTGAGCTATGACTTCGTTGAGGTCATGGCATGCCCGGGCGGCTGCGTCGGTGGCGGCGGTCAGCCCATCCACGACGGCTGCGAGCTGGCAGCCGAGCGCGGTCAGGTGCTGTGGGGTCTGGATGCCGCTGCGGACATTCGCTTCTCGCACGAGAATCCCGATGTCCAGGCGTGCTATCGCGAGTTCTTGGGCGCGCCGCTCTCGCCACTGGCCGAGGAGTTGCTGCATACCGACCATCACGCCTGGTCGATGCCCAACGAGGGGGCGTGCTAGCCATGCGTGCGTTTGATGTTGAGCTGTCGCGCCGGGGGTTTGCCTCGGTGCTCGCCGCGGGCGCCCTGTCGCTTGCGCTCGCGGGCTGTGGCGGCGGGGCTGCTGGTGCCGGGTCCGCCGCGGGCTCGGCTGCCACAGACGGCGCCGGTGCTGCTGCAGAGCCGGTCGAGGTGCACGTCGCCTCGCTCAAGGGGCCGACCTCGATTGGCCTGGTGCAGTTTATGGACCGGGCAGCCGATGGCGAGACGGACAATGAGTTCGACTTTGCGATCAATACTGCCGCCGATGAGATTGTGCCCAAGGTCATTCAGGGCGATATCGACATTGCCCTGGTGCCCGCCAACGTGGCGAGTGTGCTCTACAACAAGACCGAGGGCGCGGTGCAGGTCATCGACATCAACACGCTGGGCGTGCTGAACGTTGTGACGGGCGACGCGAGTGTGGCCTCGTTTGGCGATCTGGCGGGCCATACCGTCTATATGACGGGCAAGGGCACCACGCCGGAGTACGTCATGAACTACCTGCTGGAGCGCGCAGGCCTGACCGGCCAGGTGACGCTCGAGTTTAAGAGCGAGCCCACCGAGGTGCTGTCGGCCCTGCTTGCCGACCCGTCCGCCGTGGGCGTGCTGCCGGAGCCGTTCAAGACCGCTGCCATCGCCAAGAGCGAAGGCAGGCTGTCGGCTCCGGTAAGCCTGACCGATGTGTGGGACGAGTTGGCAGGTGACACGGGTTCGCGCCTGCTGACGGGCGTGACCGTGGTGCGCCGCGCGTTTGCCGAGGAACATCCCGAGGCTGTGGCGGAGTTCTTGAGCTGCCATGCGGCGAGCGTTAAGGCCGTGAACGCGGCGCCGGCGGACTGGGCTCAGGCCGTGGTCGATGCGGGTATCGTGGATAACGCCGCGATTGCCGAAAAGGCGATTCCCGGGTGCATGCTCGTGTGCCAGACGGGGAGGGATATGAAGGCGGCGCTCGGTGGGTACCTGCAGGTGCTGGCCGATGCGGACGCGAGCGCCGTGGGCGGCAAGCTCCCGGCTGACGATTTCTACTGCATGGAGTAGCCCGTGCGTGCGTTTGCTCGACAAATGACAGAGCGTATGAAGGCGGTGGCGGCAGCAGGTGCCGTTGCCGCCTTTTGGCTTGCCGTGTGGGTGCTGATGGCGGGTTTCGTGGCGCAGCCGTTGATTTTGCCGGGGCCGGGCGCCGTCGTGGTGGCGTTGCTGCGACTGGTATGCGATGCCGGCACATGGGCGATTCTGGCAGGCTCGGGTGCGCGAATCTTGGGCGGGCTGGCGCTTGCCGCGGTGTGCGGCGGCGTACTGGCGGGAGTCTCGGTGCGATCGCTGACGTTTGCCCGCTTGGTGGCGCCGGCGCTTTCGTTTGTTAAGGCGACACCGGTTGCCTGCGTGGTGGTCCTGCTGCTCATTTGGTTGGGGTCGGCGCGCGTGAGCATTGCGGCGGTCTTTTTGATGGCACTTCCGGGCGTGTATTTTTCGTTGGTCGAGGGTTTGACGCAAGCGGATAAACCGCTGGAGCAGATGTTTCGTCTGCATGGCGTGCGGGGCTGGCGACTGTTTTGTGCCCACACCTGGCGCGAAGTCCTGCCGTTTGTGCTTTCGTGCGCCCGCGCTGTGATCGGCATGAGCTGGAAGGCTGGCGTGGCGGCGGAGCTCATCGGCATGGCGACGGACACCGTGGGCGAACGCATCTATCAGGCGAAGCTGCTCATCGAGACGGCTGATCTGCTGGCGTGGACCGTGCTGGTCGTTGCCGCCTCGTGGGCGTGTGAGCGCGTGCTGGTGTGGCTGCTGCGGGTTTCGGGACCCGTGGCGTGGCGCGCGGCCGTGCGGGCACATGGGCATGGACTGCGCGGGCGTACAGGGGCTGCGAGCGATGGTGCTGCAGCGGAGCTTGCGCTTGCCGTGGGCGACCGGGCGCCCTGGTCGCCGGCGCTCGACGGACTGGTGCTTCATGTGCCCGCCGGTGGACGCACCTGTGTGATGGGCGCTTCGGGCGTGGGCAAGTCGACGTTGCTTGCGCTGGTGGCGGGGGAGTGCGCACCGTGCTCCATGGTGTTTCAGGACGTGCGCCTGGTCGAGGACGCCTCTGCTTTGGATAACGTGCTGGTGTGCGCCGATGCACGCGTGAATGCCTCGAGTGCCGCTGCCTTGTTGCGCCTGCTGGTACCGGGGATCGATGTGCATGCCCGCGTGGCCGAGCTCTCGGGCGGGCAGCGCCGTCGCGTCGAGATTGCCCGAGCCCTGCTGTGTCCGGGCGGCGCAGTGATTCTAGACGAGCCCTTTACCGGTCTAGACATCGCTGCGCGCGACGCATGCACCGAGGTCGTGCTCGACTTGCTCGACGGCCGTATGCTGTTGCTTGCCACGCACGATTCCGCTGACGCTCGGGCCCTCAATATCTCGGACATCATCACGCTCTAAAGACTTACTCAGCAACAAATTGATCCGTTTTTTCTCCGTCCCCATGGGGTCGGGTATGGTATTCTATCTGTGGGGTAATACTTAGGAATACCAAGTAATACCAACGCCGTAGAACAAACTCCAGATGCGGGCCAATCGGGTTGCCTTCACAGCCCGTCGCCCAGCCGCGTGGCCCGCATCCATCCGCACCACCGTCGTTTCAAAAAGGAAGCGCCATGGCAGAACACATGACCCCGGTTGTCGCGAAGGTTTTGCCCGAGGAAAAGGCGGCCTTCGCGGCGGCAACCCAGCTCGTGGGCACTACGCCGTCCAACGCCATCCGCATGTTTATCGCCGCGTTCAATCGCTGCGGCACCTTTCCGTTTGACATCTCACACAACGGGGCTTTTGGCAAAGACTGTCCCCAACAGCTAGTCGTTGAAGAACGTCCCCAATGACTAGTCGTCGGGAGGAGGTTGGCATGCTCAATGCGATGATTTGGGCGCTTGCCTGTTTTGGCGTCGTCGCTGCCGATATTGCCCTGAGCGTCGTTTTGTTCTCCGCCCTTGGCGTCGCATCGGTGTTCATGGGTTTTTCGATCGATGACCTCGACATTCAATTGCTTGTTAGCGCCGGAATAATTTAGCCAAATATAGTCGGCCGAGATTGACCAATCCC
>CAMQHB010000037.1:0-18961 GCA_947001545.1 uncultured Collinsella sp.
TTAAAAACCCCCGCGGGCCCCCCGCCCCTATAAACGCGGGCCCCCGGGGCCCCATGCATTTCAGCAGCATCATCCCTATAGACATAATGCCGCATAAAGTGGAACAGACATAAGCCCATCATTCATTCCAAAGGGCTTAGTCGATAGCCTGATAAGGCGCACGCCCGGATGGGTCTTTTTAAGTGAGGACAGGCTTCGAGATCTTGTGTTCTCCCCCGCCTTGACTTCAATCGCAGACAAGCATCCCTGTTTCTCTACTACAAAGTCGATTTCCGCACGATTGTCTCGCGCCCAATAATGCAGCGGATAGCCCATGGCTGAAAGCTGTTGGGCAACATAGTTTTCGGTAAGTGCACCCATGAATGTACCACCGATGCCGGCAAGAATATCGGCGCGTTGTGCACCGGCCTTGGAGACGAGGAGCCCTGTATCCGCCTGATAGATTTTAAAAGCAGAAGGGTTAACGAAGGCCTCTAAGGGGCTTTCGATCTGCCCGACTAGGCTGCAGCGCGCCACCGTACCCGACAATACAAGCCAGTCGAGAGCATCTCCAAAGAGAGACGCATTGCCCCCCGCTCGCACTACCTTGTATTGAAATTTACGATTCTCTTTGGCAAGCTGCTGTGGAATGGAATCGAAGCACGCACGCGTCTTTGCGCTCAAGCGTTCATCAGCATATTTATTGGTGTCGGCGGAATATCCGTCGAGAATAATCCGATGCTTTTCGGCCACATCAATGATTGACTGATCATCGATGTACGTTTGGACCGCCTCGGGCATTCCGCCAACAACAAGATACTGTCGATAGAGCCCAAGCGCCTTTTCATGAAGGCTTGGCGCAAGAGGAGCCATTAACTCGAATGATGAGCGTATCTCGTCGACCAGCTGATCGTGCCCCATCGCCCAGAGAAACTCCTCGAAATCGAGTGGAGTCATCTCAATCAAGTCGGTCTTTCCAACGGGGAACGAATACGACTGATGGTTAATGGCAACCCCAAGAAGCGACCCAGCAGCCGCAACATAATACTCGGGAGCATCTTCGCAAAAGTATTTAAGGGAAGTGAGCGCTTCCTCGCATGCCTGGATCTCGTCAATGAACAGTAAAGTTTTGCCAGGCACGATACGCTGTCCCGTACGAGCCTCGATCGCGCGTACGATCGAATGAGGGTCAAGACCGCCCGAAAAATCCGCTCGCGCCGACCGGTCGTTCTCAAGATTAACGTAGACAACCGATTCGAAAAGATCTTGAGCGTACGTTCTGAGCAGATAGGTCTTGCCACACTGGCGCACGCCTTTGACCAGCAAAGGTTTTCTATCGGCCCTGTCTCGCCATTCCCTAAGGAGCTCGTCTGCCTTGCGACGCATACGCAACCTTCCCTCATGAACTTCTGTTTGACAATATTTTAACGCGGATTAATTTGTTTTCAGTTATTTTTCTGCGTTAAAAAATTGTTCTATACGGCACTTGAGGGAATACACCCCTATTCATATGCTCGCGCTACAATCGATTGCCATGCGTTCTCCTTGCCCTTAGGCCAGCTTGCGAGCGAGCTCTCGCACCTCTTCCAACTTGGGCGAGGAGGCCATGCTGTCGCGCTCGGTCATGCCGCTAATGGTGACAATGCCCTGGTCCTCCCACTTGCAGTAGGCACAGGCTGACTTGTACATAGCGATCGCCGCATCATAGACGCCCTCGCTGTGGCTATCGAGCAAAAGGGCCGTCTTGGTGAACGGGAAGCCCGTGGCACCGAAGGCGTACAGGCGGTCAATAGCGGCTTTCTCCTGCGCAGTAATATCAAACCAGTAGATAGGCGAAGCGAAGACAGCCATATCGGCGTCTTTCAGCGACTCGATCACATCGGCCATGTCATCCTTCTGCACACAGGTGCCCTCGTGGGCGAGGCAGTACTGGCATCCCAGGCAGCCGGCGATCTTTTTGCCTGCAACGCGGATGACCTCGACCGTATGGCCGACCTCGCGCGCGGTCTCGGCAAACGCCTCGACCATAGTGTCGGTATTGGCGCCCTTACGCGGGCTGCCGCTCAATACAACGATATTCATAGGAATCTCCCTTCTTCATGCCGCAGGCGCACGATGATTCGGGACAGGTTTTCGTTAGCACCCTCGTAGCGGTTCTCCGCCCCCCCCAAGCAGCGTGTCCGCTACGAAACGACCGTCTTGTAATAAGCGCCGAAGTCTGCGAGCGAGTCCATGATGGGCATCATCTGGCGACCGAGCTCGGTAAGGCCATACTCAACGCGGGGAGGATTCTCGCCATAGTCGTGGCGAAAGACCAGACCATCATCCTCCATCTGTCGCAGGCTGTCGGTAAGCACCTTCTGAGAGATCCCCTCAAGGTCGCGGCGCAACTCGTTGAAACGCCAGGGGCGTACGCGCAAGTTACGGATAATGAGCAACTTCCACTTGCCGCCAATGAGCGCTACCGCCGTTGCGACCGGACACTCCGGAAGTTCCTCTTTCGCCATCATGGGAGACCCGACCTCCTTGACCATACCGGTTTCACAAAAAAGTACGCAGTTACAAATATGTGCGTACTCGTATTTGCATGCGCCTTCGCGTTGAATATAACTCACGCAGGAGATGCCTGCAAGGTAAATCAACCCAAAGAGAGGAACCATTATGGCTAATTATGCAAAGACCCACATCGGTAATGAGAGCCGTGTCGAGCTGCACGAAGTGCTCGGGCTTACCGGGGCAGAGGTGAGTGTCAACAATCTTCCCGCCGGCGCTGGCGTTCCGTTTGTCCATGCACACAAGGAAAACGAGGAGATTTATGGCGTGCTCGAGGGCGCGGGCTCGGTCACGATCGACGGTGAGGATATCGAGCTTGCAGCCGGCGACTGGCTGCGCATTTCCCCCGCCGCACACCGTCAGTTCCGCGCCGCATCCGACTCGGGCATCACATACGTCTGCATCCAGGTCAAGCAGGGATCCCTTGATGCCTTCACGGCCGACGACGCTATCATGTTCTAATTCGCGATCGGTGTGCAAGGAGCCGATACCGCTCGCATGCCCCCTTCGGAATAGGCGCTGAGCAGCTCCTGGGCGTGGGCGAACTCGGGTCCTCGCCTCCAACCAAGCAGGCGGTTGACCGCGAGATTTCCCTGGACGTCGTGAACGAAGAGCAGATAGGCGTCCTCACGCGAGAGTCCGGTCTCCTCCATGATCGAGGGAACCATCTGCTCAGCGCCGCGCTCGACGACACGCTGTGCCACCCGGGTGTACGCATCGTCATCCGAGTAGAGCAGATAATAGTCATCGTTTGCCGGCGGGCGCTGGCAGAGGGCCCCCGCCTCCGTTCCCTCGAGTGGGGGCGCCGCCGCCAGGGCCTCGTCGATAAGCGCGTCGAGCAGCGCGAACTTGTCCTCGTAGTGCAAATAGAACGTGCCGCGGTTGATATCGGCGCAGCGGCAGATGTCCGCCACCGTCATCTTCGCGAAGCCGACCTCGGCCAGCAGCGCAAAGAACGCCTCCCGTATGACCGAGAGCGTATAGCGTCGGCGACGATCGATCTTCCCCGATTCCATGGCCCCTCCAATTGCAGCGCTCAACAATATCCAGAAGCTGCTCGTTTATCGACAGCAGCTCGAAACTGTTCATTGCTCTGACGTAAATCAACATTGATGCTTTTTATAGACACCTGTTTATTGTAGTTGAAAGAGAGTATCAAGTGACTCTATACGAGCGGCTCGTTATCGAACTCACCAACCAATCGTTTTCCCATCAGGCCGCCTACCGCACCGGCGGCACGCCCTATGAGCTGAGCGCCCGCGAGCCGGAGCCCTACGACCAGCAAATCAAGGACTTCGCCCGGATGATCGAGGAAGCCGATTGCGTGCTGGTGGGCGGGGCCTCCGGACTCTCCGCGGCGGGCGGCGGCGACTTCTACTACGAGGACAACGCGACCTATCGCAGGCATTTCGGCAAATTCGCCGAGCACTACGGTTTCAGAGGCGCTTTTGAAGGGTCGTCCTACCGCTGGCCCACCGCCGAGTCGCGCTGGGGCTACCTTGCCACCTTCCTCGACACCACGCTCAACGCCCCGCTGCGCGGGCCCTACAAAGATCTCGACGCCATTCTTACCGAGAAAGACTTCTTCGTTCTCGCCACCAACCAGGACACGCAGTTCATGAAAATCTACCCTTGGGAGAAGGTGGCAGAGATCCAAGGCGACCACCGCTTCTTCCAGTGCTCCCGTTGCTGTACCGACGAGGTATGGGACGCCATCGAGCCGGTCTCTCGTATGGTAGAGGCCATGGGAGACGGCCTAGAGGTTCCGACAGAACTCGTGCCACGCTGCCCGCACTGCGGGGCAGAGGCGTTCCCTTGGGTTCGCGGCTACGGCAACTTCCTGCAGGGCGAGCTCTACGAGGAGCAGTACCGCAAGGTGTCCGACTGGCTCGACGCGCACGCGCGGCAGAAGATTCTCTTCCTTGAGCTGGGCGTGGGCCGCATGACGCCCGCGTTTATTCAGGAGCCGTTCTGGGCCCTCACAGCGCAGTTACCGCAGGCTGGCTACATCGCCGTGAACAACAGGACGCAGTTTCTCCCCCGTGCAATCGAGGATCGGGGGCTCGCCGTTCGCGCCGATATCGCCGACGTGCTCGCCGACGTGCGCAAGACACTGGGTAGGTAGCGCATGGAAACGGTAAAAGCGGTTCGTATCGGCCAGGCACTTGCCGAGGCGGATCTTGTCATCATCGGCGCCAGCAACGGGCTCGACATGGCGGAAGGGCTCAATCTCTTCTGCGCCGACGCCCATTTCCGAGAGGCGTACGGGGACCTCGCCCAGGCCGACGGCATCGGCTGCATACTGCAGGGGCTCGCCTCTCTAGATGCAAACGTACGACGCCGATGGGCCGAGCGGTTCCATCAAAAGGAGTATGTCGAGTATGAGCCCAGCCCGCTCATGAACAGGCTGCGGCATCTTACGGAGCACGCTGACACCTTCGTGATCACGTGCAATATCGACGGACACTTCGCACGTGCAGGGTTCAACGAGAACAGCGTGCTCGAAACGGAGGGGAGCATGCGCACGTCGATTGACGAAATGCGTCTCGCTCATCCAGATGCCCTCGCTACAGCCCAGCTCGAAGAACTCGCACGCCTTGTGCAAGTCCATCACAATGGCAGGGTTGTCATTCTCGAGCTTGGCGTGGGGCTGCGCAACGGCATCATAAAGCGCATGCTCGCTCAGGTCGCGAACGACAGCGAGCACGCCACCTACATCGTGTTCAACTACAGCCAGGCCATGGCGCCCGACGCTTTGTGCGAGACAATTCTCGTTGACGGCGATATGGCCCCGGCTTTCGAGGAGATTACCCAATGCCGTCTCTAGAGAGGGAAGCGTATAGGCTTCGAAGCCTTATCGACGATGCCGACGCCATCATCGTCGGCATCGGCTCGGGCATGTCGAGCGCCGCCGGGTTCAACCATTACAACCACGCGGGCATGACGCGTGCCGGAATGGCGGACTGGCAGCAAGCCTTTGGCTTCAAGAGCCTTTTCGACGGCTTCTACCACCTCTACCCCAGCCTCGAGCAGCAATGGGCCTACTACGCGCGATACATCGATTTCATGCTGCGCGAGCCGGCCTCGCAGCCCTATCTCGACCTGCGGTCCCTCATCGGCCATAAGGATTACTTCATCCTGAGCACCAATGTGGACACCCAGGTCGAGAAGACGTTTCCTGCCGAGAGGACCTGCAACTATCAGGGAAGCTTCGCGCACCTTCAGTGCAAGCAACCATGCTGCGATGAGATCTTCGATGCGAGTCCCTACGTCGAGCGCATGCTCGCAGGCATGGCGGGGTTCGAGATCCGCAGCGAGGATGTCCCCCGATGCCCGTACTGCGGCTGGCAGCTTGTGCCGTGGGTGCGCGACGACACGTTTTTGCAGGGCACGGCATGGCGCGAGGGCCTCGAACGATATGAGCACTTCGTGCGCGAGCGCGGTAGTAGCCGCGTGCTGTTGCTAGAGCTCGGCGTGGGCGAGATGACCCCCGGCATCATCACGCTCCCGTTCTGGAGTATGACCGCAAAGCTGCCGGATGCGCATCTGTTAAGCGTAAACATCTCGGGCGACTCGGCTCCGCTGCAGCTCGGGAGCAAGGCGGAGGCGATCCAGGCCGACTTGCGCACCCTGCTCTCGGCGGCGCGGGCAGGCGACGAGTAACGCGGCGAGGCGTCTTACCGCAAACCGTCCTCGCTAAATGCATGACCGTTAATAAGTAAAAAGCAAGATACGCCTTATTTCAAATATTCCTCAAAGAATGCTTTCAGTTTTTCAAACGGAATGATGTCCATCTGATCGTAAAGGTCGGTGTGGCTGGCACCAGGGATAATGAGCAATTCCTTGTTGTCCCCCATCAGCTTGCCGTACGCGGTTTCGCTGAAATAGCGGGAGTGCGCCTTCTCGCCGTGTACCAGCAACACGGCAGAGCGGATCTCGCCGGCGTACTGCAAAATCGGCATATTCAAAAACGACAGCGAGGACGTCACATTCCAGCCGCCATTGGAGCCCAAGCTGCGGGGATGGTAGCCTCGCGGAGTCTTGTAGTAGGCGTAATAGTCCGCTACAAACTGCGGCGCATCCTCCGGTAGCGGATCGACCACGCCGCCCGCCAGCGCATAGCTGCCGTTTTTATAGTCCTCGGTGCGCTGCGCGTTCAACGCTTTCCGCTTTTCAAAGCGTGCCTGCTCGGAATCCTCGGCGTCAAAATAGCCGTTTGCGGTCACGCGGGTCATATCGTACATGGTCATAGCCGCGGTAGCTTTGATACGAGTGTCGATGGCTGCTGCATTGACTGCCATGCCGCCCCAACCGCAGATACCGATGATGCCGATACGCTCCGGGCCAACACTTTCCTGCACAGAAAGGAAATCCACCGCTGCGCAGAAGTCCTCGGTGTTGATGTCCGGGGATGCTACATAGCGGGGCGTGCCGCCGCTCTCGCCGGTATAGGACGGGTCAAAGGCAATTGCGAAAAAGCCCAGCTCCGCCATTTTCTGCGCGTACAGACCGGAGGACTGTTCCTTCACCGCGCCAAACGGGCCGCTGACGGCGATGGCGGGCAGTTTGCCTTCCGCGTTCTTAGGCACGTACACGTCGGCCGCCAGCGTGATGCCGTATCGGTTGTGGAAGGTCGCCTTGCTGTGCTCAACCTTGTCGCTTTTGGGGAATACCTTGTCCCATTCCTGCGTCAGTTTCAACTGCTCCATGCCTAAACCTCCTTGTCAGTCGCTTTAAGGTATTGCTCGTCGTCCACGGCCTCCAACCACTCGTTGGAGGCCTTCTCGCCCGGAACCTCCACCGCGAGATGGGAGAACCAGCTGTCGGGCGCCGCACCGTGCCAGTGCTTTACGCCCGCGGGAATATTTACTACATCGCCAGGGCATAGCTCTTGTGCCGGTTTGCCCCATTCCTGGTAAAGCCCTCGACCAGCCACGCAGATGAGGATCTGCCCGCCACCGCTTTTGGCGTGATGGATGTGCCAGTTGTTGCGGCAGCCGGGCTCGAGCGTAACGTTGTAAATGCCGACCTGCTCGGTGGAAAGGGGCACGAGGTAGCTTTGCCCGATAAAGTACTTCGCAAATGCGTCGTTGGGGGCACCGATGGGAAAGGCCATCTCGTTTTGGTGTCGGGCCTTTGCGTCGGCGCCGTCGTCTTCGTCCGCCCAGACCTCCTTCGCCATGCGAAAGGCCGCCCACGCCTTGGGCCATCCCGCGTAAAACGCCGCATGCGTAAGGATTTCCGCTATCTCAGCCCTGGTCACCCCGTTGCTCTTTGCGGACATCAGATGATATTGGAACGAAGAGTCCGTCAGCCCCTGCGCCATTAGGGCCACCACCGTCACCACGCTGCGGTCTCGAAGGGAAAGCCCGTCTTCTCGGCTCCACACCTCGCCGAACAGCACATCGTCATTGAGCTGAGCGAATTTGGGGGCAAAATCCCCCAGGGCGTCTCTGCCCGCCGTCTGTTTAATTGCCATGATCGATTTCCTCCTATCGATGGTTCTGGACACGAATCCGTCTCCGCGCGGCTAAGTAGCCCGCCTAGATTTCCATGCCCATTCGTCGCGCCTGCTCAAGAGCAGGGTGCCCAGCGATTTCGCCCACGCTGTTCACGCCGCCGGCGAAAACCGTTTTGCCCATTACGGACCACCCCTTGCGCTACCGATTTATATTGACGAGAATGAAGGTAATACCTAAACCTGACTTTAGGTCAAGGAATGAATTCGAGATTTATTCGGAGGGGCCATGTACACAATCGGACAGGTGGCGGAAATGTTCGGCTTGCCCGCCTCAACGCTGCGGTATTACGACAAGCAGGGATTGTTCCCGGGGCTGGAGCGGACGTCCGGCATTCGTCGATTCGGCGACACGGAACTCGAGGCGCTTCGAGTCATCGAATGCCTGAAGAAAGCGGGGATGGAGATCAAGGACATCCGTCTGTTCATGGAATGGTGTGCGGAGGGCCCGTCCACTTACCCCCAGCGCAAGGCCATGTTCGAGGAGCGTAAGGCCCATATGGAGTCGGAGATCGAGAGCATGAACCGCGCGCTGGACATGTTGAAGTTCAAATGCTGGTACTACGGGCAGCTGAATCAGGGCAACAGCGAGGCTGAGCTGAAGGCACTGATTCCCGACGGCTTGCCAGAAGGAATCAAAGAGGCCTACGAAAACGCTCACGCTCGATAGTGCCGTCCGATGCTCAAGGGAGTTCGTCAAGGAGTTCTTTTTCGGGTAGCAATGAAAAAAGAAGGCCGCCGAACCAGAAGATTCGGAGGCCTTTATTCCTGCCACTTTGCTGATAGCGCAGTTCAGTGGCGATGCCGAAACGATCGATAATCCTCTTTGACGCTTGTTTAGCGAAATGGGAAGCGCATGACAGCCATCCAGCGAGCCCTGGGGTATCCGGGCAGAAAGGGCCTGTTGGCGAAATGGATCGACCGCTACATCCGCTGGGGCAACGAGAAGAGGCTGAAGCGATCGCTCGGGGGGATGAGCCCGTTGCAATACAGACGCAGCCTGGGCTTTGTCGCATAATTGTCAGGTACGGAAAAACCGACCCATCTCCGTTTGATATTGTTCTGAACGGCCTCGATTACACGGATTGCATCCCGATGCAGGATGCTTCCTTTCCCGCTGGGGCAAAAGATCACTTGTCCAGCGGCTCCATGATTTCTAATATGATTCCATCTGGATCCCGAAAGTAGAAGGCTTTGCTCCGGCCAAAGCCATCCTGCCGAAAATCAAATTCCTGGGGAGCGGAGAAACACTCCACGCCCTGCTCCGCCAGTTTTTGATAGACCGCATCGGCATCCTCTGCACAGAAGCAAAGTTCTGATATGGAAGTTGTGAAAAGATCCATGGGCTTGCGGTGAATTTCATCCTCCACAAACTGGATCAGTTCCACCGGCGGCATATGCAGCTGATCCGAGCCGTTCAAATAAGCAACCCGTGCCTTGCAGTTTTCTCGCCGGAACATTGCCTCCGTCTCTTTTCCCTCCATCAGGAGCTCCCCCTGATACTGAAGGCCCAGCACATCCCGATAAAACGCCACGGAACGGTCCAGGTCACTGACCGTCAATCCCACATGGTAGATCTGTCGAATCATGAGCTCCTCCTCGTTAGTTGCTTTCTGCTGGTTTAATGAGGGCATGGAACAGAAAAGCGAGTCCATTTATTGAGATAATGTGGCCGATTCCGGCAAGCCCTCCGATCATATGGTCCATAAAGCTACCCATCGGAAGTGCTTCGGCAAGAATAACGAAAACACCAGGTCAAACGCCCCTATGGGTACCGAGAGGCTCAACTGAGTATTAAATGGGTACCAAACGTCAATGTAATCTTTACTGAATTAAAACCAAATATCAAGGCTAGCTGCGCGGATAATTGCTCATAAAGGGACGCTCCCTGAAAAATTGATACCCTGATATCCAGCGTTGTCCCAACTCATGGCAACCATGAGCTCAGACGGCTTGCTGCAGAAAATCGATACGATACAAAAAGAGAAATACCCCGTGATACCACAGGGCACTTCTAACAACTAACACTCTTTTAAATGGAATTATTCCCACTCGTTGGCGCCGGTTCTGACGTCCTGTCATTCCAGTTGCATCCAGTTTTCGGTGCCGTCTCGAGCCGAGTTCCGCCAGGTAACGCCATGTCGTGCTTCGTCGGCCTCGGGGACATAAGCTGGGACAACTTCAAAACCTTTTTTCAAACTCAGAACGTTGAGTTTTTGTTTTTGTCCCAAAGGCCACGATTGGCCGCCTTTGGAGGCTCGATAGCGCCGAAAACGCTCGTTTTGAAACTCAGCCGCTCTTTAGCCTGAAAGCCGCCAGCTGCAATCGCAAGCGAATCAACGCAGGTGGCTTGCGCACCATTCGCAAAACCCCAGGTCGCAGACTTTCGCCATCGGTGGGCAAAGTGAGTAGTCTCGGGTGGCTTGCCCATGAGTTAGCGAACGAGCCCTGAGATTCCGCTGACGTCCGGAAACGCTTCGAGCTCCCTTGAATTTTCAGACAGTACATGATATAAGGCAATTGGTTTCCCGTTAGGAAGGCTTCCAAGTGCCGGGGACGTTTTCCCCGGCTTTTTTCTTATCCGGGAAAACTCCGCGATAGCCCTACGCGGCGCTCAGAACTCCTGCTAGCCGAGCAGCCACCTCGCGAGGTCCAGCACGAGAACGCCCTCCCGGGTATAGGGCTCGTGCCTCGTGCGGGCGATGAGAACCTTCGGGAACGCATCCCTGACGGACAGCAGCGGTGCGAGCTCCCTCTCGGTTTCGAAACTCGAGATGTTTTTAAGTTTCGAAACTGAGGGGCGATGCACGTAGGCATATTATCGAGAATTCGAAATTCCGACCCCAGTCACAGCATGCCGGCAGCGAGGTCAATGCGCATTCGCACGTGCTACAATCCAACCACCAGAGATGAAAACACAGTCCCCGTCGGGTAGTCGTGGGCGTGCGCTAGTCCGCATCAGTAACCTGCCTCCTTGGTTGTCCCTTCTCTGCATGGTCATCTACATAAAGGAGGAACCAACCATGCAGATCAGCGTGTCGTCCACCCTGACCGTATATCACGACGGTCAATTCTGGGTCGGGATGGCGGAGCATGTCGAGGACGGAAGGTACGGCGTCGCCCGCATCGTCTTCGGCGCGGAGCCGTCCGATGAGGAGATCCTGCAGTTCGTTGTCGGCAAATGGGAGAAACTCTCGTTCTTCGGTGACGACCCGGTCGAGACGAGCAAACCCGCGAAGAACCCCAAGCGGCGCGCCCGTGAGGCGGCGAAAGTCCTTAAACGACCGGCGGTGAGCACCAAGGCACAACAGGCGTTCGCGGCACAGCGGAAAGCGATGAAGCGGGAGTCGGCTCAAGCAAGAAGCCAGCGTCGCGCGGATGAGGCGGAGACGCGCTTCGAGCAGCGAAAGTTGAAGCGCAAGCAGAAACATCGCGGGCATTGATCGCTATTTGCAGCAAGGCAAACCATATACAGCAGCGGCGCCAGTTCCACTTGAAGCCGACGCCGCGTAGACGCTGATGGTGACGGCTATGCACGGGCACGGGCGCGCCACCGCACTTCACAGCTTGTTTCTCAAGTATTTGGGACGCACACGCGGCGTTCAAAAATGCGGAGCGACTCCGCATGGCTCGAGACTGAGCCGAGATGCCCTACTTCTCGCCCTCCAGCAGCCCCACGATGCGGTCGATGTCGACGGCAAAGCGAGGCCTTCCCTCGCGCTCGTAGCGGTCGAGGTATGCCTGGCACTCGGAGACAATGCGTTTGGTGTTGCCATCGATGATGCGCTGGAGCGTCTCGTAGTAGGCCGAGCCCTCGGTCCTGAAGCGGCGCTGGTAGGCCTTGGTTATGGGGAACATCTTGATGTAGTGGATGCCGTGGCGGCAGCCGGGGCGCGTCGTGGGGCGGGGTGGCAACGCAAAGTACTGGTCTTTGGGCACGTTAGGGGCGATGTTGGAACGCAGCGGCACGGCGAAGTCCCTGCGCTTTCCGCGGAAACGCAGCCTCACCACCACGATGCAGGGGCGATTGTGCTTAAGCATGAGCTCGCGGTCGCCATCGACGAGGTCGAAGAAGTCCTGGGAGATGGATACGATCTTCATCGGTTGCGCCCCCCTTCATACGAAGCGGGGCCCGCATCGCTGCAGGCCCCTACAGGTGGGCGATATTCTACGCCTTGCGGCACCCCGTCGCCCACGGAGGTTAAACGTACACGTAAGCCGTACTCTGAAAGCCGCGGCTTCCGGCAAGTAGCTTATACCACGAAAGATCGCTTTCAATGCGCATGGCTCGCAAAATAACACTCGCCGGGCCGTCACCCCTGGCAGTTACCCTCCAATCTTCATTGGAGTCAGCAGGTCAATTCATATATTCATGGGGGTTTATCCTACCGTCGGTGAGCGATTTCGTTAGGGTGCCGAAGCGGTCGAGGATGTCGACGACCTTCTGCTGGGTGCCGATGGATGGGGCGGGAATCTCGACCCTCGATAAGTCCACAGGCGCGGCTTCGATTGCCTTTTTCGATTTAGCGTATTGCTCTTCAGATCATCGTGGTGTGCTCGTAGCCGCGCTCCACGAGGAGCCGCTCGGCAACGTCGAGAATCTTCTCGACCGTCTCCTCCAGGTACTTATTGCGTGCCACGGGCACCTCCATCCTTGTTATCGCGTAAACATACCATGAGTGGCGTACGGGTCGAGAAGGGCTGGCGTCAAAAGAGCCCAACGGCCGTTACGGCTTCGTTAGAAACGCGTCCCACCATGGATGGTGAACCCGAAAGGTAAGGCGCGCGGGCACGGCGACTCGGCCCGCGCGCCCGGAAGAGAAAGGACGAACCCATGGGTTACATGCTCGAGACGCGCGGGCTCACCAAGCGCTTCGGCCGCGGCGACCAGGCGCAGGATGCCGTGGCCGACGTGAGCCTTCATATCCGCGAGGGCGAGGTGTACGGGCTGCTCGGCCCCAACGGCGCCGGCAAGTCGACAACGCTCAAGATGATCTGCGGGATGCTGCGGCCGACGGCCGGGGAGATCCTCTTTGCCGGGCACGCCTGGCGCCGCGAGGACCTCTACGCAATCGGCAGCCTCATCGAGGAGGCGCCGCTCTACCCCAACCTCACCGCGCGCGAGAACCTGCGCGTGCGCACCACGCTGCTGGGCCTTCCCGAGAGCCGCGTAGATGAGGTGCTCGCCGCCGTGGACCTCGCGGACACCGGGAAGAAGCGCGCCGGACGCTTCTCGATGGGCATGCGGCAGCGCCTGGGGCTCGCGCTGGCGCTGATCGCCCGGCCACGCCTGCTCGTGCTCGACGAGCCCACCAACGGCCTCGACCCCATCGGCATCGAGGAGCTGCGCGACCAGATCCGCGGCTTCGCGACGGCGGGCACGACGGTGATCGTCTCGAGCCACATCCTCTCCGAGGTGCAGCAGATGGCGGACACCATCGGCATCATCTGCGGAGGGCGCCTCGCCTACGAGGATGCGCTTCGGCCCGGGCAGGACCTCGAGGAACTCTTCATGAGCTTCTGCCGGGAAGGGCGACGAGCACACGGGGAGGTGGCGGCATGACGGGCGAGAAAGGCGGCCTGCTCGCGGGCCTGCGCGCCGAGGCCCTGAAGTCGCGCCACGCGGCACCGGTTCGCCTGGCCGTGCTCATGGCGCTGCCGATGCCGCTGCTCGGCGCGATGCCCTACCGGGGCGTGCAGATCTTCAGCGCGTGGAACTACTGGTACGCGCTCTTCCTGCCCGTGTCTCTCTCACTCGTGGTGGCGTGCGTCGCGCGGGCGGACGCTCGTACGCGGATGCGGGGGCTTCTGGGCCTGGGCTTCCCGCTCGGGCGCGCCTGGTGGGCCAAGGCGCTCTGGTGCCTCGCACTCTGCATGCTCTCGAACCTCGTGGTCTTCGGCATCTACCTCGCGGGATCGGCGTTCTCCTCGCAGGGCCTCACGGCCGCGGGCACGCTCACGATGCTCCTCTGCGCGCTCACCAACACGGTGACCGCGGCGTGGATGATCCCCGCAGGGCTCTTCCTCACGGCGCGGCTCGGCATGCTCGCGGGCATCTTCTGCCCGCTCGCCGCACAGCTCGTGGGTGGGTTCGCCTGGTCGCTGATGCCGCTGCCGCAGCTCTTTCCGCCGTCGGCGAGCATGGTCATCCCCACGAGCTTCATCCCCGTGCTGCCGAGCGGCGAGCCACTCGCGGCGGACATGGCGCTCGGCGGGGCGCTCACGGCGGACGGCATGCTCACACTGGCGGGCCTTGCGGTCTGCGCGCTCGCGTTCGCCGCGCTCACGGCGGCGGGCGCGGCCTGGTTCGCACGCTCCGAGGAGAGGTGATGGCCATGACACGACTCTCCGACCCGACGCCGCGCATGACTCTCCCGCGGGCCCTGCTCTCCGAGGCCCTGCGCCTGGCGCGCTCCCCGCTCACGGCAGTGCACCTCGTCTGCGGCCTGGCAGCCGGTCTTGCCTGCGGCGAGTACTTCTCCATAGCCCGATGGGACCCGGCGCTGGGCGCAGACGCCTACGCCCAGTTCCTCGGCGCCCTCATGCCGCTCATGTCCGCCATCGTCTGCGGGCTCGCCGTGGACGAGGAGCGCGCTGCCGGGCGCCTCGCCAACCTCACGGCAGTCCCCTCGCGCGGGCGCGCCGTCGCGGCGAAGCTGCTCGCCCTTGCGGCGCTCGGCGCGGGCGCGCTGGCCGTGGCGCTCGGCGTGTTCGGGGCCGTGCTCGCCGTTGCCGGGCGCCTGCCGCTCGGGCCCGCTCCACTTGCGGCCACTTGGGCGGGCATCGTGCTGGGCAGCCTGCCCCTCTACGCGCTGGGGCTCGGCGTGGCTCTACGCTTCGGCCGCAACGCCACCATCGGCGCCGGCGCGGCGGGGATGCTCCTCGCGTTCTTCTCAGTGGGCGGACTTGCGCACGGCCTCATGACCGGCGAGCTCACCGGTGCCCTGGCGACGCCCCTGAGCTGGGTGCCGCTCGCCTGGCCCGCGCGCCTGGGGTCGCTCGGGGTAGAGGCCTTCATCGACGCCGCACGCGCGGCGGGCCCTCTCCTCACGACTGCGCTCGCTGGCCTCGTGCTCACCCTGGCAACCGCCGCCGTCCTTATCGCCTGGTTCTGCCGCTTCGAGGACGGGAGGGCAGATGCGTAGGAAGCCGCTCGCCGCCGTGCTCGCCCTCCTCTCCGCAGCGCTCGTCCTGGGCGGGAATGCCCTGCTCGTCGCCGGCTGGGGGTCGGCGCTGCGCTCGATCGCCGACCGCGTGCTGCCCAACCCTGAGATCGCCATGTGGGTGCCCGCGCCCGCGGCTGCGCGCGGGGCTCTGGACCGCTGAGCGCGGCGCAAGTACAATGCCGACGGGAGTTTCAGGAGGTCGAACATGGCGAGGATACTGGCAGTGGATGATGAGCGGGCGATCCTCGACGCGCTCGCGCGCGTCCTCGGCCGCGACGGCCATGAGGTCGTCAAGGCAGCGGACCCGACGGCGGTCCCGGGGATGGACCTTTCGCGCTTCGACCTCGTGCTCTGCGACGTCATGATGCCGGGGCTCGACGGCTTCGAGCTCGTGCGGCAGATCCGCCCGAACTTCGACGGGCCCATCATCTTCCTGACCGCGCGCGTGGCCGAGGAGGACGCCGTGGCCGGCTACGGCCTGGGCGCCGACGACTACGTCCGCAAGCCCTTCGGGGCCGCGGAGCTGCGCGCCAAGGTCGCGGCCCATCTACGCCGTGAGCGCCGGCCGCGCTCGCACGCCCTCTCCTTCGGGGAGGTGCGGATCGACCTCGGGGCGCGCGGCCTCGCCGTGGGTGGCGAGGCCGTGCCGCTCACGCCCACCGAGTACGCCATCTGCGAGTACCTCGCCCGCCACCCCGGGCAGGTCATGAGCCGCGCGCAGATACGCGAGGCGGTGCTCGGCTGGGAGAGCGACGCCGACGACGCGGCCATATCCATGCAGGTCAGCCGCGCCCGGAGGAAACTCTCCGAGGCCGGCGCCGATCCGATCGCGACCGTCTGGGGGATGGGGTACAAGTGGCAGCTCTGAGGACCGGGGCGCGAGGTCGCGGGGGCATGCCGCTCTCCTTCGTCATCGCGCGCTACTTCGCCTACGCGTTCGCGGCGGTTGCCACGGCGTGGCTCGCCTCGTTCATGGCGCTCTCCGCGGCGATCAACGCGGGCTTCGTCTACGAGGCAAGCTGGGGGCCGGCCAATACGCGCGAGGTCGCGGAGGGCCTGGCACGCGACGGCGTCTGCGGGCAGCAGGACGTGCCGACGGCGTACCGCTACCTCATCCTGAATAAGGACGGATACGTGCTGATGACAGACCTCGAGGGCACGCGGCTCGAGGACGCGACGGAAATGGCCCGTGCGGCACTCGCCGCGGATCCGGGCACAGTGGAGATTGAGGGCGGGGGCTCGGGCCTCACCTACGCCGCGTTCCCGCTCAAGGGCGGCGGGGCCTGCGCACTCGTCAGTGAGTACCTGCCGCAGTGGGTCTCGCGCGACCTCGCCGGCCTGCTTCCCAACCCGCAGAACCTCATGCTCGTCAGCGCCGCTGCGGGAAGCGCGCTCGCGCTCGCGCTCGTGGCGCGCCGCGCGAGCCGCGTGATCTCGCGCAAGATGGCGCCGCTCGCGGATGCGGCGGAGCGCGTCGGCGCGGGGGAGCTCGACTTCGCGGTCGGCAGCACCAACGTGCGCGAGGTGAACGACGTCCTCGCCGCGATGGACGCCATGCGGGCCTCCCTCGCCGAGTCGCTCGAAGCCCGCTGGGCCGCGGAGCGGGGGCAGCGCGAGCAGGTGGCGTCGCTCGCCCACGACCTCAAGACGCCGCTCACCGTGCTGCGCGCCAACGCCGACTTCGTGGCGGAGGAGCTGGAAGACGAGAAAGACGCCGACCTCGCGGCCGCCGCGCGCGACATAGCCGGCAGTGTCGAAAGGCTCGACGGCTACGTGCGCCTGCTCATCGAGGCCTCGCGCGGGTCCGGCGGGGCGGAGAGGGCCCCCATGCGGCCGGCCGAGCTCTGCGAGCAGGTCCTCGCCGAGGCCGCCCAGATCGCCCGGGCGCGAGGCGTGACGCTCGACGCGGCCACGGGCCCTGCTGTCGCGGGCGCGCCCGAGGCCCCGCTCGACCGAACCGCCCTGGCGCGAGCCGCCGCGAACCTCGTGGCCAACGCCGCCGAGCACGCGCGCTCGCGCGTGGCGGTCTCCTGCGACGTCGCGGGCGGGCACCTCGTCATCGAGGTGGCCGACGACGGACCGGGCTTCTCTCCCGCCGCCCTCGAACGCGGCTGTGAGCGCCTCTTCACAGACGACTCCTCCCGCTCCTCGCGCGACGGAGGCCGTCACTACGGGCTCGGCCTCCACGCCGCCTCCGAGGCCGCGAGCGCCCACGGGGGCTCCGTCTCGCTCGCCAACAACCCCTCGGGCGGCGCGGTGGCCACCATCGCGGTCCCCCTGTGCGGGATCTGACGACTCAGGCCCTTGATTCGCGATTTCGGGAATGACTCAATTGATTCGCAAAACCTCAGGCCGCTCCTTTAATCACTCCCTGGTTTCCGCCGGGGTTCGTAGCGGGTGGCGTGAAAAGGGGCGATTCAAAGGGTCGGAGAGATGCGTCTTAGCCGAGAATAAGGTTAGCCTTATCTTACTGCATGATTCGTGTGTTATAGTTAGATGTCTCTAACTATTTGGGGGCGATAGCAATGCACGAACGCGAGGGCTTCTGGGACAAGAATGCCGGTCGGTACGACCGTTTCATGCGAAAGGACCGGGCGGCGTATGAGAAGATGTATGAGCTGATCAGGCCGGTGGTGAAAGCAAAAACCGTACTGGAGGTTGCCACCGGCACGGGGCTTATCGCAAAGAGCATCGTAAATGCGGCGGCGCACATCGAGGCTACGGACGCTTCTGCAAAGATGATCCTTGAAGCAAAGCGGGACAATCAATCCGCAAAGCTGCACTTTTCCGTTCAAGATATGTTCCGCCTGCCCTATGCACAGAAGTCCTTTGATGTGGTGATCGCGTCCAACGCGCTTCACATAGTGCCGCATCCGGAAAAGGCCCTGCAAGAAATCAGGCGGGTGCTGAAGGACGACGGCGTGCTCATCGCGCCAACCTTCACCCACGCGGGGAGCTCGGTTTCCGGCAAGGCAAAAGCCTTTTTCATGAGTATGGCGGGATTCCCCCTCCACAGCAGGTGGACAAGCGAGGAATACCTACGTTTCCTGCGTCAAAACGGCTGGGCGGTGCAGAAAAGCGCGGTGCTGAAGGCCTCGTTCCAGTTGACCTATACGGAATGCACGAAATCGGAGGGGCCAGATGTCGTTCTGGTCGCGCGCGCAGACGTGGTGTAAGAGCGTCCTGAGGTCCGTCGCTGCAAGTCCCGATGTTACTCCTTCTTGAGGCCGCGCTTCTCGACTATCTCGTCCACTATCTCCCTGGCGCGCCGCCCGAGCGCGCGGCGCCTCCCCTCTGTCGGGGCCGGCCTGTCCGCGGGCTCGGCGAAGCCCTCGGCGGCCGAGGCCTCGGAGAACACGCGCTGCTGGGACCACTGCCCCTCGGTCTCCATGAGGCTCGCGCACGTCAGGCGCAGCATCGACTCCCTCGAGGGGAAGGACTGCACGACCCTGTAGCGGCGCTTGATCTCGCGGTTGGCGCGCTCCTGGACGTTGTTGGTGCGGAGCTTGGCCCAGTGCGCCCTGGGGAAGGCCGTGAACGCCAGCGCGGAGTCCTCGGCCTGCTCGAAGACCTCGCCGGCCCTGGCGGACACCGACGCCACCCAGGGCGCCGCCTCGGCCCACACGCGGCGCGCGAGGTCGGGGTCGTCCTGGTAGACCGCGGCGTGCACGAGGTCCCTGACGGCCGCCTTTGGATTGGCAACACCTATTTGGACGATTCCGGGAGGGACAGCCCCGCCTCCCTG
>CAMQHB010000038.1:0-18658 GCA_947001545.1 uncultured Collinsella sp.
GGAAAGAAGCTGCGCCGCGGGGGAGGCGACCCAAATGGCTTTCTCATATCGTCTTACGTTGCTTCGAACGTTGCTTGAGTGCCTCGGAAAGCCCGACGAGTGCCGTGGAGAACGAGACCAAAGCGGTCAGAAGTCTCACGAAATCAATCAGATCGGTCATGGGCATCACCTCCCATCAGATGGAGGGCGTTGCCCGGCACATGGAACTGCCGCCAACAGTATCAATTCTATCAAAGCGCAGTTAGATATGCGAATGTTTGTTCGTATTTCAAGAGACCAGCGTCACCTGTGACAAAGGGGCTGTCCCTTTGTCACATTATTCGATGACGGTGCGAGAGTTTTGCTTGCGCATGGTGGCGAGCATGTGTTTGGGGACGGCGTGGACCATGCAACTGCCGATAGTTGCGCTCGCGGCGGCCTTGGCGGCATCGCTTGCGTTTTTGGTCGCGTAGCTGTGGCGGAAGCGTTTGAGCATGGCGATGTCGTTGCCGCCGTCTCCGTAAACCGCGACCTCATCCTCGGCAATGCCGTAGTAGCCCGCCAGCCAGGCCACGCTCTCGCCCTTGTTGCACGCCACGTCCGTGATCTCGAACATCACCGGGTCAAACGGCGCGTTGACCACGCGGTCCGATCGCTCGGCCAAATACGCCTTAAGGTCGCGCTCCAGCTCGGGCGAGGTCACGCGACAGTTAATCTTGCATACATCGTGACGCAGGATGTCGCCGATCGACTGATCGAAATACTGCTCCTCGTGATACCCGCCACGTGCACGCATGCCGCGCATCACAATACGCTTGATGGGGCTGTCCTTTTTAAAGCCCGCCTGGTGCATCTCGAACGAACCGCTCGAGAACATGCCGTCGGGCGTGGAGCAGTCGAAGCAAATGTCCGGGAACGCCTTGAGCAGCTCCTCGGTAACCTGCGGGTCGATGGTCCAGGTTTTGAGCACCTCGCCATGACTGTCGCGCACGATGGAGCCGTTAGAGCAGCAGGCGTCAAGCGCCAGGCCCGTAAAGCCATGCTCGCCGACCGGCAGCGTCGAGCGTCCGGTCGCGGGAACCACATGCAGGCCAGCCTCGGTCAGCTCGCGAATGGCACGGCGGATGGTCCCATCCGCCTCATGCAGGGCGTTCAGCAGCGTTCCGTCTAAGTCACTCGCAAACATCTTGATCATGGGCATGCCTCTCCTTCGTCTGCACGATATTGTAGACGAGAACGGGCGCGCCCCAAGAGAGGCGCGCCCGTCAGGCGAAAGATTGTCCTACACCGCAGCGGGGCCGCGTTCGCCGGTACGGATGCGGATGACTTCCTCGACCGGCTCGACCCAGATCTTGCCATCGCCGACGGCTCCGGTGCGAGCGGCGTTGCAGATGATGTCGACAATGCCATCGACGTGCTCATCGGCGCAAATAAGGGTGAACTGTACCTTAGGGATCGTGTTGACAAGTAACTCGTTGCCGCGCACGTATTCCTTC
Organism: uncultured Collinsella sp.; assembly: GCA_947001545.1. Lineage (GTDB taxonomy): Bacteria > Actinomycetota > Coriobacteriia > Coriobacteriales > Coriobacteriaceae > Collinsella. The sequence continues at coordinate 1,476 of CAMQHB010000038.1, forward strand.
CAGCCATGCTGCGCGCCGCAGCCCTGCACTTGGTTAATAGTCATGCCACGAACATCGGCAGCAAACAGCGCGTCTTTAAGAACCTCAAGCTTCTCGGCACGAACGATCGCCGTAATTTTCTTCATAGTGAATTCCTCTCTTTAATAAAGAAATGAATTGCTCATTCATGTGGCACGGGTTTTCCAAATGCCGCAAACCAACCTCAGAGATCAAAAAGTTCAACTGACTGGTCTTAGCAGGTTTCCCAAGTGCCGCAGATTGCCGTGAAAGAGGAGCGAAGCGTACTTAAGTACGTGAGCGACGATTGAACGGCAAGGTGCGGTGCTTGGGGAAGCTGCTAGTCGAGTCCGGAGAACGAGGGGTATGCGCTCTCGCCGTGTTGACTCGCATCCATGCCCAGCGCCTCATCGGCCTCGTCCACGCGCAGGCTGCCGTGGAACAGCGCCTTGACCACCGCGGCGATCACCAAGTCGAGCACCAGTACAATAGCGACCGTCACCACAATGCCCAAAATCTGCGAGATGAGCAGCGAGACATCGCCCGTGTAGAACAGGCCGCCCTTACCGGTCCACGAGAGCTCCGGCACGCAGAACAGCCCCGTGAGCACGCCGCCCAGGATGCCGCCGATGCCGTGGCAGCCAAACGCGTCGAGCGCATCGTCGTAGCCAAATTTGGTCTTAAGATGGCTGATGGCCAGGTAGCAGACGGGAGATACGATCAGGCCCATGACCAGCGCCGCCCACGGCTCGACAAAGCCCGCGCCCGGCGTGACCACCACAAGGCCCGCAACCAGACCGGTGCTGGCGCCCACCAGCGTGGGGCGACCGGTGTGCACGCGCTCGACGGCAAGCCACGAGACCATGCCCGCCGCGCTGGCCGTCACGGTATTGAGGATGGCAAGTGCCGCCACGGCGTCGGCCTTGAACTCGCTGCCGCCGTTAAAGCCAAACCAGCCAAACCAAAGCAGGCCGGCTCCCAGCGCCACAAACGGCACGTTATGCGGACGGTAGCTCACCATGCCAAAGCCGCGACGACGGCCGAGCATTAAGCAGAGAATCAGGCCCGTAAGACCAGACGAGATGTGCACCACGTCGCCGCCGGCAAAGTCGAGCGCGCCGATGATATCGCCAATAAAGGAGCCCTCGCCGCCCCAAACCATGTGAGCGAGCGGCGCATAGACCACGAGCAGCCAAATACCCAGGAAGGCCGTCGTGGCACCGAACTTAACGCGGCCGGCCAGGCTGCCCGTGACGATAGCAGCCGTGATCATGGCAAATGCCATCTGGAAGGCGATGTTGATGATCTGAGGGTAGACGACACCGTCCGCAGCATTGCCCTCAGCCGCCTGCAGCACCTGGTTGAGCACCGGCAGGCACAGCAGCTGGTCAAGGCCTCCAATAAACGGACTCGAACCGTCGCCGCCATAGGCCAGAGACCAGCCGGCAACAATCCACAGCACACCAACCAGACCAATGGCGCCAAAGCACATGAGCATGGTGTTGATGACATTTTTGCGCCTGGACAGGCCGCCATAGAAAAACGCCAGACCCGGTGTCATTAAAAACACGAGCATGGTGCAGATGAGCATAAACGTTGTCGATCCCGTATCGTACATTCGCTCTCCCTTGGTCGCATGAACGTTGTCGGCGCCCATAATGCGGCCGAGGGGCAACTGGTGTAGACCAGATACGGCGTTGTTAAACGCGGCGTTGTCGAATGGAAACGGCGCCGCAATCTTGGAAACGGCGCGGCAACGGACGCGAAACGAACGGGAAATACGCGAGCAAGGAAGCCGTGAGCGCGCCCGTCTCGGCTAGTGGCGGAACAGCTCGCGGGCTCGGTCGCGGAGATTAGTTGCTCGAATGACACCTTCGTAGCGATTGATGCGCAGACGCGGGAAGGCATTGAAAAAGCGCAGGTCACGACGACTGAGTGACACGCTCGGTACCGGACGGCTCATGCGCTTACCGGCAAGGCGACGGCTGAGCGACGGACGCGGCATGCTCGGCGCGGCATCGGCCACGCGGCGGGCAGCGAGCGCCAGGCCGCGAGCACCATCCGAGATAAACGTCGGCATCGAAGCCTTCTCGCGCAGGGCATCGAGCGTCGCGTCGCCCAGCTCCGCCAGCCACGCGTTAACGGCACGGCTGCGGATATGCGTCTGTGCCACCGAGTCGATCGCCGAATCGGGAATACGTTCGAGCATGGAGTCGGACGCATCGGCGAGCGACTCGTTGATGCGGTCGGCAAGGTCGGCCCGGACGCGCTCCAGCTGATCGGACAGACGCCGCCAGCTCGCCAACGAGCATGCCGCGTCGACCATCATCGCGACCGCGACGATAAAAGCGGACAGCCGCACAATCAGCACCGGCAGATGGCCAAGCAGCCCCAACAATGCCGGCTCCACTAAACGGCAAATGCACAACGCACCCAAGCCAAACGCGCATGCCCAGTACAGACAGATGCGTCCGTGCAGGTTAAACGGCAGGTGCGAATAGTCCCAAAAGCGAGCCCCCGTTGTTTTTTCCAGCAGCACGCCTACGCTGTACTCAATCACGCTGCATACGAGCGCTGCAGCGACAAACTGGCTCGAGGCATCCGGAATCCCACGCAGCAGCAACCAGCACGCGATGCCGCCCGCACCGTAGATGGGACAACACGGCCCTAGCAAAAAGCCGCTGTTGGCAAAGCGTCCGTGGTTGAGCATGGCGCAGACTGTCGACTCCCATACCCAGCCGCAAAACCCGTAAAAGGAAACGAGAGCACCAGTGCCGAGAGTGGGCAGGCGGCAAGCGTCGCGCCACCAAACGCCATATCAATCGCGGTCCCCACCGTCTACCCTCTCCTCTTTTCGCTCGATTCGCCACTCACGCCATCGTCCGCCTCGTCCTTGCGCGGTAGACGGCAGGCGACCGTCTCGCGCAGAGCACACCATTTATCCGCCAGGCACACAATCCATGCCTCACGGCACGTCGGCGGCACCGGCACCAGCGGAAACATATGCCGCACGATGATATTCCGCTCGCGCGGCGTCAGCTCAAAATCTTCCTCGGCACGTGCCAGGGCAAAAAACGGATGCCGAAATCCGTGCAGGCGATGGCTCGGATCGGGATCGTGCCAGTCATAGAGAAAGTAGTCGTGCAGCAAGGCTCCGCGCAGCAACGAGGCACGGTCGACCGAGACACCGACGCGGCCCAGGCGCTCGGCAAAGGACAGACTTGCCCGCGCCACCGAGGTCACATGTGCATAGACCGTCACATCGCCATGCTGGATAAACTCGCGCGTCAGGTCCAGACGGCCCGCCTGTGCCAGTTGACGGGCAGCATGGTCTACTTCGCACGCGATTTTCTCGGCACGAACGACACCGGACATGCTGCCTCCTTCCAGCGACTCACGGCGACAAGCCACGGCCTGTGCACAATCGATAAAAACATCATGGAACACATCAGTATGGCATCGGACAAAACGTTTTGCCCCACCAGTTGGCGAATTACCGCGCCGCCGTCACATATCAAACGCCAAAATGTGCGAGACTGTCTTGTGCAATTGTGCCGGCCGAGGGAGCGCCGGCGCTCGATTCGCATGGAGTAACCCACAACGATGCTGCTTACGCAAACGACAACGCCCGAGGACGTCAAGGCTCTTAATCGTGCCGAGCTCCCGCAGCTCTGCGACGAGATTCGCCACGCCATCCTCGAAAGCTCCGCCGCTGTCGGCGGACACGTTGCCCCCAACTTGGGCGTCGTTGAGCTTACGGTTGCGCTTCATCGCGTGTTTAACTCCCCCATCGACAAGATCGTCTTTGACGTTTCGCACCAGACCTACGCCCACAAGGCGCTGACGGGGCGCGCGTACACTTATATCGATCCGGAGCGTTATGGTGAGGCTTCTGGCTTTGCCAATCCCGACGAGTCCGAGCACGACCTGTTCGCCATGGGCCATACCTCGACCTCGGTGAGCCTGGGCTGCGGCCTGGCGCACGCTCGTGACCTGGCGGGCGATGCATACAACGTCATCGCCATCATTGGCGACGGCTCGCTTTCGGGCGGCCTGGCGTTTGAGGGCTTTAACAATGCCGCCGAACTCGATAGCAACCTGATCATCATCGTCAACGATAACGACCAGTCCATTGCCGAGAACCATGGCGGCCTGTATCGCAATCTGGCCGAGCTGCGCGCCAGCAACGGCACCTGCGAGCGCAACGTTTTCCGCGCGATGGGGCTCGACTACCGCTATCTGGACGCCGGTAACGATGTGTTGGCCCTCGTCGACGCGCTGCAGGAACTGCGCGATATCGATCACCCCATCGTGCTGCACGTCTCCACCGCCAAGGGCAAGGGCTTTGAGCCAGCCCAGAGCGACCCCGAGCGCTGGCACCACGTGGGTCCGTTTGACATGGCGACCGGGCGCAAGCTCTGCCCGGGCCATCCGAGCGAGCCTGCGCCGCGCACCTATGCCGACATTACGGGCGAGGCGCTCAGCGCCGCCATCGAGCGCGATCCGCAGGTCGTGGGCATCACGGCCGCCACACCCTACATCATGGGCTTTACACCCGAGCTTCGCGCTGCCGCCGGCAAACAGTTCGTCGATGTGGGCATTGCCGAGGAGCACGCCGTGACCTTTGCCACCGCGCTTGCACGCTCGGGCACCAAGCCAGTCTTTGGTGTGTACGGCACGTTTTTGCAGCGCGCCTACGACGAGCTGTGGCACGACCTGTGCCTCAACGACGCCCCCGCAACCATCCTGGTGTTTGGTGCGTCAATCTTTGGCACCACGTCCGAGACGCACCTTTCGTTCTTTGATATTTCCATGCTGGGCGGTCTTCCCAACATGCGCTACTTGGCGCCGGCCTGCATGGAGGAATATCTGTCCATGCTGAGCTGGTCGCTCGACCACCGCGAGCATCCCGTGGCGATCCGCGTACCGGGCATCGGCCTGGTTAGCCGCCCCGATTTGGCGCCCGCCGAGGGCACCGATTACGGCGTCGCGCGCTACAACGTGGTGCGTCAGGGCCGCGACGTTGCCCTGCTCGCGCTTGGCGATTTCTTTGAGCTGGGCGAGCGCGTGGCAAACCGTCTGACTGCCGAGTACGGTATCGAGGCCACGCTCGTCAACCCGCGCTTTGCAACCGAGCTCGACCACGAGTTCCTCGACAGCCTTGCCGCCGAGCATCGCGTTGTCGTCACCCTCGAGGACGGCATCTTGGACGGCGGCTGGGGCGAGCGCGTGGCATGCTATCTGGCATGCACGCCGTTGCGCACGCGCACCTTCGGCATCGCCAAGGGCTTCCCCGACCGCTACGACCCCAACGAACTGCTCGCTCAAAACGGCATGACGGTCGAGAATATGGCCGCCGAAGCCGCAAGACTACTCAACGAGTAAGAAAACCTCCGCAAGGAAAGCACCCCCTGCGGAGGTTTTTGTTTTCGCGGCGCGATTATCTCAATCTGTAACATCTAGGGCCCGAATTCCCGTCTACCTGTTACAGATCGAGACAAGACATCTTAGTCCCCGACGTTTGTCTCGATCTGTAACAGATAGAGACCTTTTGTCCGTCCAGATGTTACAGATCGAGACATTCGAATCCCCCTGAAGAGAAAATCTCAATCTGTAACAGTTACTCGGCAAAAACGGCTGCAGATGTTACAGATTGAGACAAAACAGCGAGGCGGGCCGCCACATCTGCAAGAACCACCACAAAGGTGCCTGTCCTTTTTGGTAGGTAGAATTACCCATAAGGTAAGTATGTTTCTGAGTTATTTCGTGTTGACCCATTTGAGCGCGATAGGGTATAACTCTACTCAACCGCTAGGGATTTTATTGAGAAAGGTGTTCTACCATGAGCAAGAACCTCTCCCAGCAGGTCGTTCTCGACCGCCGCGGCTTTGTCGCCGCTACCTTCGCAACCGTCGCCGGCCTTGGTCTTGCCGGCTGCTCCGACACCAGCGCCGAGGCCGACAAGGGTTCCGCCGCCGGTTCCTCCAAGAGCTCCGAGGATACCGAGGCTTCTACCACGCTCGACGCTAAGGCATTCGACAAGCTCGTCAACGACGGCCCCAAGGCCGATGACGACGCCATCGCCGCCAGCACCTGGGCGACGGCCGTCAAGGACGCCGGCGTCTTTAAGATCGGTGGCGTTCAGACCTCCACGCTCTTCTCCCTCCTCAACGAGAAAGACGGTCAGACCCGCGGCTTCGACGCCGGTGTCGCACAGCTCCTGTCCAACTACATTCTGGGCGAGAACAAGGTCGAGATCACCCAGGTGACCTCGGACACGCGCGAGTCCGTCCTGCAGAACGGCCAGGTCGACGCTGTCTTTGCCACCTACACCATCACTGACGAGCGCAAGAAGCTCGTCTCCTTCGCCGGCCCCTACTACTACACCCAGCAGGCTATCCTGGTGCTCGCCGATAACGACGACATCAAGAGCGTCGACGACCTGGCCGACAAGAACGTCGCCGTCCAGTCCGGCTCCAACGGCCCCGCCATCCTGGAGGAGCTCGCTCCCAAGGCCAGCCAGCAGGAGTTCAAGACCGACGAGGAGGCCCGCCAGGCACTCCAGCAGGGCCGCGTTGACGCCTACGTCATCGATAACAACATGCAGCAGAGCGCCCTGGTCCGCGAGCCCGGCAAGTACAAGATCGCCGGCAAGCCCTTCGGCAGCAAGGAACCCTACGGCATCGGTCTGCCGCTCGATTCCGACGGCGTCGCCTTTGTCAACGACTTCCTTAAGAAGATCGAGGACGATGGCACCTGGACTGAGCTGTGGCAGATCTGCATCGGCGACCGTACGGGCGACACTAATGTTCCCGAGCTGCCCGAGATCGGCGCTTAGGCAGCGAGCCTGGTAACGGCCGCAACGAAACCATATGGAAACGCACGATGCGCTTTATTGCGGTAAACTGTTTCCTCACAGAGTTGTCGGGGCTTCCGTACACACGGGAGCCCCTTTCCTTATCGGCGGGAGGTCCGCATGAGTCTCTCCGAACTCTGGTCGCTCTATGGCCAGAACTATATCGACGCGCTGCTAGCAACCTGGGGCATGACGCTTGAGTCGTTTGCCATCGCCATGGTGCTGGCCGTCGCCGTCACCGTGATGCGCGTGTCGCCGCTCAAGCCGCTGCGCGTCTTTGGCGACCTGTATGTCCAGGTCTTCCGTAACATCCCCGGCATCGCACTGCTCATCATCGTCGTCTATGCGCTGCCGCCGCTCAAGGTCGTCCTGCCCTACCGCACCTGCGTTATCGTCGCCACGGTCCTTTTGGGCTCGGCCTTTGGCTCCGAGAACTTTATGAGCGGCATCAACACCGTCGGCGTCGGCCAGGTGGAAGCCGCCCGCTCGCTGGGGATGAGCTTCAGCCGTATCCTCGCCAAGATCGTGATTCCGCAGGCGCTGCGCTCGAGCGTGCTGCCCATGACCAACCTCTTTATCGCTGTCATGCTCACCACCGCGCTCGGCAGCCAGGTACCGTTGCAACCGCAAGAGCTCACCGGCGTGGTGAGCTACATCAACACGCGCTCGCTCGGCGGCGTCGCCGCGTTCTTTATCTCGGCGCTCGGCTACCTGGGCACGGCCTTTGTGGTAAGCCACATTGGCAACTATATCGATAAGAAGGTGAGGATCCTCCGATGAGCAAGCATTCCTCCCCTGCGCTCACCATGCGCGATGCGCTCTACGAGGCTCCCGGCCCCAAGATGCGCGCCAAGATTCGCATCGGCACCGCCATCTCGCTTGTTGCCGTCGCCGCGCTCGTCGTCCTGGTGCTGCAGCGCTTTTATGTGACTGGTCAGCTTTCGGTCCACTATTGGTATTTCTTTACGCACCTCACCACCTGGAAGTTCTTGCTTGCCGGCTTTGAGGGCACCGTTAAAGTCGCACTCACCGCTGGCGCCATCGCGCTGGTGCTGGGCTTAGCCCTTATGCTCGGCCGCACCAGCGACATTAAGCCGCTGCAGCTGGTCTGTCGCGTGCTCACCGATTTCTTCCGCGGCGTACCGAGCCTTCTGTTCATCTACTTCTTCTTTTTGGTGCTGCCCCAGTACAAGATCGCGCTACCGTCGTTTTGGATGCTCACGCTTCCCGTCGCGCTCGCCGCAGCCGGTGTACTTGCCGAGATCTTCCGTGCCGGCGTCAACGCCGTGCCGCGCGGTCAGGTCGAGGCCGCCCAGGCACTCGGTCTCTCCAGGGCCAAAATCACCTTTAAAATCGTGTTGCCGCAGGCTATTCGGTTTATCATTCCGTCCTTGATTTCGCAGCTTGTGGTCGTGGTCAAGGACACCACCGTCGCCTACGTGGTGAGCTACCCCGACCTCATGCAAAACGCCCGCGTGCTCATTACCAACTACGACGCCCTCGTATCGGTCTACCTGGTGATCGCAGTCATCTACATCCTCATCAACGTCGCGATCAACAAGGCCGCTGTCTATGTTTCGCACAAGACCGGCGCGACCATCATCCGCTAACGCTTTACCATTTCAAGTCATAAGGAGCCGAGCACCATGGCACAGAGCACCTCTTCCACCGGCAATCAGCCGCTGATCGAGCTCAGACACGTCGATAAGCACTATGGCGACCTGCACGTTCTCAACGACATCAATCTGTCGGTCGACCGCGGCGAGGTCGTCGTGGTGATTGGCCCCTCGGGCTCGGGCAAGTCGACCATGTGCCGCACCATCAACCGCCTGGAAACCATCGACTCGGGCGAGATCCTCATCGAGGGCGAGCCCCTGCCGCAAGAAGGCAAGGACCTTGCCCGTATGCGCGCCGAGCTGGGCATGGTGTTCCAACAGTTCAACCTGTTCGCACATATGACGGTGCTGCAGAACGTCATGCTGGGACCGGTCGATGTGCTGGGTGTCTCCAAGGACGAAGCCCGCGAGCGCGCCATGGACCTGCTGAGCCGCGTGGGCGTGGCCGAGCAGGCCGACAAGGTGCCCGCACAGCTTTCGGGCGGCCAGCAGCAGCGCGTGGCCATCGCCCGTTCACTCGCCATGCAGCCCAAGGCCATGCTTTTTGACGAGCCCACAAGCGCCCTCGATCCCGAAATGATCAACGAGGTGCTCGAGGTCATGGTCCGTCTGGCCCAGCAGGGCATGACGATGATCGTCATCACGCACGAGATGAACTTCGCCCGCCGCGTGGCCGATCGCGTCGTATTTATGGCCGACGGCCAGATTGTGGAAACCGGCACGCCCGACGAGTTCTTCGACCACCCCCAGACCAAGCGCGCCCAGGACTTCCTCAACTCCATCAAGGGCCACTAACCCAATTGCCACGCGGGCAAATTCATCACCAGCGTTTGTCCCGCGCCACCCCTATGCCATGTCCACCCGGATTCGAAAGCCGCACCCATGATCGGAACACGTACTTCCTCGTCCTATACCCCGCACGTCGACGTTACCCCCGCCGACCGTCCGCTCATCCTCGTCGCGCCGCGTTGGGAAGAGGCAAAACCGTTTTTGAGCGAGACCCTCTCCCCCAACGAGGAAATCGCAAGTGTCTTTGTCGATGCCATCCTTGCCGCCGGTGGCCTGCCGCTGCAGATGTCTATTACCGAAGACGTCGATGTTATCCGTCATTACGTGGAAATCGCTGACGGTATCGCTATTCCCGGCGGCCCGGACGTCAACCCCAAACGCTGGGGCGACGAGCGTCCTTACGACCCCACGCTGTGCTGCGAGATTCGCGACCGTTTTGAGTTTAAGCTGGTTAACGAGGTGCTTCGCGCCAAGAAGCCGCTCTTTACCACCTGCCGAGGCACGCAGCTGCTCAATGTCGCCACCGGCGGCACCCTGTGCATGGACGTGCCGAGCCTGGGTGCGCGCGAGGGCCGCACGCAGTGGCGCCATACCCACGCGCTCAACGATCCCGTGCACCCCGTCGAGGTCGTGCCGGGCTCGCTGCTGGAGCGCGCGGTTGGCGGGCACAGGCTGATCCAGACCAACTCGGCACATCACTGCTGCGTCGACCGTCTGGGTAAAAGCACGCGCTTGGTCGCCAAGGCAACCGACGGCGTTCCCGAGTGCATCGAGGTCGAAGGCCAGCCATTCTGCCTGGGCGTGCAATGGCATCCTGAGTACACGTGGAAGACGCTCGAGACCGACTTTAACCTGTGGAAGTCGTTTGTCGAGGCGGCGGCAAAGGTTAAGCGGCCCGCTAGCTCGCGAACTGTACAACAGACAAGGGTGCCCCGCCGGCCACATGGTCCGACGGGGCACCCTTTTGCCTATATGCGGCAGGCACACAGCCCAAGGCCCGCGAGCTCTTATTCAGCCGCCTCGCGCAGGGCCGACATCGTAGCCGCATATTGCTGCTGCAGCGCATGCATTCCCTCGCGAGCGCCGTCAACGGCATCGGCGCCGCGCAGCGCCTCGGTCACCACGACCGCCGGCTCGTACAGATTATCGAATCCCAGGTTCTGGCTCACGCCCTTGAGCGTGTGCGCTGCCATAAACGCTTCCTCGGCGTCTCCCGCCGCCATGGCAGCCTCCAGCTTGTCCATGCTCTCGTCATCTAAAAACTTGAGGGCAAAGCGGGCAAGCATTTCCCCGCCCATCAGCCGAGCACACGCGTCATCATAATTAGCGCCGATCTTCTCATACGCCTCACGCATGGAAATCATGGATTAAAAACTCCTTTGGTCAAACTAAATCGTAGGAAACGCGACGACATCGGCGGGGCGTGCCAACGTCTCGGCAATTTGGTCTTGCACCTCGAGCAAACAGTCGAGCAGCAACGGGTTAAAGGTGCCGCACTTACCGTCCAGAATCATCTTGATCGCTTCCTCGTGCGGGATAGCGTCCTTGTACACGCGCACGCTCGTCAGCGCATCGTACACGTCGGCCACCGAAACCACCTGTGCGGCAATGGGAATTTCGTCTCCCTTAAGGCCATCGGGATAACCCTTGCCGTCCCAGCGCTCGTGATGCCAACGCGCAATCTGGTACGCATATTCCATAAGCGCATTGCCGGCGTGATGGCTACCCAGCTCAAGTAGCATGTCGGCGCCGATCGTGGTATGCGTCTTCATAATCTCGAACTCCTCGGGCGTAAGGCGCCCGGGTTTGTTGAGAATCGCATCGTCAATCGACATCTTGCCGATATCGTGCAGCGCCGAAGCCAGGGCAATCGTGGAGCGCTCCTCATTGTCGAGGGAGATGGTGCCACTACGCTGGACCAGACAGCCAAGCAGCAGCTCGGTCAGCTTCTCGATGTTCGTAACGTGCCTGCCGCTCTCGCCGTTGCGAAGCTCCATGACGCCGGCCATGATGTCGATGAGCATGCGACTGTTCTTGACACGCTCGTTGTACTGCTGGGACAGCAGGTTCGTCAGGCGGCGCTGTTTGGCGTATAGGCGGATGGTGTTGCTTACGCGGCGGCGCACGACACGGGAGTCAAACGGGCGGTTGATATAGTCTGAGGCGCCCAGCTCGTACGCGCGCAGAACCATATCATCGGAATCTTCGCTCGAAATCATGATGACAGGCAGATTGTCGATACCCGATCGGCGCGACAGATCGGCCAGTACCTCAAAGCCGCTCGCGCCCGGCATGACAATGTCCAGCAGCACGAGCGACAACTCATCGCCATAACGGTCGACCATATCGAGCGCCGTACGACCGTTATCGGCCTCGAGGATGCAATACTCGTCCTTGAGCATCTCGCTGAGAATGGCTCGGCTCATCTCGGAGTCATCGACGATAAGCACCGAAGGCTTTTCGCTTTGGAAGGCCTCGATGGAATCGCCATCGGTCACGACCGTACCGGCTTTTGCCTTGGCACGGCTCAGTAACTGGACAGCGCGGCCAACGCCCTCATCGACCGTCTCGCCATGAATGCGAACGCCACCAACACATGCCGTCAAGCTCACGTGCTCATGGCCCGGAATAATCGTGGAATGGACGGCATCGGAAACCTGACGCAGACGACGGGCAAAGTCATCGGAGGGAATATTGGGCATGACAGCTACAAACTTGTCGCAGCCATAGCGCACAAGTTCGTCAGTCGAACGAATACCGCTGCGTATGGCTGTTGCCACAGCACCGAGCGCAAGGTCGCCGGCATGGCGGCCACACGTATCGTTGAAGACCCTAAAATCATCAAGGTCGATCATCGCAACGCCGGCCTTCATGCGGGCGCTACGGAGCTTTTCCTCGTAATATCGACGATTGCACACGCCCGTCAGCACGTCGGTGTAGACAAGGTCCTCTTCTGCAGCCTCTTGCCCATCGATCGGACGCACCATCAGCAAGACATGAGGCTCGCCCTCGACCTTTAGAGGGCGCAGACGGGCGCGGTACTCAACACCATCGTTGAGCAGTTGCTCCGACACCTCATCGGAATCTGTCAAGGCCTCAAGACTCGACTGACGCAGACAAGGGCAGCGATCGCCGGCGAGCAGGCAGTTAGGCTCGCTCTTAATCTGATCGGCCGACAGCAAACGTACCACGGGGTAGGTCCTTGCGACACGGGCGACCTCGGCGGCAGCCTCCTCGTCGGTTAGATTGACCTCGTGATTATTGAGCATACGGGGCCCTTTCGATAGTTTCGCATGGAGCGGTGGGTTCCAAATGTTACAAGGGTAACACCTTGTCGATGCAGGTAGGCACGTGAATGCTGTTACATTTTTATGAGTTGGCAGACGGCGCAATTGAAGCCGCAAACGTAAGGTTTTGAGCGCATTTGTTAACACGGCCGAAACGTTTGCGGATGAAGCCTGTTTTGTTTTTTTGCAGCTGCTAGAACCCCAGGATGCCACGGACAGTCTGGGCAGCCGCTGCCGGGCGATCGCGCAGGCCGTTGTGCGCGCCGGGAATCGTTACGAGGGGGCAATCCAAAAGCTCAGCCGCCATCCTCGTACCCGCCTCGCGGGGCGTGCCAATCGAAAGCTCGCCCAAAAGCACGGCGGCCACCGTTTTCGACGCGCGAACGCTATCCCAATCGGGAACGCAGGTCATAGTAATCCCGTATTCGTTCGCCATGAAACTGCGGCCGTTGCGCAGGGCATGCTTGGCTTCTGCCTCGGTTAACTTGGGGGCCTCAGGGTCCGAATCGCCGATGGCGCCCAGGAAGGCCCGTAATGCCCTGGAGACCTTTCCTGCGGCGATCATCTCGAGCAAAACCGGGGCCGCGCCCAGACCGGCACCCTCATCCGTCACGGCGGGTTCATGCAGAATCGCACGCGAGATTATGGCGGGGTTTGCACGGAGAAGCTCCAGGGCCACCAGCGTACCGGCACTGTGCGCGAGCACGTTTACCGGAGCGCCAATATGCTCGATAACAGCTTGCAGGTCGGCGGCTTGGGCGGCGAGGTCGTAGCGTCCGTCTGCAGCGTCGCCACTCTCGCCGCAACCGCGGCGGTCGTAGGCAATGACGCGATAGTCGCAGGCGAGCTCGCGGGCGATACCGTCAAAAAAGACACCGTCGACGCAGGCGCCGTGCACGCACACCAAGGCGGGTGCATCGGACGATACAACCGGGCCGGCATACTCGCGGCAGGCGATCGTAGTGCCCGCATTCTCGACCGTAAAATCCATACTGTGTTCCCATCGTCAACGCCCATCCAGTTGCACGTCAGTACGGCTAGATGGACCCGCATTGCCTTACAGCTTGTTAACAGATTAACTGTACCCGACCCAAGGCTTTTCATGGCACGGCATAATGAGCGACGTGAAAAAACGAAACTTGTAAAGCAAGAGCCCGCACCTTGCTTTGGAGCCGATGCTATGCTTAGGCACAATTGTCTTGAGGAGCATATGCCTATGTCTACGTTTTTGAATGCCAGCCCCATCTTTGGGCCCGTTCGCAGCCGTCGCCTTGGTCTCTCGCTCGGCGTCAACATGATGCCGGCCAGCGGCAAGATCTGCACGTTCGACTGCATTTACTGCGAAAACGGCCTCAACGCCGAGCGCCCCTGCCACGAGCCGTACAACACAGCTACCGTGGTACTCGACGCGCTCGAGGCAAAGCTGTGCGAGATGGCAGCCGAGGGCGAGCTCCCCGATGTGATCACCTTCGCAGGCAACGGCGAGCCCACCGCCGCACCGGAGTTTCCGCAGACCATCGCCGGCGCCGTCGCGCTGCGCGACGAGCTTGCCCCAAACACCAAGATTGCCGTGCTTTCCAACGGCACACGCGCCGACCGTCCCCATGTACACGATGCGCTCATGATGGTTGATGACAATATCCTCAAGCTCGATACGGTCGACTTGGCATTTATCCAGCTGCTCGATCAACCCGTTGGCCCCTACGATGTGGAGCACCAGATCGAGACGTTCACGAGCTTTGACAGTCATGTCATTATCCAGACGATCTTTTTGACCGGCGAGTATCAGGGCAAGCTCATCGACAACACCGGCGAGGAATACGTCGGCCCCTGGCTCGCGGCGCTCGAGCGTATTCGCCCGCAGGAGGCGACCATCTACACGGTGGCGCGCGAGACACCGGTCGCCGGCCTTGCCAAAGCAGCGCCCGAGGTGCTCGACGCCATTGCCGCGCGCGTGCGCGCCCTCGGCATCCCCTGCCAGGTGAGCTACTAGCAAAACCACGCAGCAGCTAGCATCCGCCATCCCGCCCCATCAGTTGCGGTGATATAGTTCCTATTTGTGCTGTTAAACCGCTTTAATCGGAACTATATCACCGCAACTTTTATGGACGCATGGGTGGGCTATACTAGCTGCGGATGAAAGGAAGTTAGCCATGTATGACAAAGGACCCGTACCCGGCCGCAACGACGCTTGCTGGTGCGGCAGCGGCAAAAAATATAAGAAATGTCACAGCACCTTCGACGAGCGCCTCGAGCGCCTGTGGGAGGAGGGCTGGGAGGTTCTGCCCCGCACGCTCTACAAGACGCCCGCCGACATCGAGGGCATCAAGCGCTCCGCCGCCATCAACGTGGGCGTGCTCGACTACGTAGGCGAGCACATCGCCGCGGGCATGACCACCAACCAGATCGACCAGATGATCTACGACTACACCGTCGAGCACGGTGGCACGCCGGCCGACCTCAACTACGAGGGCTACCCCAAGAGCGTGTGCACCTCGATCAATGACGTGGTCTGCCACGGCATCCCCTGCGATACGGACGTGCTGCACGAGGGCGACATCATCAACGTGGACTGCTCCACGATCCTAGACGGCTACTTTAGCGACTCGAGCCGCATGTTCTGCATCGGCGAGGTCTCGGCCGAGCGCCAGCGCCTGGTCGACGTCACCCGCGCCAGCGTGGAGGCGGGTCTGGCAGCCGTCAAGCCATGGCTGCCGCTGTCCGTTATGGCCGAGGCCGTACAAAAGACGGTCGAGGACGCCGGCTTTAGCGTGGTGCGCGAGTACGGCGGACACGGCATCGGTAAGGAGTTCCACGAGGACCCGTTTGTGGGCTTTACCACCGAGGCACCCGATGTGGACACCATCATGGCTCCGGGCATGGTCTTTACCATCGAGCCCATGGTCAATGCCGGAGCGCCCGACATCAAGATTAGCAAGGGTGACGGCTGGTGCGTGCGCACCAAGGACGGCAGCGATTCGGCCCAGTGCGAGGTACAGCTCGTGGTGACCGAGGACGGCTACGAGCTGCTCAGCTGGTAGTTGTGGATGCGCCGGATGCTGACGGGCACGCTCGTCTTGCATCCGGCGTTTTTGTTTGAGCGTTTTGCCTGATAAAACCTGCCAAAATAAACCTGTCCCTTTTTGGCAGGTCGAGCGGAGAGGACTGCTTGTGAACATTCTGGTTTTGCTGCCCGTCAACGACCGCCATCGCGCAATTCTTGAGTCGAGTGCTCCGGGCGAGGACTTTATCTACACGAGCTCCGACGCCGCCACGCGCGAGCAGGTCGCCGATGCCGACGTGATCTTAGGTAACATCGACCCTGACATGCTCACGGCATGTGAACATCTCCAGCTGTTGCAATTGCAGACCGCCGGCTATGACGATTACTTGGCCGCCGGCACCGTGCCGGCCGACGCCAAATTGTCTTGCTCGGTGGGCGCCTACGGCCAGGCCGTAAGCGAGCACATGTTTGCCATGGTCCTTTCCATGATGAAGCGCCTGCCCGGCTATCACGACTTGCAGCGCGAGCATCGCTGGGAGGATTTGGGGCCGGTCACCTCGCTCAAAAACGCCAATGTGCTGGTGCTGGGCGCGGGCGATATCGGCGGCCACTTCGCCACGCTCTGCCGCAGCATGGGCGCACACGTCCGCGGCATCAAGCGCCATCCGCTCGTCTACCCCATTGTGTTTGAGGACATGGACGGCATGGATGCCCTGCCCGAGCGCCTGGCCGAGGCAGACGTCGTCGCATCCTTTATGCCCAGCACACCCGAGACCCGCGGTCTGGCGAACGCCGAATTCTTCGCCGCGATGAAACCAGGCGCTTTCTTTGCCAACGGCGGCCGCGGCGACCTCGTGGTTGCTGACGACTTGGTTGCCGCCCTGGAGTCGGGACATCTTGCCGGCGCCGCGGTCGACGTCACCGACCCCGAGCCGCCGCCTGAGACAAGCCCCCTGTGGGATGCGCCCAACATGCTCATCACACCGCACGTCTCTGGCTGGTTCCACCTGGCAGCCACGCTCAATAATGTGGTCGACATCGCCGCGGAGAATCTGCGTCATCTGCAGGCGGGCGAGACCCTGCGCTGCTGGATCGAGCACTAATTGTTCCGGCGTTTTGCCAAACGCCGGAACCCCTCGACGCTGCGAGCCCGCCAGAGCGGCAATCTGACGTTCAATCGTCGGGCATGGCCAAAAGGCCTATGCCCTCCTCTTTCACGTCACCTTGCTCACTCTGGCGGGCTCTCGCTGACTTTTGTCCGACCTGCGGCATTCTCCCTTTTTGGTGCAATGGGGTCAGGTTAGTTTGCACCATTACGTTGGTTTTGCCTGCGATACTTTTGTCAAAGTGATATCAGGCATTCATCTGGCGTTTTCGACGTTTCGCCTATTAGAGCCAGTCCATCTCCTTACCATAATGGTCCGAATAGGCGCTACGCTTGAGTTCTTCATCGCTCGCTGGCCACGCGTTGGACACGTCGATTCCCGATTCATGGCAAGCGGTGGCGAACAGCTTCGACCCCTGATCGATTAGTTGAGACCTGCCCTCGGTCTTCTCGTCTTCGGCTTGCATTTAGAGCTCCACGCTTTCGGCGCCGTTGATGGTTAGGTTTCGCTCGTAGAAGGCGGTGAGGG
>CAMQHB010000039.1:0-18238 GCA_947001545.1 uncultured Collinsella sp.
TCGTGCGCTCCTTAACTACTCCTCTCGAAACGGATCCCTATGCGGGGTCGGGGATGGGCTTGCCATTTGTAAGGGGGCCAAGGCCAACCTGGGAGGTGGCCGCCTTTTGCTGTTTGGGGATTTGTCTCGATCTGTAACAGGAAGAGAGGGATATGGGTTCCAGATGTTACAAGCTGAGATATTTTTCCCGGTGGTCCCATAACGTCTCAATCTGTAACAGGAAGGTCAAAATGCGGGCTCCAGATGTTACAGATCGAGATGATTTCTCCGGTGGGATCCGAATATCTCAATCTGTAACATCTTGGGCCGATTTTGCCGAGTTATTGTTATAGATTGAGATTTTTCCTTGAGGGAGATTCGAATGTCTCGATCTGTAACAGACAGACCGGAAAATGGGTTTTAACTGTTACAGATCGAGACGTTTTGGCGCCACGGCTGAGCCATCGTGGTGGTTTTGACGTTTGTCCAGATAAAACCTGCCAAAATAAACCTGTCCATTTTCGACAGACTTTAGGGCTCCCAGGGGCAGGGGGCTTCGATGTGGATGTGCTCGCCGGTTACGGGATGCGTGAAGGACACGCTGTGGGCGTGGAGCATCAGGCCGCAGGGGCGCGGCGTTCCGTACAGGTCGTCGCCAACCAGGGGATGATGCTCGCTTGCCAGGTGCACACGGATTTGGTGCTTGCGGCCGGTGAGCAACTCGACATCGATATACGAGCGCGTGGGCAGGCCACGACGGCTCTTAAGGCGTTTGAGTACCTTCACGCGCGTTTGAGACGGCTTGCCGCTAGCACCGACGCGCATCTTGCGACTGTCGTGGCGGTCGCGGGCGATGGGCTTGTCGATGAGCTTTTCGTTCCAGTCAATCTTGCCCTCGGCGAGCGCCAGGTAGTGCTTTTCGAAAGCGTGATCATTGACCATCTGGTCAAAGGCGGGCTGCGTCTGCTTGTCGAGCGAGAACAGCACCACGCCGGTGGTGTCGCGGTCCAGGCGGTTGAGCGGCTGCATGTCGGTCGCGGCAAAGCCGTCGCCCATCGCCAGCAAAAGGTCGCTGGCGTAGTCGGTAAGTGTACGCTCGCCGGTGCCGTCACCGTGGACGATCATGCCGGCGGGCTTATCGATGGCCATAAGCCAGGCGTCGCAGTAGAGGACTTGAGGTTCTTCGTTCACGTGTAAGCCTTTCGGTTAGCTAATTCCCACAAACATGCAGCCCGAGGTCGCCCCGCGCAGGCGGGCGGCGGGCTTGCGGCCGGCTTGAGCTGCCTCAATGGCGCGGCGGACGCGAGCGACGGCACGGCCAATCTCATCGGCCTCGAGCAAGGTTCCGTCGACCATAAGACGGCGCACGCCGGCATCGAGCAGTTGTGGAACCTGTGGCGTGAGGTCGATGGGGTAGGCATCGTACAGGCGAGAGCGGCCGTGGATGTCGGTGCGGACGGGCATGACCTTTCCGTCGATATTCTTGAGCGAGAGCTTGCGGGCACGCAGACGGCAGTTGACACAATCGTGGATGCAGCCGTTGGCAACCTGCAGAATGCAATGCTCGCTTGTCATGACGCGCGGGCGGCCAAAGACGGTGATGCCCAGAGCCGCGGGCGCGGCGGCACCGAGCGAGACAATCTCGTCGAGCGTGATTTCGGGCGAGAGCCAAAACGCACCGGCTCCGCGTTCGACAAGTGCCTCCATGCAGGGCGTGTTGTGCACCGGCAGGCAAGAGCGAATCTCGGCTGTGGCGCCGGCATGCGCGGCTACGGCGAGCTCGGAGATATTGCCGACGGCGACGGTGGCCCCAGCCTGCATCCACGGGTCGACGCGAGCATGGTCGACGGCGCGGCAGACCTCATCGAGCACGGGAACAATACCCTGCTCAAACGCATCGGCGGGGGAGAGCTCGGCCGCATCGAGCGCATCGGTGGTCATGTAGATGCGCGTGGCGCCCTCGGCGCGAGCTGCCTCGGCGGCTTCGAGCGTGGTGACGGCGGCGCAGATCTGCGGCTCATCGCGGTAATGCTCGGGCATAGCGCGCGTACATTTGTCGAGCACCGGAATCTCGAGCGTTTTCGCGCGCTCCTCGTACGGCGCCAGAATGGCCTCTTCCAGCGCCTTGCAAGCGGCGGCGCGCACCTTGTGCACGGCAGAGAAGCCCATGCCGCAGCCGGCGTCGAGCGAAACGTCAAAGCTCGCTGCCTCAAAGGGCGAGGAACCCATGCGGCCCACATGCTCAACCAGGTCTGCCGCCTCGACGGCGCGGGTCTTGGCAGCCTCGACGGTAAAGCCGGTGGCGGTGGCAGTGAGCGCGGGGTCGTCGCAGCAGGTGAGCGTAACGGTAAACGGCTTGCCCAGACGCGCCACGACGGACACATCTACGGCGCGGCGGCGCAGCACGTCGCGCTTGAGCGCGGCGCCGGCGGCGTCGATGGCGCGCTGGCTGCGGATGACGCGCACGCGGCAGCCCTCGGGCATGCTGCGGGGCACGCGGCACTCGATGATGTCACCGGCGGCGGCATCATCGGCGGCAATGGTGGTTAGGAACTGGTCAAACTCGTTATCGTGGCGAAGCTCCAGCAGGTCGCCCTTGTCCACGGGCTCAAACAGCTCAATGCGGGCGATGGCGGCGCGGCGACGGCGATCGTCGGGCTTGAGTCCGCGTACATCGCGGTTGGCCAGACGGCTGCCCAGCACCGTGCCCACGATCTGGCCGCGGTTGTTGGAACGCTCATAGCTCATCATCTCGTCGCCCGAGGTGCCGTCCTGATAGGCGTGCGTAAAGTCGCGGTTGAAGCAGCGCTTGAGCTGGCGCTGGCGGGCGGCTTCCTCGTCCTTGGAGGTCGAAACATCGGCCAACATGTCATCAATCTGATGACGATACACGTCGACGATGGAATACACGTAATCGGGTGCCTTCATGCGTCCTTCGAGCTTGAGCGATGCTGCGCCGGCGTCATACAGACGGCGAACAAGCTGTGAGGTGTTGGTGTCACGCGGGCATAACGCACGCTCGCGGCCGGCGGGGGAGAGCGCGCGACCGTTCTCGTCGATCAGCTCGTAGGGCAGGCGGCAGGGCTGGGCGCACATGCCACGGTTGGCCGATCGTCCCGCCATGGCAAAGCTCGAAAGCAGGCATAGGCCCGAGTAGCAAAAGCAGATGGCGCCATGGCTGAAGACCTCAAGGTCCACATCGGGCTCGGCATCGTGAATGGCGGCAATCTCGTCGATGGAAAGCTCGCGCGAGAGGGTCACGCGGTCGGCGCCCTGCTCGCGGCACCAAAGGGTTCCGCGGTCGTCGTGGATGTTTGCTTGGGTTGAAATGTGCGTCTCGATGCCGGGCATCGTGCGCTTGACCTCAAAGAACAGGCCCCAGTCCTGGATGATGAAGGCGTCGGCGCCCAGCGTGGAGCAGCGATGGATGAGTTGCAGCGCATCGCCCATCTCGGACTGCTTGATGACGATGTTGACCGTGACGTAGACGCGCGAGCCGGCCAGGTGCGCGGCGCGGCAGGCCTGCTCAAAGGCCTCGTCGGTAAAGTTGGTGGCCTTGCGGCGGGCGTTGAAGCTGCCCATGCCACAGTAGATGGCGTCTGCTCCGGCAGCGAGCGCGGCGGCAAAGGGCTCCGGGCCTCCGGCGGGGGCCAAAAGCTCGGGTCTGCGGTTGGTGGTTCGACTGGCGTTTGCGGTCATATCCTGCCTTTCAAAATGCTCAGATACTCAAAAGTATAGTGGCGCCGTCGCGATGGGCGATGCCCGCAGCCTAAGCAGGATAAAGTCTTCAGCAGCCCTTGCAGCAAAAATGATCCGTTTCCCTCCGTCCCCCATGGATCACCTGATCCGCTGGGGACGGAGGGAAACGGATCATTTTGAGCTTCACCGTCCGGTCGTGCCGTTCAGCGGCCGACAGGCGCCGTTGGGCGATAAATTATTCTCGCAATGTGATAATAATCTTGCATCGCGCAGAAACCTTGAGTACTATCCAAATCAAGCGCGGTGTTCAGACCGAACTGTGCCTCCCGGTGTGAACGCCGCGCTCACACTCTCTCAACTGATCGTAAGGAGAAAAACATGAGCAAGACCGTCGTGTCTTCCGATAACGCGCCCGCAGCCATCGGTCCGTATTCCCCCGGCATCCAGACCGGCAACATGGTGTTCTTGTCCGGCCAGCTGGGCATCGACCCCGCAACCGGCAAGATGCCTGAGGGCGTCGAGGCCCAGGCTAAGCAGTCCCTTGCTAACGTCGAGGCTCTGCTGACCGCTGCCGGCGCCACCTTTGCCGATGTCGTCAAGACCACGGTCTACCTGGCCGACATTGCCGACTTTGCCGCCGTGAACGAGATCTACGCTTCCAAGTTCGAGGCTCCGTTCCCCGCGCGCAGCGCTTTCCAGGTTGCCGCCCTTCCGGCCGGCGGTCTGGTCGAGATTGAGGTCGTCGCCGCTCTCTAAGTCGTTGGCGAAAACAAAACATGACATGCAAAAAGACCCTGCAGTGCGTGTGAACTGCAGGGTCTTTTGTCAAGCGATGCGACAAAAATGATCCGTTTTCCTCCGTCCCCAAGGAGTCAGCGGGTTAGCCTTCCTTGCGGACTTTTTGCAGGTAGCGGTAGACGCTGGGCTCCGAGATGCCCAGCGCGGTGGCGGCGCAGGCCACGGCTCCCTTGAGCATGAACACCCCGTTGCCGTTGAGGTGGCGAATGACGTCCACGCGGTCGCTCTGACCAAGCGACGCTACATCCAGCCCGCGCGCGCTCAGCAACTCGGTAATGCTGCGGTCGATGAGCTCCTGTGTAGACTCCGAAAGACTTTCGACTTCGATAGACGCAGGCTCCGCCTGCCTGGGCACAGCGTCGAAGCATGCCATGAGCTGCTGCGCCATGGCGTTGATGGAACGCACGGTCGAGAGATCGGTGTTGACGCAGAGCATACCGACGATCTCGTCATGCTCGCGGATAAAGTACGTCGCTGACTCCAACGTCTTGCCGCCGGCACCGCGCCCCTCGTAGCCCGTAATAAACGGCAGGTCGCGATACTTGGGGTCGTGCATGATCTTGAGCGCCAGATCGGTGGCGGGGCCGCCGACCTTGCGGCCGCTCACGATGCCGTTGCGAATATCGACGATGGCGTGGTCGGGATCCGAGAAATCGTGCAGCACGATTTCGCTGTTTTTGCCGAGTATCTGCTCCAGAAAATCGACCATCGGCAAAAAGCGGCGTACGGTCTCGTTCACGGGCAACTCCTTTGGGTGAAATCGGAAATGTTCATAACAATTTTTTCTCATGGTAACACGCTGCCCATCATCTCGTATATCCGCAGGTACATTGCGTAATACAGATGAGCGGTAGATATTTGGCGGTAAACGGTTGACCAAAAGAAAAGTTAGATGTTATTTTGACCAGACACTTTCCTGACCTGCGGAAATGCGTTATTTCAGCTGAAGAATAGTCTGATAACAAAAAATTATTATTGAGAATGAGAATCATCTTTAATACGATATGCAATGAAGGCACAACCTCAACCCCGCGCTGCGTCACAATAGAGCGTTAGATGCGAAAACAACTACTTCGAGGATTGGTGGTCAAATGACCCAGGAGACGGTTACGAACGGCACTGAAGCCCTGTTCACTCGTGAAGGCATGCCTCCCGTTAAGGAAATGATCCCGTGTGCCCTTCAGCACGTACTGGCTTCGTTTGCCGGTATCATCACCCCGGCGGTCATCATGGCCGGCGTCTACGGCTTTAATAGCCAGCAGAGCACCGACATCATCCAGGTCGCGCTCATTCTTTCGGCAATCGACACGGCCCTTCAGGCCTTCGCTCCCTTCCGTCGCATCGGCGGCGGCCTGCCCATCGTCATGGGCGTTTCGTTCGCGTTCCTCCCGGCCCTCCAGGCCATGGGTGCCTCGGGTTTTAGCTTTGGTGCGCTGCTGGGCGGCGAGATCGTCGGCGGCGCCGTCGCGGTCCTCTTTGGTCTGGCTTACAGCAAGATTAAGTGGCTATTCCCGCCCGTCGTGACCGGTACGGTCATCTTCTCCATTGGCGTCTCTCTCTATCCCACGGCTGTCAAGTATATGGCCGGCGGTATGGGTACGCCGCTGTGGGGCACCCCGCAGGCCTGGTGCGTCGCTCTTATCACCTTCGCCGTGGTCTTTGCGCTCGCCAACTTTGGCAAGGGCACGCTCAAGCTGGGATCCGTGTTCTTTGGCATGATCGTTGGCATGATCGTTTCGATCCCCTTTGGCATGATCGACTTCTCCAGCGTCGCCACCGCTCAGGTCTTCGCCCTTCCCAAGCTCATGCCCTACGCGCTCGAGTTTGATCCCGAGGTCTGCATTACCCTCGCTGTCGTGTTCCCCATGGTCGCCATCCAGGTTATCGGTGACGTTTCCGCCGCCTGCCTGGGCTCCATCGACCGTATGCCCATCGAGCGCGAGCTCTCCGGCGCTATTGTGTCCCAGGGCCTCACCTCTATGGTCGGCGGCCTGCTGGGCGGTCTTCCCACCAGCGCCCTTGGCCAGAACGTGGGCATCATCTGCTCCAACAAGGTCGTCAACAAGTGGGTCTTTGTGATCATCGCGGCCGTCTTTGCCATCGCCGGTCTGTTCCCGCAGCTCTCTGCCGTGCTCTCCGCCATCCCGCAGCCTGTCATCGGCGGCGCGACCGTCGGCGTCTTTGGCACCATCACCATGAACGGTGTGCGCATGTTCACCCGCGAGGGCCTCACGCAGCGCACCACCACCATCGTCGGCACCTCGGTCGTCTTTGGCCTGGGTATTTGGATGGCCAGCGGCTGCCTCGCCGGCGAGGGCATGCCCACCTGGGTGTCCACCGTCATCGGCTCCAACGCCGTGACCCCCACCGCCATCATGGCCATTGTCCTTAACCTGATCCTTCCGCAGACGCCGGTCGTGGCTCAGCACATCGATGCCGCCAAGGATGCCGCTGTGGATCTGGTCCTGCCCGAGAGCAAGAAGTAACCAATTCGGTGCTATTCGCTGGCGGACGCATCGCCTCGTCCGCCGGCGCCATGCGGCGCCAAGCCGCACTTCAAAGGGCTTGTCCCTTTGGTGAAGCGTTGACGGGAGAGGGCCCGTTTCCGGTGTAGGCCGGCGCTTCGCACTTCCGCCATGTCAGAGGTGTCAAACCCCGCCTCTGATGTTGAAGGGAGCATCCATGCTTCTGGTCGCTAACGGTTCCGTCTTTACCCGCAACGCTCAGACCCCGTTCATTCCAAACGGTGCGGTCGCCATTGACGGAGATACGATCGTCGAAGTGGGCCCCGAGCGCGAGCTCAAGGCCAAGTACCCGGATGCCGAGTACGTCGATGCCCGGGGCAACCTCATCATGCCCGGACTCATCAACTGCCACACCCACATCTACTCGGGTCTGGCCCGCGGCCTCGCCATTAAGGGCTGCAACCCCACCAACTTCCTGGAGAATCTTGAGCAGCAGTGGTGGAAGATCGACGACAACCTGACGCTTGACGGCACCAAGGCCAGCGCCTATGCCACGATTTTGGACTCCATCCGTGATGGCGTCACCACGATCTTCG
Organism: uncultured Collinsella sp.; assembly: GCA_947001545.1. Taxonomy (GTDB): domain Bacteria; phylum Actinomycetota; class Coriobacteriia; order Coriobacteriales; family Coriobacteriaceae; genus Collinsella. Next base: position 7,538 of record CAMQHB010000039.1, read on the forward strand.
ATCACCATGCGAGCTTCTGCGAGATCCCGGGAAGCCTTTTTACCATTAAGGATGCAGCTCAGGAGCTGGGCATGCGTTCGTGCCTGTGCTACGAGGTCTCCGATCGCCGCGGCCAGGAAAAGTGCGACCAGGCCATTGCCGAGAACGCCGAATTTGCCCAGTGGGCCGCCAAGGAGCGTCGCGATAACGACAACCACATGATCGCCGCCATGTTTGGCGGACATGCTACCTTTACGCTTTCGGACGAGACCATGGATAAGATGGCCGAGGCCAACAACGGCCTGACCGGCTTCCACATCCATGTGTGCGAGGGCATGAACGACGTGTGGGATTCCCACCTCAACCGCGGTGGTATCAGCCCCGTCGAGCGCCTGCTGCAGCACAACCTGCTGGGTCCCGACACCATGCTCGGCCACTGCATCCACGTGACGCCTGCCGAGATGGATATCGTCAAGGAGTCCGGCACTTGGCTGGTCAACAACCCCGAATCCAATATGGGCAACGCCGTGGGCTGCGCCCCCGTGCTCGAGTTCTTCCGTCGTGGCATCCCCGTGTGCATGGGCACCGACGCCTACACCCACGATATGCTCGAGAGCCTTAAGGTCTTCCTGATCATTCAGCGTCACAACGCTGCCATGCCCAACGTGGGCTGGTGCGAGGCCATGACCATGCTGTTCGAGAACAACGCCAAGATGGCGAGCAAGTACTTCGATCGCAAGCTCGGTGTGCTCGAGGCCGGCGCTGCCGCCGACGTTATCGTTATGGACTACAAGCCCTTTACGCCGCTGAGCGAGGAGAACATCGACGGTCACATGCTCTTTGGCATGATGGGCAAAAACTGCCGCACCACCATCATCAACGGCCGCGTCCTGTACAAGGATCGCGAGTTCGTTGGCATTGATGAGGACAAGATCAACGCGTGGACCATGGCTGAGTCCAAGAAGCTCTGGAGCACGCTCAACGATCGCACCTACTAATTCACAAGTAGATTCACGCGCGTCGGATGTTTCGCCGCATCCGACGCGCGTATAGGCGACCTCCGCGGGGTCGCCGGCGCTTTGCTAGCGCTACACCGTATTTGCGCCCGTCGCGCGGTCTCGCCGGGCGTTACAGAGAGGAGCTCATTATGAGCGACATCATGAGGCCGATCCCGTTTTCGCAGCTGATGAACTGGATCATCGAGGAGCACAAGACTCAGGGCGCCGTCTTTGGCGTGCGCAAGATGGTCACGACCAACCAGGAGGGCGCGCTTCCCATTTTTGACGAGCGCATCGAGACTCCGTTTGGCCCGGCCGCCGGTCCCAATACGCAGCTGGCCCAGAACATCGTGGCATCCTACGTGGCCGGTTCCCGCTTCTTTGAGCTCAAGACCGTTCAGGTTATGGACGGCGAGGAGCTTTCCAAGTGTGTGAACAAACCCTGCATCGTGGCGCAGGACGAGTGCTACAACTGCGAGTGGTCGACCGAGCTCGAGGTTCCGCAGGCCTTTGCCGAGTACGTGAAGGCATGGTTTGCCTGCCACCTGATTGCCCGCGAGTATGGTCTGGGCAGCCCGGACGGCTTTGTCTTTAACATGTCCGTGGGCTATGACCTGGAAGGCATCAAGAGCCCCAAGGTCGATGCCTACATCGAGGGCATGAAGGACGCCAGCGGCTCCGACGTCTGGAACGAGTGCCGCGCCTGGGCGCTCGCCAACCTGGACAAGTTTGAGCATGTCGATGCCGCGTTTGTTGAGTCCATCCCGGCGCGCGTCTCCAACTCCATCACCGAGTCCACGCTGCATGGCTGCCCGCCGGCGGAGATCGAGCGCATCGCGACCTATCTGATCACCGAAAAGGGCCTCAACACCTACATCAAGTGCAACCCCACGCTGCTGGGCTATGAGTTTGCCCGCCAGCGCCTCAACGAGCTGGGCTTTGACTACATCGTCTTCGATGACACGCACTTCCGCGAGGACCTGCAGTGGGCCGATGCCGTGCCTATGTTCGAGCGCCTGATTGCCCTGTGCGCCGAGCGCGGTCTTGAGTTTGGCGTCAAGCTGACCAACACGTTCCCCGTTGACGTGACGAGGAACGAACTGCCTTCCACCGAGATGTACATGTCCGGCCGTTCGCTGTTCTCGCTGACCATCGAGGCCGCCCGTCGCATTACCGAGCAGTTTGACGGCAAGCTGCGCATCAGCTACTCCGGTGGTGCCACGGTCTACAACATCCGCGCCCTGTACGATGCCGGCATTTGGCCCGTTACCCTGGCGACCGACGTGCTCAAGCCCGGTGGCTACGAGCGCTTTAGCCAGATGGCCGGCGAGTTTACCGACCTGGACGGCAAGCCGTTCGCGGGCGTCTCTCTCGAGGCCGTAACGGCGATCCAGGCCGACTCGCTCACCAACCCGCTCTACAAGAAGCCGCTGCGCCCGCTGCCCGACCGCAAGGTTGCCGGCAAGAGCCCGCTTTCCGACTGCTTTACCACGCCGTGTCGCACGAGCTGCCCCATCCAGCAGGATATTCCTGCCTACCTGGCGGCTGTTGACGAGGGCCGCTACGAGGACGCACTCAACATCATCATCGAGCGCAACGCCCTGCCGTTCATTACCGGCACCATCTGCCCGCATCCCTGCGGCCGTGCCTGCGAGCGTGCATTTTACGAGCCCGAGGGCGCCCAGATTCGCGCCAGCAAACTCAAGGCCGCCCGCGAGGCCATGACCGCCGTGCTGCCCAAGCTGCGCGCCCAGGCCATCGCCAACAACGGCGAGCGCAACGTTGCCGTTATCGGCGGCGGCCCGGCCGGCCTGGCGACGGCGTTCTTCCTGACGCGTGCCGGCGTGCCCGTCACTATCTTTGAGGCCCGCGATTCGCTCGGCGGCGTGGTCCGTCACGTCATTCCTGAGTTCCGCATTGCGAGCGACGATATCTCCCACGATGCCGAGCTCTGCCTGGCCTTTGGCGCCAAGGTGCAGCTCAACGCCCGCGTGGAGTCCATCGACGAGCTCAAGGACCAGGGCTTTACCGACGTGGTCGTGGCCACCGGTGCCTGGATGCCCGGCTCTGCGGGCCTGGGCGAGGGTGCCGAGCTCGATGTGCTGGAGTTCCTCGAGGCCGCCAAGAAGGGCGAGAAGCTCGAGCTGGGCGAGGACGTCGTAGTCATTGGCGCCGGCAACACCGCCATGGACGCGGCCCGCGTGGCTAAGCGCCTGGCTGGTGTGAAGAACGTGCGCCTGGTGTATCGCCGCACCAAGAAGCAGATGCCCGCCGACGAGGAGGAGCTCGATCTTGCTCTTGCCGACGGCGTTGAGTTCTGCGAGTTGCTGGCGCCTAAGGCGCTCAACGGCGCTGTGCTGACCTGCGATGTTATGGAGCTTGGCGAGCCGGATGCAAGCGGCCGTCGTAGCCCCGTCGCTACGGGCGAGACCGTCGAGCTTCCCGCCACCACGGTGATCTGCGCCGTGGGCGAGGGCATCGATGCCAGCCTGTACGATGCCGCGGGCGTTGAGCACGACCGTCGCGGCCGCCTTGCCGCCACCTCCACCGGCGTCGAGGGCGTCTGGGCTGCGGGCGACTGCCGCCGCGGTCCTGCCACCGTGGTCGAGGCCATCGCCGACGCCGCCGAGGTCGCCCGTGCCATCGCCGGCGTGGACTTTAACAAGTACGCCGACTGCAACGAGCAGGCCGGCCGCGAGGACACCTGCTACGAGCGCAAGGGGTCGCTGTGCCGCGACAAGCGCAACTGCACCAAGACCCGCTGCCTGGGCTGCGGCTCGGTGTGCGAGGTCTGCTGCGACGTGTGCCCCAACCGCGCCAACGTGGCAATTAAGGTGCCGGGCCTGGCCAAGCATCAGGTCGTCCATGTCGACGGCATGTGCAACGAGTGCGGTAACTGCGCCGTGTTCTGCCCCTACCAGGAGGGTCGTCCCTACAAGGACAAGCTCACCCTGTTCTGGAGCGAGGAGGACATGGAGAACTCCGAGAACGAGGGCTTCCTGGCCGTGGGCGAGGACCACTTTAAGGTCCGCGTCGCCGGCACGGTCCGCACCGTCTCGGTCGATGCCGTCAACACCGGTCTTCCCGAGGCCGTCCGCCTGACCATCAGGGCCGTGCGCGACAACTATTCGTACCTTCTTAAGAAATAGGCGAGTCTCTTATGGCCAAATCCATTCAACATAATGTGGCCTACGTTGCCTGCGGAAGCGGTTGCGCCTCCGCAGGCGGCGACGCCCGCTGCAGCGAAGGCTGCATTGGCTGTGGCGCCTGCGTCACGGCCTGCCCCCACGGTGCCATTGCGCTGGTCGACGGCGTCGCCCGCGTGGACCGCTCCAAGTGCACGGGCTGTGGCCTGTGCGGCATGGCGTGCCCGCAGCGCGTGATTGCCTTTGTTCCCGGCTACCAGAACATTCTGGTGCGCTGCAACAACACCGATAAGGGCGCCATTGCGCGCAAGATCTGCGACACGAGCTGCATCGGTTGCGGTATGTGCGCCAAAAAGTGCCCTGCCGGCGCTATCCGCATCGAGGACAACTGCGCCCATATCGACGGCGTGGACTGCCTGTCGTGCGGCATGTGCGCCGTCGTCTGCCCTCATGGCGCCATCCACGACCGCACCGGCATCGCCGCCGGCGTGTAGAAGGGAATCACCATGGCACAGGAATTCACTTTTACCGTTAACGGCGTCGAGCGCACGACGACTCAGAACAAGCCGCTGCTGCGCTATCTGCGCGACGACCTGCACATTCACTCCGCCAAGGACGGCTGCTCCGAGGGCGCCTGCGGTACCTGCACCATCCATGTGGACGGTGCGGCCGTCAAGGCGTGCGTGCTGACCACCGCTCTTGCCGCCGGCCGCAACATCGTGACCGTCGAGGGCCTGCCCGAGGACGTGCGCGAGGCCTTTGTGTACGCCTTTGGCGCCGTGGGCGCCGTGCAGTGCGGTTTTTGCATTCCCGGCATGGTCATGGCGGGTGCGGCGCTCATCGCCGAGGACCCCGAGCCTACTGAGGAGCAGATCAAGTACGCCATTCGCGGTAACGTCTGTCGCTGCACCGGCTACAAAAAGATTATCGAGGGCATCTCGCTGGCCGCTGCGGTGCTCCGCGGCGAAAAGCAGATCGACGAGGACCTGGAGCGCGGCGATGACTACGGCGTGGGCAAGCGCGCCTTCCGTATTGACGTGCGCAAGAAGGTGCTCGGCGAGGGCAAGTATCCCGACGACATCGACGAGCTCGATCAGCCGGGCCTGACCTATGCCAGCGCCGTGCGCTCCAAGTATCCGCGCGCCCGCGTGCTCTCCATCGACACCTCCAAGGCCGAGGCCCTGCCCGGTGTGGTGGGCATCCTGCGCGCCGAGGACGTGCCGGTCAACCAGGTCGGCCACCTTATCCAGGACTGGGACGTCATGATCGCTCAGGGCGATATCACCCGCTGCGTGGGCGATGCCATCGTGCTGGTGGTCGCCGAGGACGAGGCGACGCTCGAGAAGGCCAAGAAGCTCGTAAAGATTGACTACGAGCCGCTGGAGCCCGTGCGCAACATCGCCGAGGCCAGGGCCGCCGACGCCCCGCGCCTGCATGACAGCTTCTTTGCCTTTGGCAACACAGTGGAGCTCAAGGACAACGTGTGCCAGAGCCGTCATGTGACGCGCGGCGACGCCGCCAAGGCGCTGGCCGAAAGCGCGTTCACCGTGACGCAGCGCTTTACCACGCCCTTTACCGAGCATGCCTTCTTGGAGCCCGAGTGTGCCGTTGCCTTCCCGTACAAGAACGGCGTCAAGGTGCAGTCGACCGACCAGGGTGCCTACGACACGCGCAAAGAGTGTGCCCACATGTTTGGCTGGGACAACGAGCCCGAGCGCGTGGTTGTAGAGACCATGCTCGTGGGTGGCGGCTTTGGCGGCAAGGAGGACGTGTCCATCCAGCACCTGGCCGCGCTCGCCGCGTATAAGTTCCAACGCCCTGTGAAGTGCAAGCTCACGCGCGCCGAGTCGCTCGCGTTCCATCCCAAGCGCCATGCCATGGACGGTACCTTTACGCTGGGTTGCGACGCCGAGGGCAACTTTACCGGTCTGGACTGCGAGATCAACTTTGATACCGGCGCCTACGCATCGCTGTGCGGTCCGGTGCTCGAGCGCGCCTGTACGCATGCCGTCGGCCCCTACAAGTACCAGAACACCGACATTCGCGGTTTTGGCTACTACACCAACAACCCGCCCGCCGGCGCGTACCGTGGCTTTGGCGTTTGCCAGTCCGAGTTTGCGCTCGAGAGCCTGATCGACCTACTGGCAGAGAAGGTCGGCCTGGATCCGTGGGAGATTCGTTACAGAAACGCCATCGAGCCGGGCGAGGTTTTGCCCAACGGCCAGATTGCCGACTGCTCCACGGCGCTTAAGGAGACACTGCTCGAGGTCAAGGATGCCTACTACGCGCATCCCGGACACGCCGGTATCGCCTGCGCCATGAAGAACGCCGGTGTGGGCGTTGGCCTGCCCGATGCCGGCCGCTGCAAGATTCGCATCGAGGACGGCGTGGCCGTGGTCTATGCCGCCACGTCCGACATCGGCCAGGGCTGCAACACCGTCTTTTTGCAGGACGTTGCCGAGGCATGCGGCCTGCCGCTTCGCTGCATCGCCAACGGCGAGTGCTCCACCGAGAACGCTCCCGACTCCGGCACCACGTCTGGCTCACGTCAGACGGTCGTGACCGGCGAGGCCGTGCGCGGTGCCGCCTTCCTGCTGCGCGATGCCATGCTTGACATCGAGGCCGGCAAGTCTGCGCCCGCCGCTCCCGTGAATGCGCATGGCGACGGCGTCAAGATCGAGTACGACGACGGTCGCGCCTATCAGCTGCGCACACAGGAGCTCGTCGCCGGCCAGGGTATGCATCCTCAGGATCCCGCGGCCGCCATCAAGGCGCTCGAGGGATGCGAGTTTGGCTACGTGTACCTGGAGCCGACCGACAAGCTGGGTGCGGATGTTCCCAATCCCAAGAGCCACATCTGCTACGGCTTTGCCACACATGTGGTCATTTTGGATGATGACGGTCGCGTGAGCGAGGTTTATGCCGCGCACGATTCCGGCAAGGTGGTCAACCCCATCTCCATCCAAGGTCAGATCGAAGGTGGCGTGCTCATGGGTATGGGCTATGCGCTTACCGAGGACTGGCCGCTCAAGGACTGCGTACCCCAGGCAAGGTACGGTACGCTCGGGTTGTTCCGTGCGCCCGAGATTCCGGATATCCACGCCATCTACGTGGAGAAGGACGAGCTGCTGCCCGTGGCATACGGCGGCAAGGGCATCGGCGAGATCGCAACAATCCCCACGGCGCCCGCCGTACAGAACGCCTACCGCGCGTTTGACGGCAAGCTGCGTCCCGATCTGCCCATGGTGGATACGCCCTACAGCCGCGCCCGCAACCGCGGGTAGGGTAGAGCGTGGACGGCCATTGCTGACGAGCTGTTCGCGCTCAACATCAACTACATACGCTGCGCCTTTGGCCCCGGCTCCATCGCGAGCCGGGGCCCTTTGTTTGGAGTGGAAACTGCGTCCCGGATTTGGCGCTCAGAACGGGACACGCTTTCCGGATGGCATGTTTGGCGGAAACTACGGCCCAGTTTTTGGCTCCAGAACGGGATACATTTTCCGGAACGGTCCACGTGCGGTGGTGTACCGACCCTTTTGCGTGCGCCGCTTGTCGAATTACGTTATAGCTAGCTATATTATAGGAAGGTATAATATAGCTAGCTATAACGTAAAGGAAGGATGGCCCTATGTTTATCGGAAGAACGGCGGAAATGTCCGAGCTCAATCGACTGTATGGCACGGGCTCCTTTGAGATGCCTGTGATTTACGGCCGCCGTCGCGTGGGCAAAACGCGTCTTATCACAGAGTTTATCCAAGGCAAGAAGGCTATTTACTTTCAAGCTCGTCGCACCAATGCAGAGGCAAACCTGCATGGCTTTAGCCAGGCGATACTTGCGGGCTCCGTTGGTGTTGCTGGCGTGTCGTTTCGTAGTTTTGACGAGGCGTTCGATGCATTGGCTACCATGGCTCGTACGGAACGTTTGATTGTCGTGATCGACGAGTATCCTTATCTCGCCCAATCGAATCCCGAGATCAGCTCGTTGCTGCAAGACAAGATCGATCACTTGTACAAAGAGACCAAGCTTATGCTTATCCTGTGCGGGTCGTCGCTTTCGTTTATGGAAGAGCAGGTGTTGGGCTACGAGAGTCCGCTATACGGTAGGCGTACGGCCCAGTTTAAGATCATGCCGCTCGATTTTATGACGACCCTCGGCCTGTGGCAGAGCATGGGTCGCGAAGACGCTGCAGTTTGCTATGGCATGACGGGTGGCATTCCTGCATATATCGAGAAAGTCGATCCTGCCGCACCGCTCAAGGACAACATCAAACGTCTTTTTCTTACTCCTACGGGCTATCTCTTTGAGGAGCCGAGTAACCTGCTATTGCAGGAGTGCCGCAATCCCGAGCAATATGATGCGATCGTGCAAGCAATTGCCCAGGGGCGCTCGAAGATCTCGGAGATTGCGAGCTCTACGGGAATCCCTGCGAGCAACGTAAAGAGCTATGTGGATAAGCTGGCGTCGCTTGGGATTGTCGAGCGCGAGCTGCCCCTAAACGAGACGAGCAATAAGCGAGCCGTGTATCTGCTGAGCGACCAGATGTTTAGGTTCTGGTACAAGTTTGTTCCGCAGAACATCGGGCTGATTCAAAACGATATGGCCGAGATGGCGTATGAGCGCATTGAGCCGCACGTATCGGATTATATGGGTACGGTCTTTGAGATTATATGCAGACAATACGTGTACGAACTCGCGCGGGCGGGCCAGCTTGATGTGGTTCCGGCAAGCGTTGGGCGCTGGTGGGGGACGGATAATCGCACGCATACGCAGGAAGAAATCGACTTGATTGTTGACGATGGCGAGGGCACTGCGCTGTTTGCGGAATGCAAATGGCGCAATGAACCGGTGGGCGAAGACGTGCTGCAAAAGCTCGTGCATCGAAGCGAGCTCTTTAGGCGGCAGCACAAAAGCTATGCGATCTTCTCGAAGCGAGGCTTTACGCAAGGATGTCAGGAAGCTGCGGCGAGCAGGGGAGATGCCAAGCTGATTTCGTTTGCCGAGATGTGCGAGCGGAGATAACCAAGCACGCTCTGATGTGATGCTCGGAATGGGTCGCGCTAAGGATGCCAAGCGTAAAACCTTCAATGAAAATGGCGTAAAAACTACATCTGTCATGGCGTAAAAACTACATTGAAAGTAGCGTAAAATCAGCATTGAGAATGGCGTAATTTCGCATATCGCGTGATAGAGAGGGACGGCCGTCTATGGATGCACCAAAGAGATTGACCCAAAAGGGATATAGGCCCCGGCTCATAGAGGAGCGCCTCGACACCCTTATGCGGGCGTTTGGCTGTGTGGAGATCAACGGCCCCAAATGGTGCGGCAAGACCTGGACGGCGCTCTCTCGCTCGGCGAGCGTCTCCAGGCTCGATGAGCCTGCGCAGCGTGCGGCGGCAGAGGTCGACCCAAGCCTGGCGCTCATCGGCGATGCGCCACACCTGGTCGATGAATGGCAGGAGGTGCCCGAGGTTTGGGATGCCGCCCGGCGTTTCGTGGACGCGAACGGCAACGAACGGGGGACACTTTTGCTCACGGGCTCGACCGCGCTCAAAAGCGAGGAGCGCAGCCATGTTCGTCATTCCGGCACGGGTAGGATCGCCCGTCTGTCAATGCGCCCCATGGCCCTGTGTGAGTCGGGCGACGGCGAGCCGCTCGTGTCACTGGCAAGCCTCTTTAAGGGCGAGGATTTTGCCCCTCAGCGTCGCGAGAGCACGGTGGATGACGTCGCCCGCTGGTGCTGCAGGGGCGGTTGGCCTGCAAATCTTGGGCTTTCGGAAGATCTTGCGCGAGAGACGGCAAGCCAGTACGTGCACTCGGTGCTCGACGTCAACGTGCTGGACGAGGGCATGTCGCCCGAGCTTGCACACGGCCTTTTGCGAGCTCTTGCCATGAACGAGAGCCAGGCTGTCACGTACAAGACGCTCGTAAAGGACGCCTCGTACGGTGAGGCGGGCCCCGACGAGAGGACCATCGCTGCGTACTTGGACCTCTTCAACAGGCTCAAGCTGACCGAGGACCTGTGCGGATGGGAGCCGCCCATGCGCTCGAAGGCCCGCGTTCGCGTGCGCCCCAAGCGCTACTTCTGTGACCCGTCACTTGCGGCGGCGTTGCTGGGGGCTACCCCTGAGCGGCTGCTTGGCGATATGCAAACGCTGGGGATGCTCTTTGAGAATCTCGTCCTGCGCGACGTGCGCGTGTTCCTTTCCACCTACGGCGGTGTCGACAACAGTGTCCATTATTTCCGAGATGAGAAGGGCCTTGAGGTCGATCTGATCGTTGAGCACGACGGGCGCTGGGGAGCCATCGAGGTCAAGCTGAGTGATGCGAAAGCAGACGATGGAGCGAGAAATCTCAAGGCGCTGGAGAGGAAAGTGCTCTCCAATCCTGCCGCCCAGAATGCCGCGCCGGCGTTTTTGGCGGTCGTGGTTGGAAAGGGGAGCATTGCCTATACACGCGACGACGGCGTGGCGGTGATTCCCATGGCGGCACTTGGGGCGTAGTGGTTTTGCGGGCGTGCCGTGCTTCGGTTGATTTCCGATCTCAGCCGAACACATTGAGCAAATAGGCCGTTCCCGCA
>CAMQHB010000040.1:0-18073 GCA_947001545.1 uncultured Collinsella sp.
CCCTACCGGGAGTAGCCCCGACGGTTGACAAAACTATAGGAACACCCAATGGCTAGTCATTGGGGACGTTCTTAAATGACTACCTTACAGCTCCAGCGCCTCGGCGACTTCGGCTGCGCAGGCCAGGGCATCGGCCATGGCATTCACAACGAGCGAGCTGCCGTTGCGGGCGTCGCCGGCCACATACACCGGCGCGGCATCCGCGGCGACACCCTCCGTGCGAGCCGCGAGGTGCGAGCCCTCGGCAGCCATCACCGGCAGCGGACGACCAGAGGTGGCAACAGGCACGCTCACCGCATCGAACACGCTGTGCTCGGGACCCGTAAAGCCGCAGGCGATGAACACCAGCTGCGCCGGCACCTCGTGCTCGGAGCCTGCGATGCGCTCCGGCTTGCCGGCCGACCAGTCCAGATCGACCACGCGCAGGCCCGCGGCCGCACCCTTCTTGTCCAGCAGCACCTCGAGGGTATCCACGCCCCAGGCGCGCATCTCGCCACCCATGGCGGCAATGGCCTCCTGCTGACCGTAGTCGGTCTTCTTAACGTTGGGCCACTGCGGCCAAGGGTTGCTCGCTGCACGCTTATCGGGCGCGGCCGGCAAGAACTCAAACTGACGCACGCTGCGCGCACCCTGGCGCACCGCGGTACCCACGCAGTCGTTGCCGGTATCGCCGCCGCCAATGACCACAACGTCCAGGCCGCGCGCGTTCACCGCGGGCTCACCGCCATCGAGCACCGAGACGGTCGAAGCCGTCAGGTAGTCCACGGCATACACCACGCCCGGAGCATCCACATTCGTAGCCGAAAGACCGCGGGGCGCACGAGCACCGGCAGCCACCACAACGGCGTCAAAGCCATTGAGCTTGGCCGCTACCGCAGGGTTCGTAACGTCAGCACCCAGCTCAAACACAATGCCCAGCTCGCGCATGAGCGCCACGCGACGCTCGACCACGGACTTCTCGAGCTTCATGTTGGGAATGCCGTACATGAGCAGACCGCCCGGGCGGTCGTCACGCTCAAACACCGTCACGCGGGCGCCACGACGCGCAAGCTCCCATGCAGCCACCAGACCAGCAGGACCGGAGCCCACCACGGCAACCGTGGGTGCGCCCTCCCCTGCCGGCTCAAAGCGACGCGGACCGCCATCTGCCCACTCATGGTCGCTGATCGCACGCTCGTTGTCATGGATCGTCGTGGGTTGGCCCTCGACCGAGCCCAGGTTGCACGCGGCCTCGCACAGCGCCGGGCACACGCGACTCGTGAACTCGGGCATGGGCGAGGTAAGCGACAGACGCTCGGCAGCCTCGTCCCAGCGGCCGCGGTACACCAGCTCATTCCACTCGGGAATCAGGTTGTGCAGCGGGCAGCCACTCGGGCGTGTCTTGCCAAAGCTCGCGCCCATCTGGCAAAACGCCACGCCGCACATCATGCAGCGGCTCGCCTGGGCGCGGCGTGCATCGTCATCAAGCTCCACGTACAGCGGATCAAAATCATGGCTGCGCTCCTCCACGGGGCGAAGCTCGTGGGCCACGCGATCGATATCAAGAAAAGCACCGGGCTTACCCATGGCACTTACGCCTCCTTCTTGGTCGAAGCAACAGAGCTGGCAGCCACGGACGCAGCGCCTACAGCACCGCCCGCAGCATCAAAGCGAGCGACATCCGCGGCGCTCGCGCGACCGGTCACAATGTCAAACGCCAGCTCCTCGGCTTGCGCGTGCGTCTTGCCCACAGCCTCGGCCGCAGCGACAATCGCCAGCACGCGCTCGTACTCGGTCGGAATGACCTTCACAAAGTGCTTGCTCATCGTCTCAAAGCTGTAGAGCAACTTAATACCGCGCGGGCTCTGCGTCGCGTCCACGTGCTCTTGGATGAGCTCGCGAATCTGCGCCAGCTCGCCGGCCGTCGGGGCCTTGAGCTCAACGCTCTCGTGGTTCACACGGGCATCGAGCGTGCCGTACTGGTCAAAGACGTAGGCAACGCCACCCGTCATGCCGGCGGCAAAATTCTGCCCGACCTCGCCCAGGATGAGCGCCAGACCGCCCGTCATGTACTCGCAGCCATGGTTGCCGCAGCCCTCGACCACCACGGTGGCACCGGAGTTGCGCACGGCAAAACGCTGGCCGGCAAGACCGTTAATGAAGCCGCGGCCGCTCGTGGCACCAAAGAACGCAACGTTACCCACGATGATGTTCTCGTCGAACTTGTAGGTCGCATGCGGGTTGGGGCGCACCGACACCTCGCCGCCCGAAAGACCCTTGCCAAAGTAGTCGTTGGCGTCGCCGCACACGTTGAGCATAATGCCGCGCGGCAGGAAGGCGCCAAAGCTCTGACCGGCCGAACCATCGCAATCGATGGTGATGGAGCCGGCGGGCAGGCCCTCGGGATGCGCCTCGGTCACCGCGTTGCCCAAGATGGTGCCCACGCAGCGGTTGACGTTGGCGATATCGGCGCGGAAGCGAATCGGACGCAGGTGCGCACGGGCATCGGCCGTATAGGGCACAAACAACGTGGAGTCGAGCGTCTTGTCGAGCTCGCTGTCCGCGGCCATCTGCGGCAGGAAGTGGCGACCGTCGGCGCCCGGAATATGGGCACCGAACTCGCAGGTCGCGCTCGCCAGCACGGGCGACAGATCGAGCAGGTTTGCTTTGCGGTTACCCGGGACCTCGATCTGGCGCAAGCACTCGGGATGGCCGACCATCTCGTCGACGGTGCGGAAGCCCAGGCTCGCCATGACCTCGCGCAGCTGCTCGGCAACAAAGAGCATAAAGCGCTCAACGTGCTCGGGCTTGCCGCGGAAGCCGCGACGGAGGCGGCAGTTTTGCGTAGCGATGCCGGCCGGGCAGGTGTCCTGCTGGCAGTCGCGCTGCATGAGGCAGCCCATGGAGATGAGCGGCATGGTTGCAAAGCCAAACTCCTCGGCGCCCAGCAAGCAGGCGACGGCAACATCGGTGCCGTCCATGAGCTTGCCGTCGGCCTCGAGCACCACGCGGGAGCGCAGGCCGTTTTGCAGCAACGTCTGCTGGGCCTCGGCAAGGCCGAGCTCCAACGGCAGACCGGCGTGCCAAATGGAATCGCGCGCCGCGGCACCCGAGCCGCCGTTATGGCCGCTAATCAAGATCTTGTCGGCAGCGCCCTTGGCCACACCGGTGGCGATGGTGCCGACGCCGGCCTCGCTGACTAGCTTGACCGACACGCGCGCGCCGGGGTTGGCGTTCTTAAGGTCAAAGATCAGCTCTGCCAGGTCCTCGATGGAGTAGATGTCGTGGTGCGGCGGAGGCGAGATCAGGCCGATGCCGGGCGTGGACTGACGGACCTCGGCGATCCAGGGGTAGACCTTCTTGCCGGGCAGGTGGCCGCCCTCGCCGGGCTTGGCGCCCTGGGCCATCTTGATCTGAATCTCGAAGGCGCTGCACAGGTAGCGGCTCGTCACGCCAAAGCGCGCGCTTGCCACCTGCTTGATCGCGGAGTTCTTGGAGTCGCCGTTGGCCAGCGGGGTCTCGCGACGCGGGTCCTCGCCGCCCTCGCCCGAGTTGGAACGGCCATGCAGGCGGTTCATGGCGATGGCCATACACTCGTGTGCCTCTTTGCTGATGGAACCGTACGACATGGCGCCGGTGTTAAAGCGGCGGACGATGTTGAGCGCGGGCTCCACCTCGTCGAGCGAAACCGGCGTGCGGCCGCTGGCATCAAAGTCCAGCAGGTCGCGCAGGCGCACGGCACGGCCGGTGCGGTGCAGGCGGGCGCTGTACTCCTTAAAGGTGTCGTAGCTGTCCTCACAGCAGGCGGTCTGCAGCAAGTAGACAGTCTGCGGATCGATGAGGTGATCCTCGCCGCCGAGCGGGCGCCACTTGGTCAGGCCCAACGTGGGCAGCTGATCGGGAGCCGGGCTCTTAAGGATAGCGAGCGCGGCGTCGTAGCGCTCATTCTGCTCGCGCTCGACGTCCTCGACACCCATACCGCCCACACGGCTCACCGTGCCGGCGAAGTACGCGTTGACGAACTCCGGAGTGAAGCCCACGGCCTCGAAGATCTGCGCGGAGTGGTAGCTCTGCACCGTGGAGATGCCCATCTTGGACATGATGGAAACGATGCCGGCAGTCGCAGCCTTGTTGTAGTTGGCGATGCCCTGCTCGGCTGTCACGTCCAGATCGCCGTGCGCCGCCAAGTCACGAATGCACGAATGCGCGTTGTACGGATAGATACCGCTCGCGGAGTAGCCCACCAGTGCAGCAAAGTCGTGCGGGGACACGGCGTCGCCGCACTCCACCACGATGTCGGCAAAGGTACGCACGCCGGCGCGAATCAGGTGGTTGTGCACGCAGCCCACGGCGAGCAGCGACGGTACGGGCACCTCGCCCGCAGCGGCACGATCGTTCAACACCACGATGTTCACGCCGTCGCGGACCGCAGCCTCAACGTCCTCTGCAAGCTGCTTGAGTGCAGCCTGCAGCGCGCCCTCACCCGCGTCGCGGCGGTACACGGCACGGAAACGGCGGGTCTTAAAGCCCACGCGGTCGATGGCGCAGATACGCTCGAACTCCTCCTCGCTCAGCAGTGGGCGCTCCAAGCGCACCAGCTGGCAGGCCGTACGAGAGTCCTCGAGCAGGTTGCCGTGGTTGCCCAGGTAGAGCGTGGTCGAGGTGACCATATGCTCGCGAAGGGCGTCGATGGGCGGGTTCGTGACCTGGGCGAACAGCTGATAGAAGTAGTCAAAGAACGAGCGCGTCTTCTTGGACAGGCAGGCCAGCGGCGCATCGATACCCATCGAGGCGAGCGGCGCCTTGCCCTGCTGGGCCATGGGACGCACGACTTCGTCAACATCATCCCAGTGATACCCGAGCTTGGCCATGCGCACGGCGGCGGGCACCTCGGTATCCTCGGCGGGCGCGGGCGCGACGAGCTTGTCGAGCGCGTCGACGGTCAGCGTCTCCTCGGCGATCCAGTCGCGATAGGGCTTTTCCTTGGCGTAACGGGCGCGCAGCTCGTCGTTGTAGATGACGCGGCCGCGGGCAAAATCGACCTCGAGCATCTGGCCCGGTCCCAGACAGCCGCTCGTCAGGATGTTCTCGGGGCTCACCTCGATGGTGCCCACCTCGCTCGCCAGCATAAAGCGGCCGTCGCGCGTCACGTAGTAGCGGGCGGGGCGCAGGCCGTTGCGGTCGAGGGCGGCACCCAGCGTGCGACCGTCGGTAAAGGCGATGGCGGCCGGGCCGTCCCAGGGCTCCATGAGCATGGACTGGTAGGCGTCGTAGGCGCGGCGTTCCTCGCTCAGATTGTCGTTGTGGTCCCACGGCTCGGGCAGCAACATGGACGCGGCACGCGTGAGCGGGCGACCGTTCATGACCAAGAATTCGAGCACGTTGTCCAAAATCGCGGAATCGGAGCCCTCGCGGTTGATGATGGGCATCACACGCTCAAGATCATGCTGCAGCACGGGGCTGTACAGATTGGGTTCGCGGGCGCGAATCCAGTTGACGTTGCCCTTGAGGGTGTTGATCTCGCCGTTGTGGATGATAAAGCGGTTGGGGTGCGCGCGCTCCCAACTGGGCGTGGTGTTGGTGGAGTAGCGCGAGTGGACGAGTGCCGCGGCCGTCTTGACGGCGGCGTCGTTGAGATCGATGAAGAAGCGGCGCATCTGCGTGGCGACCAGCATGCCCTTGTACACGATGGTGCGCGAGCTCATGGAGCACACATAGAAGATCTTGTCGCGCAGGGCAAACTCGGCGTCGGCCTTCTTCTCGATGGTGCGGCGGCACACATACAGGCGACGCTCAAAGGCATCGCCGGCGGGCGTGTCGTCCGGACGGCCCAGGAAGGCCTGCAGGATGGTAGGCATGCAGGCGCGGGCCGTCTCACCCAGGTCGTGCGGGTCGACCGGCACCTCGCGCCAGAAGAGCAGCGGCACGCCGGCTTCGGCGCAGCCCTCCTCAAACACGCGGCGGGCATCCTCTACACCCTTGTCGTCCTGCGGGAAGAACAGCATGGCCACGCCATAGTCGCCCTCTGCCGGCAGAATCTGACCGCACTTTTGAGCCTCTTTACGGAAAAAGTGATGCGGAACCTGGAACAGGATGCCGGCGCCGTCGCCGGTGTTCTTCTCGAGTCCCGTGCCGCCGCGGTGCTCCAAGTTGACCAGAATGGACAGTGCGTCGTCCAGGATCTGGTGATGGCGCTCGCCGTTGATATCGGCAAGCGCGCCGATGCCACATGCATCGTGGTCGAATTCGGGGCGATAAAGGCCCTGCTGCTGAGCGGAATCTGCCTGCATCGCGATCCTCCCCTAGGTGTTAGACAGTCAGTTGAATAGGCATACTAGGGGCATCGCCGGCCCGTTGTGTTTCCCACCCGTTTCGAAACAATCGCGTAACGCACGCCCTACGAGTGGACACCGCCGACCTCAAGGACGGCAACAAGGGCCCCAAGTTCGACCTGTAAACTCACCGCTTCAAACATCTCAATCTGTAACAGTAAGATCCAATTTCCATCCCTAGTTGTTACAGATCAAGACATTTCAGCAATCCCCTTCCACCATCCTATTCAAATACAACAATCTTGTTAGTCTTGGTTAACTTTTTAGCCTAAAACGGGTATCCTTTGCGGCGTCAAACAAACGACACGCAGGAGCGCACCATGCTCAACCATCTCAAACAACACTTTGGCTCCCGACGCACCGGTGGTCACGGAGGCCTAGACATTGCGCGGCATATCGGCCCCGGGCTGCTCGTGACCGTCGGCTTTATCGATCCGGGCAACTGGGCCTCAAATATGGCCGCGGGCTCGCAATTTGGCTACGCGCTGCTGTGGGTGGTCACGCTGTCCACGATTATGCTCATCGTGTTGCAGCACAACGCTGCACACTTGGGTATCGCAACGGGCGCCTGTCTTGCCGAAGCCACGACGCGCTACCTCCCCCGTTTCGTTGGACGCACGGTGCTCGCCAGTGCCTACCTCGCGACCATCGCCACCGCTATGGCCGAGGTCCTGGGCGGCGCGATCGCGCTCCAGATGCTCTTTGGACTGCCCGTGCGCGCCGGCTGCGTCATCGTGGCCGCGGCATCGATGGCAATGCTCATGACGAACTCCTACAAGCGTGCCGAGCGCTGGATCATCGCCTTCGTCGGCGTGGTAGGACTCTCGTTTTTGGCCGAGCTTGCGCTAGTCAAGGTCGACTGGCCGCAAGCCGCCGCAAGCTGGATCACGCCCAGTATGCCCACTGGCTCTGCCGCGATTATCGTGAGTGTCCTGGGTGCGGTCGTTATGCCCCACAACCTTTTTCTGCACTCCGAGGTCATCCAATCCATGCACTTCGAAGGCCAAGGCGAGCAAGTTATCGAGGAACGTCTGCGCTACGAGCTCTTCGACACGCTCTTTTCGATGGGCGTGGGCTGGGCAATCAACTCGGCCATGGTCATCCTGGCCGCAACGACCTTCTTTGCGCACAGCATTGTCGTAGACGACCTCGCCGTCGCAGCGGCCACGCTCTCCCCCATCTTGGGCCCGGCGAGCTCGACCATCTTTGCGGTAGCGCTGCTGTTCGCGGGACTATCGAGCAGCGTGACAGCGGGCATGGCGGCGGGAACCATCACCGCGGGCATGTTCGACGAGGAATACGACATCCACGACCGACATTCCTCGATCGGGGTAGCGGCCTGTTTCGCCGGCGCAGTGGCGGCGTGTCTGGTCATCCCAAATCCTTTTGAAGGTCTCATCTGGAGTCAGGCACTGCTGTCGCTTCAGCTGCCGATTACAGTCTTTGTGCTCATACGGCTCACCAGCTCAGCCCGCGTCATGGGCAAATACGCCAACTCGCGCCCGCTCAACGCGCTGCTCGTAGGGATCGGCGTCATCGTGACGATTCTCGACATCGTGCTGCTAACGGGGATGTAATTGGGATGGCGTGACTGTCCAGATATAACGTCTTAATCTGTAACACGTGAGACCGTTTTAAACCGTCAGATAAATCAAAAGGGTCCCGGCCGAGAATTCGACCGGGACCCTTGGACAGAGCTATGTTCGGCTTTCGCCGTGTGCCTGCGAGTTACTCCTCGACGAGCTCAAACTGATCGGGACCGACGCCGCACACCGAGCACACGTAGTCCTCGGGCAGCTCGGGCGTGTCGACCTCAACCTCGTAACCGCAAACGGTGCACACAAACTTATACGTCTTCTTCTCCTCAGCCATGATGTTCTCCTCTCGAACGTGACTGCTGGTGTACTTACTTATTAGTATATATTCTCAATAACATAATGCAAGTATTTTTAGAACATTTCTAGCCTTGATACGACGAGGCTTTGGGCGGCGTCTTGCCCTTTAGCACCTTGTGATAGTAGTCGTACGTCAGCGGCGTCTCGTCGCTCAGGCGCTCGGCATCCTCCACCTCGCCGATAAAGAGCAGGTGCATGCCCACATCCACAGTGTCGATCAAACGGCAGCTAAACAGGGCCGCCGCGTGCTCGGGCACATAGGGCATGCCCAGAGCCGTCTCGCGGGTCTCGTATTTGGCAAACTTGTCATAATCGCTGCTGGTGCGGAACCCAAAGTTACCGATGTAGAGCATATCGGCGGTCTGATCGATCACGGTCAGCGCGAACGCTTTGGCCGATGCGATGACGCCCGAGGTGACATTGTCCTTGTTCACGGCAACCGAGATGCGCGGCGGGGCGGATGTCACCTGCACCGCTGTGTTGATAACGCAGCCGGCACGCAGCCCGTCGGCCGCGGCACTCACCACATACAGGCCGCTCGGCATCGTAAAGAACGCAGTTTTGTCCATAACGATCACTCCCCTAACCCAGGATTGAACCTCATGGATGTATGTACCCACAAAAAAGGCGGCACCCATAACGGACGCCGCCTTTGAGACATATGTGTCAGAACAGTAAGAAAGATAAGACGCCCGCAGTTGCGGTGAAATAGGGACTGAATAGCCCCTCAAACAGGCAAAACAGTCCGTATCTCACCGCAACTTATATAGAGCGCCTACCGGTTGCGTTCCTTGAGGGCGCGGTCGATCTCGCGTTGGACATCACGCTTGGCCATGTCCTCGCGCTTGTCGTAGAGCTTCTTGCCGCGACCCAGACCCAGCAGCAGCTTTACGCGGCCGTCGGTATTAAAGTAGAGTTCCAACGGAACCAGCGCATAACCACGGTTGCGAAGTTTGCCGTCAAGAAAGTCGATCTCCTTGCGGTGCAGCAGCAGACGACGCCGACGGTCGGGATCGCGATTCCACACGCCACCATGGCTATAAGGGTGGATATGCAGTCCGACGAGCCAGCACTCGCCGCCACGAATCAGCGCAAAAGTGTCAGTGATCTGACAGGCGCGCTCGCGAATCGACTTGACCTCGGTGCCGCTCAGCTCAATACCGCACTCAAACGTCTCATCGATAAAGTACTCGTGATGTGCCGAGCGATTCTTGGAAATGAGTTTGCGCTCGCGCTTACTGGGCATCGCCGGCCTCCTTGGCTCCATCGGCGTTTGAGCCCGCAGTCTCGCGCTTTGCCTTGCGCTCGGCATTGAGCTCGGCATCGCTCTCGCGCACCAGTTTGATAATCGCCGCGCAGGCCTCCTCGCCCACCAAGTCGCGAGCACGTACCGTCAGGCGCGTCGCCTCCTGCTTGTCGCCGTCGCTTGCAGCATCGGTCGCGCACATAATCAGGCAGATGGCAATCTCGGCCGAAGGCGAGGTCGGCACGCCTTGCAGGGCCAATTCACCCATCACGTGGTCGTCGCTCTCATCAGCGGCATCCGGATAGGTGGTATGGATCTTGTTGAGCAGGCGCGTCGTATGCGCATCGTTGGGCGCCAGGCGCAGCGCCAGACGCGCGCAGCCCACGGCAGCCGAAACGTTCTCGGTCTCGGGCTCCAAGAAGTACTGACCTAGATTGGCGTAAGCGCGGGCGACGCACTTGCCATCGCTTGCACGCTCCAGCACCGAGAACGAGAGCGATGCCCATTCCTGCTTGTCCTCGAGTGCGCGGAACAGCTCGGCCAAATCCAAGCGATAGTTGCAGTTCATGGGGTCCCAACGCACAGCCTGCATCAGGGCATTACGAGCGCTCACATAATCCTGCTGGCGAATGTAGGCAAACGCCATATCAGAGTACAGGCGGTCAAACGGCGCCTCGACCTGCACGAGCTCGCGCGGATCCTTCTCCACGCGGCGATAGGCCAAGCGCTCAAACTTGCTATCGAAGCTAAAGTATTGGCGCTTCTCCTCCGTCTTGCACTCAGCGTCGATATACTCCTCGGTGAGCTCCACCAGACGCTCCAGCAGCGGCGTCGCCGTAGCCAGGTCGCCCTGCGCCAGATAGTTCTCGGCATACGTGATGTCTTGCAAGCTGATGGGCAGATCCATGGCTACTCCTCGATCTGAGCGAAACACGGCAGGCGCCGTATATACGGTCAATACACAAAACCCGGGTCTCTTACGAGGCCCGGGCGTTCAATTTTGGTAGCCCGTACCAGATTCGAACTGGTGATCTCCGCCTTGAGAGGGCGGCGTCCTAAACCGCTAGACGAACGGGCCATATGTAGCAAATGCAATGGCTGGGATGGAGGGAGTCGAACCCCCATTGACGGAACCAGAATCCGCTGTCCTGCCATTAGACGACATCCCAATGACTGCATCGCTGCGCTCGGCTGTGCCTTTGCGCAAGAAAGAAATATACGGGAAGTCTCGCCGTGACGCAAGCCCCAATTTTGACTTTTTTGAAATTCAGTCAAATTGGCCTAATTTAGTCCAACCCGTGAAGGACCTGTGAAGCCAACCGCTATACACGAAGGGCAAAACGCCGCGAGCGGTAGCCGTCAACCGTTGGCAGATTCTACCGTGAAAACGATAGCACCAGGCAACACAATCGAAGTATCAATGATTGCGTAGATATCGAGGCGCCATGGACGAAGAGCTTGATTACCTATGGGAGACCCTGGGCCTCGAGATCACTGCTGACCTTTGGCCCGAACGGGACAAAATCCATCCCACACTGCGCCCCGCCATCACGGTGATGCAGGCAAAATACCGCCGTGCATCCTTTTTGATCATGCGGATGTCATGGCACGCGGGACTCCCCGACCTTAAGCGAATCCAGGCAAGCCTCGTCGAGTTGTCCGGTATGCCGACCGTCATATCCGAGGCGCACCTGGAGCAGCGCCAGCGCGAGCGACTGCAACAGCAGCGGATTCCCTTTATCTGCCCCGGCGTTCAGGCATATCTGCCCTTTATGGACGAGGAGTACTGGAGCGGCAAGCCCAACAAGCACGTAAAGGTCTACGATCCGCACGAATGGGCGCGGCTTGAGGATTAGCGCATATGCCCGCCAACCGGAAAGCTCATCCCGGAATTTACGTCCAGATCGGGACGCGCTTTCCCCTAGAGGCCCCAAACGGAAACCGTATCCCAGATTTCGCGCTCAAACTGGGATACGGTTTCCGCTAGCCCCTTCAACCGGAAACTGCGTCCCGGAATCCGAGCTTAAAACGGGACGCACTTTCCGCAGCCGCTACAGCAACGCCTCGGCCCAAGCCGATTCCCTAAACCCAGGAATCGCAAAGTCGTCGCCCACCAGCAGCGGACGCTTGACCAGCATGCCGTCGGTCGCCAGCAGCTCGTAGCACTCCCGATCCGTCATGCCCGCATCCAAACGCGCCTTCAGGCCCAGCTCTCGATATTTCATGCCCGACGAATTAAAGAAGCGCCGCACCGGCAGCCCCGAACGAGCGATCCAGGTCGCAAGCTCATCAGCCGTGGGATTGTCCAAAACGATATCGCGATCGATATACTCTACCCCATGTTCGTCCAGCCATGCCTTGGCCTTCTTACAGGTCGAGCACTTGGGATATTCAACAAACAATACCGCCATGGGATTTCCTTTCTTAGAGAAAACAGGTGTCTGGAAAACTGCACATCGACGACCACTCGCGATTGCAGCCGTTATTGTAGTCAATGTCGAAGCATAGGCAGTCGCGATGTCTCGTCTTAAGGCTAGCGCCTCGCATGGGCGCCGATCGGCCGAGTCGCATGGCGCACCAACGCCGCTGCCAGCAATACCAACAGCATGGCGGTGACATAGCCCGCAGCATCGAATCCTAAATCGATAACGTCGAAATGCCTGCCGGGAACAAAGATCTTATGTACCTGATCGCCAACGGAGCAGGCGGCGCAAAAGAGCAATACGGGCACGCAACGGGAGTATACGCTCCACGGACGCCTGGAAAAGCAAACCACGACCACCGAGGCGAACAATCCGACGAAGAAAAACTCTACGGTATGGGCAACGCGACGGACGTTCGTGCCCACCCACATGCGAATGGAAGCAAGTCGGCCAGACCGGACATTCGAGGCAGCCGAATCGGTGCCCCCGGCCATTCCGTTCTCCGTCTGGGCTTCGCCCGTGGCATCGGCAGCCTGAACGCCCGTAGCCTGACCCTCCACCACACGCGCGGTGGACTCGCTCAGCAACGACGTCTCCGCCGCGTTTTGCTCCGTCAGCACCCAGATGCCCGCCAGCGTTGCAGCGAACAGAACGATCGCGGTCCATCCGATTATTTGTTTTACGCGAGCCAAGGGCCAACCTCCTTTTTTGAATATCAGCGAGTGTAGCCACAAATGGCATCGTCACCGTATCAAAATTTGAATCGCAACAGGAAGCGACAAAGCGACGCAAACCCCTACCCCGCCTCGCGCATCCAGCGATCGAACGTCCCCACGCACACGCCCAGGCATTTTGCTGCCTGGCTGCGGGTAATATCGCCTGCCTCATAGCTATCGCGCACCAGCTCAAACTGAGGAGGGCACGGCTTGCGAGGTCGACCGAAACGGACCCCTCGCGCTCGCGCCGCTGCAATCCCCTCCGCCTGGCGCCGATGGATATTCTCGCGCTCCACCTGCGCCACGTAGCTCAGCAGTTGCAGCACAATATCGGCAATCAGGGCGTTGGTCACATCCGGCGCGCCGCTGGCCCTGGCGCGCGTGTCAAGCAATGGCATGTCCAACACCACAATGGCAACCCCGAGCTCCTTGGTAATGCGTCGCCATTCCTCAAGAATCTCGGAGTAATTACGGCCAAGTCGGTCGATAGAAAGCACCACCAGCACGTCCCCGTCTCCCAGGACGTGTAGCAGCTCGCGATAATGCGGCCGATCGAAGTCCTTGCCGCTCGCATGGTCGGCATAAATATTCGCCGAGCCCACACCATAGGCGCCCAGCGCATCCAGCTGCCGATTAAGATTTTGATCGCGCGAACTCACCCGCGCATAACCGTACACCGTCGCCATCTCATCCCCGCTTTCTTGTAAACCTGCCAAAAAGGGACAGGTTTATTTTGGTAGGTTTTACCTCCCAAATAGCAGGCAAGCGGGCAGCCAGGCAGACGGTAAGGTGGCCACAATTCAAATGCGGAGGGCGGTCCCGAAAGGCCGCCCTCCGCTCCTCCACCATGAGTCGGGATTTGGCTAATGGATAAGCTTGAAGTCCAAGTGCCCACGCGTGGTATTGACGCGCGAGACCTCGATGATCACGCGCTGCCCCAGCTCGTAACGGGTGCCCGTGTCGGCACCCGTGAGCGTTAGCGCGTCCTCGTCGAACTCGAACCACTCGTTGCCCAGGCTCTTGATCGAAACCAAGCCTTCGACCTGCGTTAGATCCAAGCGCACAAAGAGGCCCATGCTGCTAACCCACGAGACGGTTCCGGCATAGCGCTCGCCTAGACGGTCCTCATAGTACTGGGCAATCTTGATCTTTTGCGTCGCATGGCTGGCGGCATCTGCCGCGCGCTCGGCATCGCTGCATGCGCGGCAGATCTGCGGCAGAATGCGCGGCAGCGACTCGCGTCCCTTGCCGATCAGCCGCGACGTACGGACCAAGGCGTCCTTGCCGCCGAGTTGCTCATAGGCCAACTGCAGTTTGAGCACGCGGTGCACCACCAGATCGGGGTAGCGACGGATGGGACTCGTAAAGTGGCAGTAGCACGGCGCGGCGAGCGCAAAGTGGCCCTCGTTGCGCGGTTTGTACAGTGCGCGCTGCATGCTGCGCAAAAGCAACGTGTTGACGAGCGGCGCGTTGACCGTACCGGCGGCGGCATCAACTGCAGCCTGCAGCTCATCGGGACTCCCCAGGGCAATACCGGCAGCACGGCGATCGTCGATGATGCCTAGCTGCGCCAGCGCAACGGCGGCACCGTGCAGACTATCGGGGCTCGGATCCTCATGCACGCGATAGCAGGCCTCGATTTCACGGTCTGCCAGCCACTCTGCAACGCACTCGTTGGCGAGCAGCATGGCTTCCTCGATAAGCGACGTGGCACACGAACGCTCACGTGCCACAATCTGCACGGGTACTCCATCCTCATCCAATAGAGCGCGAATCTCGGCCGTGTCAAAATCGACTGAGCCGCGGGCGCGACGGATACGACGGCGAAGTTCGGCGAGCTCGTTCGCGGCGACAAGGAAATCGCCCAGATCGACGTTATAGCCGCGGGCAGTTTCCTCGCACGCAAGACCGCGCTCAAGCGCTTCCTCGCGCGAGGTCTCGGCAGCCGCAACATCCTCGGCCGCACCCTCCAGCACCGAATACTCAACCGCGCCGGCACGCACCAGCAGCGCCTCGGCGCCGTCATAGTCCATACGCACACGCGAGCGAATCACGCTGGGGTACGGATCGTAATGCCGCACGCGACCCTGCGCATCGAGCTCGATATCGACGGTAAACGCAAGACGGTCCTCGTCAGGGCGAAGCGAGCACAGGTCACAGGACAAGCGTTCGGGCAGCATGGGAAGCACGCGATCGGCCAGATACACCGATGTCGTGCGATGGCGAGCCTCAAGATCGATATGCCCGTCCCAAGCCACATAGTGCGAAACGTCGGCGATATGCACGCCCAGCTTGTAACCGCCCTCGGGTGTGCGCTCCAGCGAAATGGCATCGTCAAAGTCGCGCGCGTCGACTGGGTCGATCGTGATGACAAAGCGGTCGCGCAGATCGCGGCGGAGCGGGTCCTTAAGCGCCGCGGACACATCGAGCGAAAGTCCCTCGGCCTCGTCCAGCGCGGCCTCGGGATAGCTATCGGTATAGCCGTAACGCGCCATCACATATTGAACGCCCAAATCGGGCGCGTCATCTCCGCCAATGCGGCGCTCGATCGTCACAGTGCCCGATTCCAGGCGCGTCGGGTAGGTCAAAATGCGCGCGACAACGGCATCACCCGGGTGGACGCCCAGACGATCCGCCGAGGTATCCTCGGGCAGAATGAAGAAGTCGGCCTTCAGACGCGAATCGAGCGGCTCGATCACACCAAGCGGACCGGCGGTCTGGTACGTGCCCACCACGCTTATGGCTGCGCGCTCAACCACGCCCTCGATCACGGCGCGCCGCTCACCGTGCGGGCTGTTCTTAATGCTCACGGCAACGGTATCGCCATCCATGATCTCGCGCTTGCCGCGACCCATGACCT
The DNA here is from genome assembly GCA_947001545.1 of uncultured Collinsella sp. Classification (GTDB taxonomy): domain Bacteria; phylum Actinomycetota; class Coriobacteriia; order Coriobacteriales; family Coriobacteriaceae; genus Collinsella. The sequence continues at coordinate 15,452 of CAMQHB010000040.1, forward strand.
TGTAGTCGCCGTTTTCGGTTACAACGTAGGCGCTATGCTCATGGAGCTGCACGCGCCCGGTCAGGCTCGGACGGCGTTCGCTGCGCACCGGCCCGCGCTGATTGCGAGCTCCACGCTTATGCTTGTTATTGCGCCCCATGGCGCCTCCTAACTATCGATTGCGAACTCCAAAGAGTCTACCCAAATGATTCGCTTTCCTGCCGTCCCCTAGGGATCAAAAAACGGGCCGCCCCATAAGAGACGACCCGTTGGAAGGGATGAATTCCAAGCATGCCTACACGCGCAGGTAGCGGCGCATGGCGATGGCAGAACCAAAGAGACCGATAATCACACCGACCAGAATCAGCGCAGCATAGGTCACCAGGTAGTACTGCATCGGCAGGGCAAACGACATCCAGCCGATGCTCTCTTGCAGACGCGGAATCATCAGATTGCGCAGCAGCTCCAGAACGCCGATGGAAAGCAGCGAGCCCAAAATGGCCTGCAGCACGCCCTCGGTGATAAACGGGCCACGAATGAAGCCGTTGCTGGCGCCGACCAGACGCATAATCGCAATCTCACGACGACGCGCCGTGATGGACAGGCGAATCGTGTTGTTGATGAAGATGAATGCGATAAAGGTCAGAAGACCAACGAGCACCACGGCGGCGATGCGGATGTAGTTGGTCACCTGGAACAGGCGGCTCACTTCCTCCTGGCCGTACAGCACGCTCGCGTTGACGTCGCCGTCATCCGCGATCTTCTGGAAATCGGCATCCTTCTTGAGCTTCTTTGCCGTGCTCTCGACCTTGGACGGATCGTCCATCTCAATAGCGAAGGAAGCCGGCAGCGGGTTCTGGCCATCGAGCGCGCTCATGGTGGCGTCGGCGTTGCCCGACATCTTGCTCGTATACTCGGCCAGCGCGTCGTCCTTGTCCTTATAGGTCACGGACTTGACGTTATTCCACGTCTTAAGCTTGGCCTCAAAAGCCTGAACATCGGCCTGATCGGCGTCATCACTAATGAACGCGTTGATGACAACCTGATCCTCGACGGTGCCGATCACGGAGTTCAGCATCGCAGAGCCCATGATGAACAGGCCGATGATAAACAGCGAAAGGAAGATCGTGATGACGGCGCCGAGCGAGGTAGTCCAGTTACGGAAGAAGTGGCTGATTGCCTCTTTGAAGGAGTAGCCCACGTTAGTTGGTGCCATAGTTGCCGTAACCTCCCCTCTCCTGGTCGCGGATGACGTGGCCGCCCTCGAGGGCGATCACGCGACGGTGCATGCTATCGACCATCTCGCGGTCGTGCGTGGCGACGATCACGGTGGTGCCGGTGCGGTTAATACGCTCAAGCAGCTTCATGATGCCCAGCGAGATCGCCGGGTCGAGGTTGCCCGTGGGCTCGTCGCAGATCAGCAGCGGCGGACGGTTGACCATAGCACGGGCGACGGCAACGCGCTGCTGCTCGCCACCGGAAAGCTGGTCGGGCAGCGAGTCCATCTGATCGGCCAGACCGACCAGGCGCAGCACCTCGGGCACCTGGCTGCGAATGACGCCCTTGGGCTTGCCGATGCACTGCAGGGCAAACGCCACGTTTTCGTAGGCGGTCTTTTGCGGCAGAAGCTTAAAGTCCTGGAACACGGCGCCAATCTGGCGGCGCAGGAACGGAACCTTGCGGTTCTTGATCTTCATGAGGTCCTGACCGGCAACCAGGATGCGGCCGCTCGTCGGCTTGACGTCGCGGTTGAGCGTCGACAGCAGCGTGGTCTTACCCGAGCCGGAGTGACCGACCAGGAAGACGAACTCGCCCGGATAGATCTCGATGTTGATGTCGTCGAGTGCAGGCTTGTTGGGCTGTGCCGGATAGATCTTGGTGACATGCTCCATAAGGATGACGGGCTCGACACCGGCCTGCTTGGCCATCTTCTTGCGGCTGGCCTGCGGATCGATGGGCGCAAACACCGACGTAAAATCGGGGTTGTTGAGCGCGTTATCGAGGCTTGCGACCTCGGCTGCCTGATCGCTCTCGACCACCGGGGCAGCAGGCTGCGTGGGGTCGGGAATAGCGGCAAAGAGACCGGACTGCGCAGGCTGAGGAGCCGGCGTCGCAGGGGCCAAGGGGTCGGGAATGCCGGCCATGGTAGGCTGCGGCGTGGCGGCACCAGCCTGAGGCTGCTCCACGCGAGCGGTCACGGCCTGAACGGGCTCAAAACCCGCCGTGCCGGAAAGCGCGACATCGCTGGTTGGATTGTAGGCAAAGGGATCGGATGCCGGCTGTGCCTGATCTGCCGGCTGAGCGGGGGCCTGAGCAACAGGCTGGCCCTCTGAATCCGGAGTGGCGAAACGACTGCCCTGGACGCCTGCCTGCGTCTTGGGGGCATCATCGCCCGCACCGGAGGTACGGAAGTGGTTACCCACTGGTGCTCCTTATCGTCGTGCGTTTAAACTACATGAGCGCTTTGTATTTTAGCAGCATTAGCTTTGCTGCACATAAGAAGCATGGCGTGGTTAGGGATCCCGTCGGGGGGGGGGGGGGGGGGGGGGGGGGAGGGGGGGGGGGGGGGGGGGGGGGCGCGCCGGGGGCGGGGGGGGGGGGGGGGGGGGGGGGGGCGGGGCGCGGGGGGGGGGGGGGGCGGGG
>CAMQHB010000041.1:0-17899 GCA_947001545.1 uncultured Collinsella sp.
GCTGCGGAAACGCGGGGTCCGTTCAGGCTGTTGCGTTGAGATTGAAAATCAACCGTTTTCCTGGGACGGGGCAAAAATAATCACTCTACGAGCGATTATTTTTATCCGCCGTCCCGATAAAACCCTGATGCAGCAAATACGCTATTGCAGTACCGGTGTGGACTTCGATCTTTGCAGTAGATCTTACTATGTTGCTAATGCCTGTGTCGGCCAACAAACCCAGGGGGCTGTGATCTAGTTCCCATTCTAGGCCGTGCTCGCTTACCACCGTCCCAGGCGCTATAGCGATGATGGAGAAGGTGCTGCCATCGTTGCCCTCAATGGTCCACGATTCGCCTCCGTGCAGAATGCGGGCAGTGGTCTCATCTTCGGCAATCCAGACAGGGGCATCCTCGTAGCCCGCGAGCAGGCCCAGCACGCTCAGTGACATATCAGGACGACCGCCAGTAGCGCAGGTCGCAACCACTTCGGCACCCGGCCAACGACGGCGGACGGAATCGAGCGCCAGCGCCAGATCGGTATAGTCCTTGTACGGATCATGGCGCTCAACTTCAAAGTCGGTGGCGGCTTCGATCAACGCACGACCCGCATCACTCACCGTGTCGGCATCCCCCACATATACGTCGCAGCCCAGTCCCGCGCCCAGCAGCGCGTCGAGCCCGCGGTCCACGGCGACAACGTGGTCGCACTCCCCTGCTAGCCTGCGCAACAGATCCGCGCTCGCCACCACGGGCGAGCCGCAGACCACTAATACCTTGCAAGCCACGGCCCTCGCCTATCCCTCAAACGAAAGCACGCGGGCCAGATCAAGGTCCTCATAGCTGTCGATAAAGATATCGCAGTTGGCACGCACGTCGTCGCGCTTCATGCGGCCGTGCGGGTCATAGATGCCCACACGCTTAAAGCCGGCGGTCCCAGAGCTTTTTAGGCCAAAGACCGCATCCTCAAACACCCAAGCGCGCTCAAACTGGTGCCCATGGCGCTCCTCCAGACGGCGCAGCGCCAGCTCGTACACATCGGGGAACTGCTTGGAGCGTCCCGCCTCGCCTGTCGTGGTAACAAATTCCATGTAGGCGTCGAGCCCGGCACCAGCGAGCGCGGACTTAACCAGCTCGGCCGGCGTGGATGTGGCAACGCACATGGCAATACCGGCCGCCTTCGCCTGCTCCAAAAAAGCCAGGAGCCCCTCGCGCGGCGGCACCTTGGAGTAGCCATCGATCAGAATGTCGCTCAGCTCGCGATACAGCTCCTCGCCATTCGCGCCAATGCCCCACGTGTCGTGGTAGGCCTGGCATTCGTCCTCCAGCGACAGGTGCTCAAATTGGGCAAAGTCATCCACGGTCACGTCAATCCCGTGACGGTGCAATAACTCGGGCTGGGCATAGGCCCAAACGGGGGTGCTATTTACCAGCGTGCCGTCGCAATCGAAAATAAAAGCAACCTTGGGAGTGGCGGAATGGGGCATAAACGAACCTTTCGATATCAAATGGTAAACATCCTGCTAAAAACGTTTTACCAAACGTCAGACAGACAATTTTGAAACCCAAATTGATAAAACTGTCAAGAGTTTTACCACGGTAATTCTGCCAGTGGTATAAACATGTCGCTTACCGATTAAACGCCCCCGCAAATCCGTTTTCGTCCATAAAACTAACGCACAGGTGTTATCGTAGTTTCTGCCGAAAGTTCCACCGAGCACGCGAGGTGGAACGAGTCACAGAAACTTCGCCGTCCCTTCGATTCGTGCAGCCTTGGACCTTTCGCATCTAGTCACCAAGGCAACACGCTGCCGCGTCATGATGGGATCAAACGTGAGCGATACAAAGCTAAAGCCAACGGCTAAAAAGCCCGCAACCCGCAAACCGGCTCCGCACGCACCGGAGCTCACCAAGGACGATGTCTATCTGTTTGGCATCGGCACGTGGGAGCGCAGCTGGGAAAAGATGGGCGCGCATCCTGACACGCAGCAGCGCACGCGCGGCTGGCGCTTTTGCGTTTGGGCGCCCGACGTAAAGAGCGTCCATGTCATTGGCGAATTTAACAACTGGGATGAGGAAGCCAACCCGCTCGTGCCCGTGCATACGAGCGCTATTTGGGAAGGCTTTATTCCTGGCGCCGAGCAGGGCCAGCTCTATAAATATCTCATCGAGACCAACGAGGGCGAGAAGCTCTATAAGGCCGATCCGTATGCCTTTAAGGCCGAGTGCCCTCCGGGAACGGCGAGCGTGCTGTGGACCCTCGATGACTATAAGTGGAATGACGCCGCGTGGCTCAAGCGCCGCGCCGGCCACAACCACATGTCGCAGCCGCTTAACATCTACGAGGTGCATATTGGCTCGTGGAAGCGCCACGGCAACGCGCCGCAGGGCGAGCCCGACGAGTACGGCAACTACCCCGGTCCCATGGATCCCTTCCCCGCGCAGCGCGGCGAGTTCTACACCTACGACGACCTGTCGGTGGAGCTCGTGGATTACGTGCGCGACATGGGCTACACGCATATCGAGGTCATGCCGCTTATGGAGCACCCCTTCGATGGCTCCTGGGGCTACCAGACGACCGGCTACTACGCCGCTACGTCGCGCTACGGCAACCCGCAGCAGCTTATGCACTTTATCGATGCATGCCACGAGGCAGGCATCGGCGTGATCATGGACTGGGTGCCCGGCGGTTTTTGCGCCGACTCCCACGGCCTTGCCACCTTTAACGGCCACATGCTGTTTGAGCACGAGATTCACCCCAACTGGGGCACGCACAAGTTTGACTTCGCCCGCGGCGAGGTCCGCTCCTTCCTGGTCTCTAACGTGCTGTATTGGCTCGAGAACTTCCACGTTGACGGCATTCGCATGGACGGCGTGTCCAGTATGCTGTATCTCAACTTTGGCATCGATGATCCGGGGCAAAAGAAGTTCAACAAGTACGGAACCGAGGAGGACCTGGACGCCAGCGCGTTTATCCGCCAGGTCAACTGCGCCGTGGAGGCTCACTTCCCTGACGTGATGATGATGGCCGAGGAGTCCACCGCGTGGCCGCTCGTGACCTATCCGCCGCAGGACGGCGGCTTGGGCTTCCACTACAAGTGGGACATGGGCTGGATGAACGACACCCTGCACTACATGCAGACCGATTTTCCGTGGCGCCCCGGCAACCACGGGCTGCTCACGTTCTCCATCATGTACGCCTTTACCGAGAACTTTATTTGCCCGCTGAGCCATGACGAGGTCGTGCACGGCAAGTGCTCGCTGATCGGCCGCATGCCGGGCGACTGGTGGCGCCAGTTTGCCGGCCTGCGCACGCTGGCTTTCTACCAGATGACGCACCCCGGTGCCAAGCTCAACTTTATGGGCAACGAGATCGGCCAGTTTATTGAGTGGCGCTATTACGAGTCCATCCAGTGGTTCCTAACCGAGGAGTACGAGACCCACCGCCATCATCAGGCGTTTATCAAGGCGCTCAACCACCTGTATACCGACGAGCCCGCCCTGTACGAGCGCGGCTACACCGACGACGGCTTTACCTGGATCGACGCGGACAACTCCAAGCAGTCCATCGTGAGCTTTGTGCGTCAGGGCGAGGACATTGATGACGACCTGGTGATCCTGATCAACTTTGACCCGGCGAGCTACGAGAGCTTCCGCGTGGGCGTGCCGCGCGAGGGCGACTGGGAGGTCATCTTCGATTCTGACCGTCCCGAGTTCGGCGGCAGCGGATACGCCGGCGAGGAGCCCTACACCTGCTCGAGCGAGCCCTATCCCTGGAACGGGCAAATGGACTCCATCGAGATCAAGGTACCCGGCCTGGCAGGCGTGGTGCTTAAGCGCCGCGGCCCCAGCAGCTATAAGCCGCCCGTGGTCGAGGAGCCCAAGAAGGCGACGCGCAAGCGTGCGTCCTCGGTGAAGCCCAAGACCGCAGCTGCTAAGAAGGCTCCGGCCAAGGCGAAGGCTGCCAAGCCCGCTGCCAAGGCTTCGGCCAAGTCCACCACGGCCAAAAAGGCAGCCACTAAAAAGGCTGCTCCCAAGGCCAAGGCAGCTGCTGTTAAGGCTCCTGCCAAGAAAGCGTAACAAAGGCGTTACCACTGTCATTACCCGCCCCGCGGGGGCGTAGGATACATGTATAGCCGTTCCGGGGAACAACTCCCGGGGGAAAGGAACGTATGAATAAGATCTTCGACAACAAACAGGAGTTTACCGAGCTCTATCGCGAAGCCGTCATGAGCATCAGCGGCAAGAGCGTCGAGGCCGCCAGCGACCTCGATCGCTTTAACGCCCTGGCCAAGCTCGTGGCCGAGAAGGCCCGCACCGTTGCAACGACCAGCGACGCCCGTGTGGCCGCCGAGGGCAAGAAGCGCGTGTACTACTTCTCGATCGAGTTTTTGATCGGCCGCCTGCTCGACAACTACCTGCTCAACTTTGGTGTACGCGACATGGTCGCCGAGGCGCTCGACGACATGGGCTTTGACCTGTCCGTCATCGAGAACCAGGAGCCCGATCCGGCGCTGGGCAACGGTGGCCTGGGCCGTCTTGCCGCATGCTTCCTTGATTCCATGGCAGCCGAGGGCATCGCCGGCTACGGCAACGGCATGCGCTACCGTTACGGCCTATTTAAGCAGGAAATCGTCAACGGCAGCCAGGTCGAGGCCACCGACGAGTGGCTCACCCACGGCTATCCCTGGGAGGTCCGTCGTCAGGACAAGGCCGTGACCATTAAGTTTGGTGGCCATGTTGAGGGCTTTGAGGAGAACGGCCGCACGTTCTACCGCACGGTGGACACGCAGGACATCCTGGCTGTCCCCTATGACATCCCCGTGGTGGGCTATGCCGGCGAGACCGTCAACAAGCTACGCGTGTGGGCCGCCGAGCCGGTCGAAGAGCACTTCGATCTGGAGGCCTTCAACCGCGGCGACTACGCCCTGGCCGATGCCGAGCGCGCCGAGGCCGAGGCCATCAGCGCCATCCTCTACCCCAACGACGCCGGCGAGCACGGCCGTCTGCTACGCCTGAAGCAGGAGTACCTGTTTGTTTCGGCCGGCATCTACAGCCTGCTCGACACCTTTGAGAAGGAGCACGGCGAGAACTGGGAGCTGCTGCCGCAGTTTGTTGCCATCCATACCAACGACACCCACCCCGCCATGTGCGGCCCCGAACTCATGCGTATCCTCATCGACGAGAAGAAGCTCGAGTGGGACGACGCCTGGAACATCGTGACGCAGGTCGTGAGCTACACCAACCACACCATCCTGCCCGAGGCTCTGGAGAAGTGGCCCATCGGCACGTTCTCCAAGCTCCTCCCCCGCGTGTACCAGATCATCGACGAGATCAGCCGTCGTTGGCACGAGTCGTTCGACACCACGCAGGAGGGCTGGCAGGAGCGTCTGCGTCAGACCGCCATCCTGTGGGACGGCGAGATTCGCATGGCCAACCTGTCCGTGATCTGCAGCCACAGCGTCAACGGCGTGGCCAAGATCCACTCTGACATCATCAAGAACATCGTGCTCAAGGACTTCTATGCCCTGACGCCCGAGAAGTTCAACAACAAGACCAACGGCATCTCGCACCGTCGCTTCTTTGCCGAGGCCAACCCCACCTATGCCAAGCTCGTGACCGAGGCCATTGGCGACGGCTGGCTGAAGGACGCCTTTGAGCTTGAGAAGCTCAAAGAGTTCCAGAACGACACCGAGTTCCTGAAGGCCGTGGGTGCCTCCAAGCGCGCCAACAAGGAGCGCCTGGCCGCCTACGTCAAGGCCGAGACCGGTCTGGTCATCGATCCCAACACCGTCTTCGATGTTCAGGTTAAGCGCTTCCACGCCTACAAGCGCCAGCTCATGAACATCATGAAGGTGATGGACATCTACAACCGTCGCATCGCCGATCCCAATTTCCATGTGACGCCGACGACCTTCATCTTTAGCGGCAAGGCTGCCTCGAGCTACACCTTTGCCAAGGAGACCATCCGCCTGATCAACTCGGTGGCCGAGGTCATCAACAACGATGCCCGCGTCAACGAGGTCATGAAGGTCTGCTTTATCCCCAACTTCCGCGTAAGCAACGCCCAGCTCATCTACCCCGCCGCCGAGATCTCGGAGCAGATCTCCACGGCCGGCAAGGAGGCCTCGGGCACGTCCAACATGAAGCTCATGATGAACGGCGCCATTACGCTGGGCACCCTCGACGGCGCCAACATCGAGATCGCCGACCTGGCCGGCCGCGAGAACGAGGCCATCTTTGGCCTGACCGCTCCCGAGGTCGAGCAGCTCTGGGCATCCAACAGCTACTTTGCGTGGGATACCCTCAACGGCGACCGCGAGCGTCTGGGCCGCGTGATGGACGAGCTCAAGGACAACACCTTTGCGGGTCTTTCGGGCAACTTCGAGAGCATCTACAACGAGCTCATGAACAACAACGACCCCGACCTGGTCATGGCAGACTTCCGCAGCTACGTGGACGCGTGGGAGAAGCTCACGAACAGCTACGGCGACCAGGAGACCTGGAACCGCAAGGCCCTGCTCAACACCGCCTCGAGCGGCTGGTTCTCGAGCGACCGCACCATTCGCGAGTACCGCGACGAGATCTGGCACGCATAAAGGCGCGCGAGCTCCCCTATGCCAGCACGGCATTACTCGACGGGCGTGACGTTGCGCCGCGCCCGTCGCTAATGGGTTTAGGAACATCGATGACAGAAGGAGAAATCGATGAGTAAGAAAGAATGCATCGCGATGCTCCTCGCAGGAGGACAGGGCAGCCGATTGGGGGCACTCACCCAAAAGATCGCTAAGCCGGCGGTTAGCTTTGGTGGCAAGTTCCGCATTATCGACTTTTCGCTGTCCAACTGCTCAAACTCGGGCATCGACACGGTGGGCGTTCTGACGCAGTATCGCCCCTACCTGCTGCATGCCTACGTGGGCTCCGGCGAGGCGTGGGATCTGGACAGCCGCGACGGCGGCGTGTCGATCCTTCCGCCGTACGAGACGCAGACCGGTGGCGCCTGGTATGCGGGCACGGCCGACGCCATTACGCAGAACCTCGACTACATCAAGGCCAACGATCCCAAGTACGTCCTGATTCTTTCGGGCGATCACCTGTATCGCATGGACTACCGCAAGATGCTCAAGACGCACATTGAGAACAACGCGGACCTCACGGTGAGCGTTATGCCCGTGCCGTGGGAGGAGGCCAGCCGCTTTGGCATCCTGACCACCGACCCCGAGGACGGCCGCATCACCAAGTTCACCGAGAAGCCCGATAAGCCCGATTCGAACCTCGCGTCCATGGGCATCTACATCTTCTCGGCCGACGTGCTGATCGAGGCGCTCGAAGAGGACGCTCTGGACCAGCGCTCGAGCCACGACTTTGGCAAGGACATCATCCCCAAGCTGCTCGGCGAGAACAAGCGTCTGTACAGCTATGAGTTCCATGGCTTTTGGAAGGATGTTGGCACCATCGCCAGCTTCCACGAGACCTCGATGGACCTGCTGGGCAACAACCCCGAGTTCGATTTGTTCGACAAGCACTTCCCCATCATGTCCAACATCACCACGCGTCCGCCGCACTACATTGGCCCGGACGGCCGCCTGGATGACTGCCTGGTCTCCAACGGCTGCAAGATCTACGGCACCGCTCGCCACTCGATCATTTCGACCGATGTCATCATCGAGGAGCGCGCCGTGGTCGAGGACTCCGTGCTGCTGCCGGGCGCGCACGTTAAGAGCGGCGCGCACATCTGCCGCGCTATTTTGGGCGAGAACTCCACGGTCGAAGAGGGCGTGAAGCTCGGCTCTGTCGATACCACCAAGGATACGGCCGTCGTTGGAAATGACGTCGTTATCGGGAAGGGGGAATGATCCGATGATCAATCGCAAGGCCATCGGTTATATCACCGCCAACTACTCTTCGTCCTACGGCAGCGTGCTGCTCAAGGACCGCCCCATCGCGTCCGTTCCGTTTTTGGGCCGCTACCGCCTGATCGACTTTCCGCTGTCCAACATGATGAATGCCGGCATCAAGACCGTCGGCGTCGTCATGCCGGGCAACTACCGTTCTCTGATCGACCACGTGGGCTCGGGCAAGGACTGGGGCTTGGACCGCAAGAAGGGCGGCCTGTTCATGGTCCCCGGCAACGCGTATGGCACCACCAAGGGCGGCATGCGCTTCCTGCTGCGCGACATCATCTCCAACAAGACGCTGTTCCAGCGCTCGGACAAGCCCTACGTTGTGATGATGGGCACCAACATCATCTTTAACATGGACCTCAACACCATCATCGACGCGCACGAGAACTCCGGCGCCCAGATGACCGTGGTGTATTGCAAGGCCACGCGCAACGTCGATGACGAGACCAAACTCGAAATTAACGAGAACGGCCGCCTGACGGGCGTGAGCGCCGGCGTCGTGTATGGCGACAACGCCTCTATGGACTGCTGCATCGTCAACCGCGAGACGCTGCTCGAGATCATCGACCACTACCAGGCCGCCGATTATCTGGACCTGCTCGAGGCACTCCAGGGCGACTTTGGCAACATCGACGTGTGCAGCTACGAGTACAAGGGCGAGGTCGTGGGCGTGTTTAGCGAGAAGTCGCTGTATCGCCGCAGCATGGACCTGCTCGACCAGACCGTGGCCGACCAGCTCTTTGACCCCGAGCGTCCGATTCTGACCAAGGCCCACGACGTGCCGCCTTCGCGCTACGCGACCGGCAGCCACGCCTGTAACTCGATCATCTCGGCCGGCTGCATCATCAAGGGCACCGTGCGCAATTCGATCCTGTCGCGCGGCGTCGTGGTTGAGGAAGGCGCCTCGGTGACCAACTCGATCATCAACCAGAGCTGCGTCATCAAGAGCGGCGCCCGCGTTGAGAATGCAATCCTGGACAAGAACAACGTGGTTCCCACCAACACCGAGCTTCGCGGCACACCCGAGAACATCCTGGTGCTGGGAAAGGCCCCGTTAACTTCTGATATCACCAACGCGAGCTAGCTTTGGCACCGCAACATCGTTCGTAACATGTAGAATAGCCGCCCGGTTCGCGCCTGGCGGCTATTCTCGAATAACAACATGGGAGACAATATGGCTGATTCCAGCAAAAAGATGCAGATCGTGTTTGCCTCGGCCGAGTGCGCACCGTTTGTGAAGACCGGTGGCCTGGGCGACGTGGCGGGCTCGCTGCCTGCGGCGCTTGTGCGCGCCGGCGCTGAAGTCATCGTGATGGTGCCCAAGTACGCCACCATCAAGGACGAGTACAAGGCGCAGATGGAGCACTTCTCCGACTTTTACGTGAGCCTGGGCTGGCGCAATGAGTACTGTGGACTCGAGAAGCTCGAGCACGACGGCGTCACCTATATGTTCATCGACAACGAGCGCTACTTTGCGCGCGACTATCCGTACGGCTTCTTTGACGACGGCGAGCGTTTTGCGTTCTTCTCCAAGGCCATCACCGAGAGCCTGCAGCACCTGCCCGCCGGCTTTGAGTGCGACATCCTGCACTGCAACGACTGGCAGACGGCGCTGGCGCCCGTGTTTTTGCGCGAGTTCTACCAGGGCCTGCCGCTGTACGACCGCGTCAAGACCGTCTTCTCGATCCACAACGTGGCGTTCCAGGGCCAGTTTAGCGATACCGTGATGGAGGACATCCTTGGCGTGGCGCATATTCCGGCTGCCGCCTCGCAGCTGCGTTGCGACGCCTGCAGCATCAACTACATGCTGGGCGCGCTGCACTATGCCGACGCCATCACTACGGTGAGCCCCACCTATGCCAACGAGATCCAGACACCCGAATTTGGCGAGGGTCTGGACGGAGTTCTGCGCGAGCGTTCGTACGCGCTGCAGGGCATTTTGAATGGCATCGACGTCGCGGGCTTTGACCCGGCGACCGACAAGCGCATTGCCGCTAACTACACCGTCGAAGATCGTTCCGGCAAGGCCGTGTGCAAGGCCAAACTGCAGGAAGAGCTGGGCCTCGAGGTTCGCGACGACCGCCCGCTTATGGTGATGGTCACGCGCCTGACGCGCCAGAAGGGCTTGGATCTGGTCATGTACGCGCTCGACCGCATCCTGGCCGGCGGCGTGCAGGTGGCGGTGCTGGGCACCGGCGACCGCGACTACGAGGACGGCCTGCGCTACTTCCAGGACAAGTACCCCGGCACCATGGCCGCACGCATCGAGTTTGACCCGGCGCTGTCGCAGCGCATGTACGCCGCCGCCGACATGTTCCTGATGCCTTCGAAGTTTGAGCCCTGCGGCCTGTCGCAGATCATCGCCATGCGCTACGGCACCCTGCCCATCGTGCGCGAGACCGGTGGCCTGAAGGACACCGTGCAGCCGTACAACGAGTTTACCGGCGAGGGCACGGGCTTCTCGTTTAGCAACTTTAACGGCGACGAGATGGGCGATGCGGTATTCCGCGCGGCGCGTCTGTTCTGGGATAACCGCGGGACTTGGAACCAGCTGGTCACGCAGGCCATGAGCCAGGACTTTAGCTGGACGCGTTCGGCCGATAAGTATCTGGACCTGTACTTCTTTATGCACCCGGAGATTGAGCGTCCGGCGACTGTTGTCGACGAGCCTGAGGCTGTTACTGAGCCGGTGGTCGCTGAGGAGCCCAAGGTCAAGGAGAAGCCGGTTGAGGCTGAGCCTGAGGTGAAGGCTGAGGTTGCTCCTGAGACAGAGGCCGAGGTCAAGCCCGCTGCAAAGCCCGCAGCTAAGAAGGCCACGACCCGCAAGACGACCGCTAAGAAGACTACGACAACCAAGGCTGCCGCGACTAAAACAACGGCTGCCAAGGCAACGACCACGCGCAAGCGCACGACCGCCGCTGCCAAGAAGGCCGCCGAAGCCGAGGCTGCTCCCGAGGTAAAGGCTGAGGCCGCTGAGGCCAAGCCGGCCGCCAAGGCTCCGGCCAAGACCACTGCCAAGAAGTCGACCGCGACCGCCAAGAAGGCAACGGCAGCCAAGAAGACCACGGCAACGAAGTCGACGACCACGAAGACCGCCACGACCAAGGCAGCCGCAAAGCCAGCCGCCAAAGTCGAGGAGACGCCCGCCGAGTCCAAAGCGGAGGCAACCGTCGAGGCCAAGCCCGCCGCCAAGACCACCACGCGAAAGCGCACGACGACGGCCAAGAAGACCACGGCAAAGGCCACAGCTCCCAAGGCAGAAACTAAGCCCGCTACTGCCAAAGAGGAGCCCAAGGCCGAGGTAAAGGCCAAGCCCGAGTCCGCCAAGGAGACCCCGGTCTCCCCTGCCGCCACGACCGTGGAAAAGGCGCCATCCAAGAAGACGTCCGTCCGCAAGGCAACGGCCACCCGCAAGCGCCGCTAGCCCACAGACGATCCAAAACCTCATCAAACCCTATGTAAGGGGCGCTCCAACCGGGCGCCCCTTCTCTGTTGATAGTTGGTAAAACGATTTTCTAGGACAACCGTTCGCCGATGGTAAACGGATGTTGTTTATACAGCCTGTGTACAACAGATATACTTGCATTCCGTGCGTAAAGCCCATGGCCCGCAGGCCATGATTCTATTGAACTGGACCGAACTATGAGATTGATACACAACAGCCGTCTTCCGCAGTTTCGCACTCCGTTTGGCGCTGTGACCACAGGAACTACCCTTTCGCTCTCCGTGATTCTGGAGGATGCTGATCCCGCGCAGGCAACGCTTACGCTGCGCACCTGGGTCGATGAGATCGGCGAGTCTCAGTATCCTATGACGCACGAAGGTGACGGCATATTTAGCGTAGAGCTTGTGTGCACCGAGCCCTGTCTTATCTGGTACAGCTTTATCTGCAATATCGAGGGCCAGCCCGAGGTTCGCCTGGGCGCACCACAGGGCCGCACCGGCGGCGAAGGCGTAACCTACGACTACGCCGAGGTGCCGTCATTCCAGGTCACTGTCTACAACCACCGTGAGGTTCGTCCCGAGTGGTACGAGCGCGGAATGGTCTACCAGATCTTCCCCGATCGCTATGCCCGCGACGAGCACTGGCGCGAGCGCACGCTGGCCGAGGTCGAAAAACCGCGCAACGGAATCCAGCGCCGCATGGTCGAGGACTGGAACGAGCCGCCCGAGTACGAGCGTGCCGAGGACGGCTCCATCAAGACCTGGGACTTCTACGGCGGCTCGCTCAAGGGCATCCAGGAAGACCTGCCCCGTATCGCCGAGCTGGGCTTTACGGCCATCTACCTCAACCCTATCTTTGAAGCCGCGAGCAACCACCGCTACGACACGGCCGACTACACCAAGATCGACCCAATCCTGGGCACCGAGCAGGACTTTACCGAGCTATGCGAGGCGGCTGAGAAGCTGGGCATTTCCATCATTCTAGACGGTGTGTTCAACCACACGGGCGACGATTCTATCTACTTCAACCGCTACGGCAACTACCCCGGCGTGGGCGCGTGGCAGAGCGAGGATTCGCCGTGGCGCGATGCGTTTTGCTTCCACGAGGACGGCTCGTACGACTGCTGGTGGGGCGTGGGCAACATGCCCGCCATCAACGAGAATTCCGAACTGGTACGCGAGCGGCTCCTGGGCAAGGACGGCGTCATTCGTAAATGGCTGCGCGCTGGCGCTCACGGCTGGCGCCTGGATGTGGCCGACGAGCTTTCCGACGATTTCCTAGCCGAGATCAAAAAGGCCGTGCTCGCCGAGAAACCCGACGCACTGCTGCTCGGCGAGGTCTGGGAAGATGCCTCCAACAAGATCAGCTACGGCCATCTGCGCCGCTACCTGCAGGGCTCCGAGCTGGACTCCGCTATGGATTACCCCTTCCGCGACATGGTCATCGGCTTTTTGATGGGCTACAAAAACGCCTACCAAGCTGCCGAGGATATCGAGACCCTGCGCGAGAACTATCCGCGTGAGGCCCTGTCTTGCGCGCTCAACCTGCTGTCGAGCCACGACCGCCCGCGCATTATCTCGGTGCTCGGCGGTGGCCCTGACGAGTCACAGCTGCCCGAGAGTGAGCGCAGCAAATGGCGCCTGGACGAGAACTCCATGGGCCTGGCCAAGAGCCGCTTTTGGCTGGCGACGCTCATGCAGATGACGTTCCCGGGCGTTCCCTCAATCTATTACGGTGACGAGTATGGCTTGGAGGGACTCACCGATCCGGGTAATCGCCGCACCATGCCGACCAAGGAAGACCTGCACGACTTCGATACGTTCGCGATCGTCAAGAACGCATCTGCTGTGCGCCGCGCGCTGCCGTTTATGATCGACGGTGAAATCAAGGCCTTCGCGCTCAATGACGAGGTGCTGGCCTACAACCGTACCGGTAAAGACGGCGAGTCCGCGACCGTCATCATCAACCGCAGCCTGCGCAATTCACACCGCGTGACGATTCCGGCGCTCGGCGAATGCGCGAGCGATGTGATTAGCGGTCACGAGTGCGAGATCCACAACGGTACGGTCACGCTCGACCTGTACCCGCTGGGTTCGTCGATCATCTATCACCACGCCGAGCAGCGCCTGCAGGAGCCGCTCGATCACGGTGCGGGTGTTGTGTGCCATATCACATCGGTGCCGACCGACGACGGCAAACCCGGTACGATCGGTGCGCCCACGCGTCGCTTTATCGACCATCTGGCCGCCATGGGCATGCGCTACTGGCAGGTTCTTCCCGTCAACCCCACGGACTTCTTCCGCTCCCCTTACGCCGGTCCTTCGGCCTTTGCAGGCAATATCGACCTCCTACCCGAGAGCCACGAGGAGCTGGCAGCCGACTTTGAGACCTGGAAGGCCCGCGGCGGCGAGGATGCTGACCCGCTGTACACCGCGTTTAAGCATCGCAATGCCGATTGGCTCGAGAAATACTGCGTCTATATGGCCGTTAAGAAGTACTTTGAGGGCGAGTCGCGCCACGATTGGCCGGCAGATGTCGCGCGCTACAACGAGCATCTGATCGACGACAAGCGCTTCCACAACGAGGCCGAGCTTCAGGCGTACATGCAGTACCGCTTTGACTTGGCTTGGTGCGAGCTCATGAACTATGCGCACAAGAAGGGAATCGAGGTTATCGGCGATGTTCCTATGTACGTGTCGGACGATTCGGCAGACGCGTGGAGCGAACCGGAGAACTTCTGGCTGTCCGATACCGGCAAGGCAATCGAGATTTCCGGCGCGCCGCCCGACAACTTTGCGCCCGAGGGCCAGGTGTGGGGCAACCCGACGTTCCGCTGGGACCACATGAAGCAGAACGGCTATAGCTGGTGGATGGATCGCCTGCGTCGTGCGTTTTCGTTCTACGACCGCGTGCGCCTGGATCACTTCCTGGGATTCCACAGTTACTTTAGTATCCCCGCAGGCAAGGCTTGCGCCGAAGGTCGCTGGTTGGCGGGACCGGGCAAGGACCTGTTCCAGACCGCTTATGACGAGCTGGGTCCGCTCAACTTTATCGCTGAGGACTTGGGCTATCTGACGCCCGGTGTTCGCGCCATGGCATCGACCTGCGGTTTCCCCGGCATGGACGTGCTGGAGTTTAGCGACTACGACGTTCGTTGCGGTGTGCATCCCACGCCCGGCAAGATTCTGTACACCTCGACGCACGACACGTCGACGCTGGCCGGTTGGTGCACGCGTTCCTTTGCCGGCGGCGACGAGCCGAGCGGTGTTGAGTTTGCGGCCAAGCTGATGAGCGACGCGCTGGCAAGCGACGCTCCCCTGGTGATGATGCCGCTGCAGGATGTCCTGGGGCTTGGCGACGACGCGCGAATGAACGTTCCGGGCGTGGCCACGGGCAACTGGACCTGGCAGGCTGACGAGGCAGACATTGCAGCCGCCGAGAACAAAACCGCACAGCTCCTGCGCAACAACCATAGATTCTGGGGCGAAGCGTGATAAAACCCCCGATATAGGGTACAGTTACAGACGTTTGAATTTATGCGGGCAGAGCGATCTGCCCGCTTTGTGCTGAAAAGGAAGTATTATGGCGCGCTACGATTACAAGTGCTCGAGCTGCGGCAACGTGTTTGAGGTTGAGCATCCCATGTCCGAGACTCCCGAGGTCGTTTGCCCGAGCTGCGGCGCCCCGGCGGCCAAGACGTTCTCGGCCAGCGGCATCAAGTTTGAGGGTAGCGGTTTCTACAACACCGACCAGCGAAGCGGCGGCTCCAGCACCAGCGCCACCAGCGGCTGCTGCGCCAACTGCCCGCACAGCCACTAGAAACCAAACAGCCCCGCGATCAACGCCGATCGCGGGGCTGATTCTTTAGCTACCCAGGTTTCCTTATGAGTTGCGGTGAAATAAGGACTGTTTGGTGGGCAGAAGCCGCTATTCAATCCCTATTTCACCGCAACATATTAGTTACTTACGAATCAGGCGGGCGCAGAAGTGGCCGTCGTAGGAGTCGGCGTTTACTGGCACGCTTTGGAAAAGACCTCGGTCGTTTTGGCGTACGAAAACGAGCTTCTTGGCCTGCTCGAAATCAGGCAGTTGCAGAATCTGTGCCTCGGAGAGAGGCGCCACGGTAAAGCAGGCGCCCTCGGGAGAGGCCAGGAAGGCATCTACGACCTGCGTGTTCTCTTCATCAAATACCGAGCAGGTGGCATAGATAAGTTCACCGCCGGCAGCCACGCGCGCGGCAGCTTCCTTGAGCATCGTCAGCTGCAGTTTGGGCAGCTCAACCGTCACGTCCTTTTCGGTCAGGCGCCACGGGATCTCGGGATGGCGGCGCATGGTGCCGGTGCCCGAGCACGGCGCATCGATAAAAACCGTGTCGAACTTAACCGGCTCACCAAGCATGGCATCAAACGATGTGAGCACCTCATCAAGCTCGCAGGCATCACCCGAAACCGTACGGACGCCCTGAATACCGGCCTTATGCAGGCGAGCGAGATTCAGATCACACTTGCGATCATGCAGATCGAGCGCCGTATGCTGACGCTCATAGCCCGCACGCTTGGCCTGGCACATCATCACATAGGTCTTGGTGCCGCGACCGGCACCAATCTCAAGGCAACTTCCAGGACGCGTGGCAGCTGTGGCGATGAGCTGGGCGTTAAGATCCGAGGCCACGGCAGCAGCGCGCTCAAATACGCCCGACGCAACGGTGACCTGCGCATCGACCGGCGCATGACAGCCCGGGAACACGGGTGCCACAAGCTGCGAAATGTACGGATCGGGCTTGGTCGCAAAGGCGTTCTCATGCAGGGCCAGCGGCGCGGGGGCCAGATTGCCGGCAAAGTTAAGCGCACCCTCAGGCGTGTCAAACGAAGCCATAATACGAGCGCACAGCCAACGCGGCAGACCCATCAGGTGCGACAGACGGACCAAGCGTCGCTCAGACTCATCCACATCGGATGCAGTAGCAAAGTCCTCAACGTTGTCCGTGACCTTATGCAGCACGGCATTGGCCAAACCTGAGGCAGACTTAGCTCCGCTGCGTACCAGCTCAACACCCTGACTTACGGCGACGCGGCCAGGCGTATGCAAATAGAGCATCTCGAAGGCCGAGATACGAAGCGCCATGCGAACACGCGGCGCAACCTTTTTAGGCTTATCGAGAAACTGATCGAGCAGCTCGTCCAAAATACCCTGCGTGGCGGCCACACCAAGCGCCAAGCGGGCGGCAAATGCGGAATCACGCTGGTCAATAGCCTTGGCCGATGCGCGAGAGGACAGCACGTCGCGCGCATACATGCCGCGGCGATCGGCCTCCATCAGCACATCGAGCGCAAGCTTGCGCGCGGGGGAAAGCTTGCTCATGACAAAACACCCCACGAAAGATCGACGCCCTGCAGGCCAGCAGCCCAAGCAGAAGCGGTCATAGCACGCTTGCCATCAGGCTTAACCTCGAGCAACTCAACCGAGCCATCGGAAAGACCCAGGTAAACACGTTTGGCCTTAACGAGAACCTGACCCTCGCCAAGCGAAACATCGGCCAGCGCAGCATCGAGCACACGCACGGTCTTGCCGGCAATCACGCAACGAGCAGGCGCGGTATCAGACGAGGCAAGCACATGACGAACGCAATCGAGCGCCGCCATCTGCGGATCCAGACGCATCTCCTGCTTAGAAATCTTGGCAGCATGGGTCACAAGCGACTCATCCTGCTCAGTCCAGACAGCCGAGCCATCGGCAAGCAAGGGAAGCGTATCGGCCAGCAACTTACCGCCCAGCTCACCAAGCTCCATGGTCAGCGCCTCAGCATGTTTACCGGCAACCGACGTGGAAGCCTGAGCACAATAAGCACCAGTATCCACGCCATGCCCAATGCGCATAATGGAAACGCCAGCAACCTCATCACCAGCAAGAATGGCACGCTGAATAGGAGCAGCCCCACGCCAACGAGGCAGCAAGGACGCATGAACATTCACAATGCCGAGCGGCGCCATATGCAGCACCTCATCGGGCAAAATGCAGCCATAGGCAGCCACACAGAAAATGTCAGCCTGGGCAGCCTGAAGCGCCTCAACAACCTCAGGCGTCATACGATTAGCCTCAATAACCGGCAACCCCAGCTCAAGCGCCTTGGCCTTAACAGGAGAAGGCTCAAGCTTCTTACCGCGCCCACGAACAGCATCAGGACGAGTAACAACAAGCGCAATCTCGTTGCCAGCCGCAACAAGCGAAGTTAAAGAAGGCACAGCAAAATCGGGCGTACCCATAAACACAATACGCATAAAAGTTAGTCTCCTCTCAATAACGAGCCGAGACGGCTACAAAACAAAAGCGTTCCGGGTCGCAAACGCACCCAGTCGCAAGAACAGTTCAACAAGAACAAATATACCCAAAACCAAAGAAAGAGCCGCAATAAAAGCAGCTCTTCCAACAAAGCAATTATCAGCGAAGACGCCCCTCCCTGGCCCACGGCACCCGGGCGAGACAAGCAGCGTTAACGTAGTCCCCGGGGCACCCGCCTATATCGTCCCGCGCGCAGTTTCGCAGCGCAGCGAGAATGTTTGAGCACGGGATGA
>CAMQHB010000042.1:0-17889 GCA_947001545.1 uncultured Collinsella sp.
TCCCGGGCGATGGCGCGCAGCCGGTCAAGAAGATCTGCTTTAAGCTGCTTGCAGATGCTTACTGGGAAGAGTAACGAACTGCTCGTGAGCTAGCGTGATTTCCCTTGGGGAACGCGTTTGAGCCCCGCTGATCGCGGTCCCCTTGGGGATTGCGGTTGGCGGGGCTTGTTGTTGAGTAGGGGAGTTGCCGACGGCGTTGTGCTTGGATTGGCGGATGCGCGCTCGAAATCGGCAACAAAAAAGCCGCCCGAAGGCGACTATCTTGTGCAATGGAGCCAGCGACCGGGCTCGAACCGGTGACCCCCGCTTTACGAGAGCGGTGCTCTACCAACTGAGCTACGCTGGCGGCCATGTAATGACGCAACTGAGGCGTCAACAGCTATCTATGATACGGGACATCGCAAATCCGCGCAAGTGTTCTGACGGCTTTTCTCACTTTAAATGCACTAATATTGGAGACGTGATGTCTTGCTCTTACGGGTCTCAAACAGAATGGGGTGGCGATGGCTCAACCCAAGATTCTTCTCACACGCATCGATGACCGGTTTATTTACGGGCAAGACGTTGAGCCGTGGAACGAAGTCGTGGGTTCCAACCTTGTTTTAATCGTCAACGATGAGATTGCGGCTGATTCGCGCAAGTGGGCCCCTATGAGGGTGGCGACACCCGAGGGTGTCTGGACGCGGTTTTTCTCGGTGCAAAGGACTGTCGACATCATTCATACCGCAACGCCGCGCCAGTTGATTCTGATCATGGTGGCCTCGCCCGCCGATGCGCTCGCGCTGGTTAAGGGCGGTGTGCCGATAACCAAGATCAGCATTGGCCATATGCAGGCAGGGGAGGGCAAGCGTCCCGCAACGCCCGCAGTCGCCATAGACGATGCGGACGTCGCTGCTCTGAGAGAGCTGCAAAAGCTCGGAATAGAACTAGAAATCCGCTACCTCCCCAACTCCAATCCCGACCCCATCCAACTAGTCATTGGGGACGTTCTTAAATGACTAGTCAAGCGGGACACCCTTGGCACTTGGGGACGTTCCTTATGTGCCGGCCTTTTAGGAACGTCCCCAAGTGCCGGCAGATTGGGACAGTCTTTCTTGCCAAACGTTAAAGACTGTCCCCAACGACTAGTCATTTAAGAACGTCCCCAATGACTAGATAGCAAAACGCCCGTCGGCGGTGGTGCCGGCGGGCGTTGCTGTGCAATATGTTGCATTGTGGGCTTAGTGCCTCATAAAGTGGTACTCGATCACATTGCTGTAGGGGTGACCCGGGCCCACAATGCCCTGCGGGAACAACGGCTGGTGCGGCGTGTCGGGGTACATCTCGGCCTCGAGGGCAAAGCCGGCGCCCCAACCATAGTTGGCATCGTCTTTGGCGTGCTCGTCGCCCAGCCAGTTGCCGGTGTAGAGCTGCACGCCCGGGGCGGTGGTGTAGTAGTCCAGTTCGCGGCCGGTCCACATCTCCTCAACATGCATCGCGCGGCGCAGATTACGGCCGTACTGATAGCCATCGATGCACAGACAGTGATCGTAGCCACGGGCCTGCTTAATCTGCGGGTCATCGGCTTCCATGCCAGGAGCGACAGGGCGCAGCTCGCGGAAGTCAAACGGCGTGCCCTCGACCGGAGCAATCTCGCCGGTGGGGATGTTCTGCTCGTTGATGGGCAGGTAGTGGGCAGCGTTGGCAACAAAGAAGTGCTCACAGTCCATGCCGGCGTTATGACCGGCAAGGTTAAAGTACGTGTGGTTGGTCATGGACACGTAGGTGGCGCGGTCGCTCTCGCAGCCATACTCGATGCGAAAGACGCCGGTGCGTGTAACGGTAAACACGGCCGTAAAGGTGCGGTTGCCGGGGAGACCCAGCTCGCCATCCTCAAGCGAGGTGGTCATGCGCACGGCGTTGTGGACCTCGTCGAGTTCAACATCCCATACGCGCTTGTGCAGACCATGCTCAAGATCGCTGTGCAGGTTGTTGACGCCTTCGTTGGCCGGCATATGCCAGTCCGTGCCGGCGATGGTGATCGTGGCGCCCGCGGTGCGGTTTGCCACGGGGCCGATGGTCGCGCCAAAGCAGGCGGGGTTGTCAAAGTAATCCTCGAGCTTATCGAAGCCCAGAACCACATCGCGCACGTTGCCGGGAATGTCGGGCACATCGATACCCAGCACGGTGGCGCCATAGTCCATAATGCGAACGCAGATCTCGGGCCCGTTGAGGGTGTAACGATGAACGGGGGTACCGCACGGCGCGGTGCCGAAAAGCTCGGAAGTGATCATTTGGTTCCTAACATCGAGGTATTTCCGACAAACTGTAGCGCGAACAAGCGAGATTATCACTACACCCCACTAAAGCAGGGGGTATTTTTCTCAAAAAAGTGATGATTGGAGCTGTGCGGGCGTTCATTTCTGACGCGCGCGAGTCTGATACAATTTGTTCGTTATTGTTTGAATTGACGTGAGCGTGGAACAGCGAGGACTCATCGTGATTAAAGCGGAGCGACAGGATAAGGTTCGGCAGCTGCTCGAGGAACAGGGAACGGTTTCGGTTAAGGAGATTTCGGATGCGTTAGGTGTCTCGGATATGACGATCCGCCGTGACCTTGAGGAGCTTGCGAGCCTGGGCGAGATCGAGCGCGTGCACGGCGGAGCCCGCAGTGCGCAGAGCCGTCCACACGCTATGCTGCGCCATGAGTATTCGCACAGCGAAAAGCGCACGAAGCATGCCGAGGAAAAGTTGCAGATTGCGCGCCGTTCTGTGGAGCTTATCGAGGAAGGCTCGACCATCTTTTTGGGCACGGGCACCACGGTTGAGCAGATGGCCTCGATGCTGCCGGCGTTTCGCCTGCGCATTGTGACCAATTCGCTTTCGGTGTTTAACCTGCTCGAGGCGCGCGAAGACTGCGACCTGTGCCTGGTGGGCGGCATGTACCGTCGCCGCACCGCCGCTTTTGTGGGACCAACGGCCGAGGATACCCTGCGTGCGCTGGGCATCGACGCGGCGTTTATCGGTGCCAACGGCATTCTGGACGGCGACGTGTCTACATCCAATATGGAAGAGGGCCGCATCCAGCAGCTCGCCTTTAGCAAGGCCGACTCGCGCTATCTGATCGCCGACTCCAGCAAGATCGGCAAGCGCGACTTCTACACCTTCTGCCGCCTGGACAATTTGGACGCCGTGGTGTGCGAGCCGGGCATCGCCGCCGAGGATCGTGCCGCCATCGAGGAACACACGCAGGTTATTTGCTAGTTATCGCTACGGGATTGCCAACGGGTGATGCGGGAGGACTTTTACCTCCTGTCATTGTGGAAACCAGCGCGTCAGCGCTACGCGATATGACGCGCAAATAAGGACTCCACTATCAAATCGTCTCAACCTGTAACAGGTAGGGGTGAAACTACCAACCAGATGTTACAGATTGAGACAATTCGGCGGGGCCTACCTTGTTTGTCTCGATCTGTAACGGTTGGGACTTAAAAACTCGGCTACGTGTTACAGATCGAGACAAAAGAAAAAGAACATTAGGACTTGAAAATAAAGTTTTGATAAGGGATTCGCCCAGTTAAGACGGTGCGGCAGACAATTGAGATCAGTTTGCCTCCGGAGTCGTAAGCATAATGAGTCAGTTCGATGACCGGAAGTTTTGCAACACCATAATTACTGGCTTCGGAATCGCTAAGCTGACGTGCTCTATAGCTTTCCCTAACAGATTGGATAGACTTGGACAAGTCGTCCATGATTCTGCTAAATGCCTGAAAATCTAACTGGTTATTCGGAACGCGCGACTTTGAAATGAAGAACGTATCAGCGCCTATGAAGCTGCCTTCAAGTTCGTAGGTCAATTCAAGACGCTGAATTTCATCGCGACTTTGACATCCAAATTGTTGGAGCATCATTACGGAAATTGGACGACCTGATGTGAGGCCGCCGAAATGTTTGGTGATGGCATCCGGATCAACGCCATCGCAATGGCTTGCAAAGTCAAAGTCTAAAAGTGAATTGAGCTCGCTAACGCGTTTCGGTGCAACAAACGATCCCTTACCTTGGATTCGATAGATACTTCCACGACGCTCCAGCTCACTCATGGCAAGTCGGACGGTTGTTCTGCTTACGGCGTATTCGTCGCAGAGTTCCATTTCTGTCGGAAGTTTATCGTCTGCTTGATACACATCGACGATCTGCTTGAGCAGCGCGTCGGTGAGCTGTAAATAGAGTGGCCGTTTTTCATGTGTATCGAGCATTAGAGCCTCAGTTTGCATATTGGTGGTATCTGATGGTTGCCTCAGTCGGGATGTAGCTTGAGCGCAACAATCTTAACGTATCACAGAGCGGCTCAGCATGATGATCTGATGCCTGTATCCACGAAGGGCTTGTCCGAGCGTGAAGATATTCTGGGGCAGGCAAATACCGTTCATGGAGTCCCCGATATGTTGGAGGTCAGCGCCGGCTGCTTTTGCTGCAAGGCCTATTTTCTTAATGGTCTCGCTGTCGCAAGAGTCTTGACTCGTCCCGTTCGCCGCCATGACGAGAACCTTCTCTTCAATTGACTTGCCTACGTTGTAGGATCGTACAAAGTCTACGATGGCGCGCAGGTCTGCTTCTTGGAAGCAGGGGACGGTGTAGGGGGCTGGCACGAGAAGGATATCGACACCGAGGTCAACAAACTCGCGCGCTATTTCGAGCGTCATGACAGGTTCCGCAACGCCTGCTCCATGCATTTTTCCGGCTATGATCAGGCCATTGAAATGCTCTTTGGAGAGTTTGATTGAATGGGCGATCGCATCGTTGGAGACGCCAGTTCCAGGGTTGCCTGTGAGGCAAATAAAATCAAATCCGAGTTCGTTAGCCTTTTCTAAGGTCTTGGGAGAGACGCGACGACCCATGGGGATTTCCGTACGGGATTCAGACATCTCTGCCTCGTTATCAACTGGCTCCAGATTGACGCCAATCGGCCTTCCGCATGCTCGCTTCACCCAAGTGACTGGGTTTTCATTGAGATCATCTGGAATACCGGCAATAACTGGATCGAACACATCGAACGCGTTAAACAGAAGCAGGTCGGCACCTGCGGCACGTTCGATTTCTGCATTAGTAACGCCGCTGAGAAATTGGGAAGAGGGTACGTTTTCCGCCATGATGGTACGTCCCTCGGAGGCCAGAATTGCCTGCTTTAGATCCATGGGTGACGTGGCGGCAAAATCGGATGCGGACATGTTCAGTAATCGTTTGGGCATTGTTACTTCCTTTGACTAGAACGACAGGCTTGTGACATCGTCACTAATATTGTTACAACAATATATTAAATATGTTATATCCAATCGGTGAACGGTTGCAAACTTATTGTACTGCTCCGAAAAAATAGCCTTTAGCTGGACAAATCTAAAATTACGCAACTGCCGTTCACTGAATAAGTATTTGAATTCTTGACATATCGACAAAGCGGAAAAAGAATTGGTTATGACAAATCGCGCAAATGATATTACATTTCGCACGAGAACGTATTCATTTACATACGTGGATACAAACTGGGACGACGACGGTTGAGTCCGGATAAATCGTTGTGTGCCCGGGAAACATGAAAGGATGTCTTATGGACGCTATCGTCAAATTCCTTGAAAAACACCAGGCCCTCTTCGACAAAATCTCAAGGAACATTTATCTGGTGGCGATTAAGGATGGCTTTCTCTCGAATATGCCAATTGTGCTGTTCTCGAGTCTGTTCCTTCTTCTTTCGACGCTCCCTGCCTATGTAGGCATCGCGCTTCCGTCTGAGGTGCTGGATTTCTTTAATAAAATCTATGCATATACCATGGGACTTCTTGGCATTATGGTGGCTGGCACCACGGCGAGCTCACTTGCCAAGTCGATGAACCGCCGCATGCCTTCGGGCAAATCTCTCAACCCCACCTCGTGCATGGTTTGTGCCATGTGCGGCATGTTCTTGCTATCGGTGACGAACGATGTTGTCTCGATTGGCGGAGCAGATACGTCTGTTTTTGAAACCGGCTACATGGGAACCAAGGGTTTTATCGCTGCGTTCGTATCCGCATTCTTGACCGTTAATATCTATAAGGTGTGCATTAGCCATAATGTGACGATCAAGCTCCCCAAAGAGGTCCCTGGCTCTATTGCGCAGAGTTTTCGCGATATCTTTGCGTTTGGGTTTTCGATCCTTGCGTGCGCTTTTATCGATCTCGCGAGCCGTAAGCTGCTTGCTGTGCCGTTCGCCAATTTGGTATCCGCTCTTATCTCGCCGCTGTTCTCCGCGGTCGACACCTATCCTGGCATGGCGCTTATCGAGGGCGCGGTCGCACTTTTCCAATTTATGGGCATTCACGGTGCCTCGGTTGTCATGACTCCGATCAATGCTGCGCTCTACGACAATACCGTTACCAATCTTGCGGTTTACCAAGCAGGTGGACACCCGTCAATTGCTCTCGCGCTGGACTTTACAAACTTCATCGGCGGTCTGGGCGGTTCTGGCTGCACGTTCATCGTTCCTATTATCCTAATCATGTTTATGCGTTCCAAGCAGCTTAAAGCCATGGGCAAGGCATCGATTATCCCGGTGATTTTTGGAGTTAACGAGCCCGTTCTCTTCGGTATGCCGATTGTTCTCAATCCCTATATGTTCGTGCCCTTCCTAGCGGCTCCTATGGTCAACGCTATAATCGGTAAGTTTTTCATTGACGTCATTGGAATGAACGCCCCCATGTATACCATGCCGTGGGCGCTTCCCGGCCCAATCGGTGCATTCCTCACCACAGGTCTTGATGTACGTTCTCTTGTATTGATTGCAGTGCTGTTGGTCGTTGACTTTGTGATTTACTATCCGTTCTGCAAGGCGTATGACCATCAGCTTTGTTTGGAAGAGTCTGCAAAGGAGACTGCAGGAACCTCGGATGCAGATGCTATTGCCGCACAGGAAAATGTCGCAAAAGCTCTCGAGGCGGTAAAGGACAAGGCGGAGCAGATCCGCGTGCTTGTGCTTTGCCAGGGTGCCGGCACTTCGACTCTCTTGGCAAATGCTCTTCGCGAAGGCGCCGCTGCTAAGGGTATCGATCTGGTTTCTCAGTCCGGTGCGTACGGAAGCCACTATGATACGATGGATCAGTACAACGTGATTGTTCTGGCGCCCCAGGCACGCATGTACTATGACGCTATGAAGGCCGATACCGATCGCCTTGGAATTAAACTGCTCACCACAAGGGGCAAGGAGTATATCGACCTTACCAACGATCCCGAAGGTGCAATTGACTGGATCGTTCAGGAGCTGGCCAAATAGTGGATGCACTCCGTCGTTGATTCGTCGGTGTATAGTACGGCCCTGCAGCTTATTGAGCTGCGGGGCCGTATTTCGTTGAGTATCTAATTGAGACAATGAGCGCAACCGTCGTGAGATCGCATTGGCGCTCTCCGAGTCACCGACAAGCTGCCTTCCATCTATGTGACCAATTCGCTTTCGGCCTTTAGCCTGCTCGAGGCGCGCGAGGATTGCGAGCTGTGCCTGGTGGGCGGCATGTACCGTCGCCGCACCGCCGCCTTTGTGGGCCCCATGGCCGAGGATACCCTGCGCGCACTAGGGATTGACACGGCGTTTATCGGTGCCAACGGCATTCTGGACGGCGACGTGTCCACGTCCAACATGGACGAGGGCCGCATCCAGCAGCTCGTCTTTAGCAAGGCCGATACGCGCTGCCTCATCGCCGACTCCAGCAAGATCGGCAGGCGATACTTCTGCCCCCCTGCCGGCGCGGGGGTACCGCTTTACAATGACGCGCAAATAACTTTGGGCAACAAGGATGAGGCTATTCTGAGATATGACTAGACTCCGTATTTCGTCTTTATGTCCATTGAGAATGAATCGTAGTCTTCATAGAGCCCTTCTCTGCTTTCATCCTCGGCGTGGTTTACACGTTCAAGGAGCTTATCCTTTGGAGCCTCTTTTGTTATTGCGGCCTCGCTATCGGGTAATGTGGATTGCAAGAATAGTTCTAGAGCATGGACGTCTTTGAGTATGTAGCCCGTCGAACGACCCGCTCCTGTTTTTTCGATTGCGCTGCAACTAACAAGCTGACCGAGGGTTCGTTTAACGGTAACCTCGCTGATATCGGGGCAGTTGGATCGGATGTCGGATTTCTTAATGACACCGGGTCTCTGTTGAAATAGAACGGCGATGCGCGCTTGCTTCGACATGGGACGAGTGCTTGATTCAATTAAGGTACGCTGCTCGAGCTGTCGGTAGGCGGCCAGGGTTGTTCCGAGCATGAAACGGATAAAGGGTGCTTCGGTGTTTTGATTTTCATTCCATCCAGCGGAGCTTGCAGCGAGGGCGTTGTAGTAGAGCGCCTTGTTGTCTTCAATAAGTCGTTCGATGCTGATGTAACGCGCAACGTCGTATCCAGTCTTTTCGAGTAGCAGCGTTGTAAGGAGCCGGCTCATCCTGCCATTGCCATCGTTGAAGGGATGAATGCTGACAAAATCGAAGATGAAGCGGAATGATATAAGGAGGGGGTCGCAAACTTGACGAGATAAGGCGTCGTTGAGGGACCGACAGGCTTCTTCGATAAGTCCGGGGGTTGCTAGGGCCGAAGGCGGCCTAAAGCGCACAAATCGATTGCCTTGATCGTCGATGGAGACGATTTCGTTATCGCCATCTTTCCAATGGCCCCCATACGAGATTGCTGTGTGTACCATGAGGTCACGATGCAACTGCAGAATGACCGATGGCGTTACGGGAATGGAATCGTGTTGCTCGTGAATAAGCGACAGCACATCTCGGTATCCAGCGATTTCTTCCTCTGCGCGGGAGCTTGGCTTGGCGGAATACGCCATGATCGCTTTGAGTCTTTTTTGGGTGGTAACAATTCCTTCAAGTCCGTTGGAGGATTGGGTGCTTTGGATCTTAGCTTCCTCCATAAGGGACGATAGAAGTTCGGGTTTGACTTGACTCAGAGCAAGCTGTCGGCCTTTATGCTCGCGTATCGAGAGGAGGAGGTTGGTGATTGGAGTTGCTTCGAGTTCCGCTGGGACTGTGGTGTAATCGAACTGGCGCATGCGGCTCCTTTCGGTATCACGAACATACTTTCGATATCATAATACCATTAAATGATACCGAAAGTATGTTCGTGATACCGAAAACTAGAAACCATGCTTCATAACTGCTTGGAAAGTTTGGATTTGACTATCTTATTGTCTTGATCTGTAACATCTAGACGGTCAAAAGTGGTCTACATGTTACAGATCGAGATTGTTCGGCCCGGGCCACCCGTTCGTCTAAATCTGTAACAGCTAGGGCCGAAATACTCGACTAGATGTTACAGATCGAGACGAATGATCCGCTCGGGCCCACCAAAACAAAAAAGCCGTATGCGAACCCGTGGAGGGATTCGCATGCGGCCGACAAGGGGTACGCGGCTTGAATTAGGCCATAAGCAGGCCGGTCTCCGCGACGTTCTTGTACCAGTACGCGCTCGCCTTGGGATAGCGCTTCTGGGTCTCAAAGTCGATGTAGAACAGGCCATAGCGCTTGTTATAGCCGTTGGTCCAGGAGAACTGGTCCTGCAGCGACCACACGAAGTAGCCGTCGACGTTTACGCCGCCGTCGATTGCCTTGAGGATCCATGCGAGATGTTGACGCATGTAGTCGATGCGAGGGGCGTCGTCGATAAAGCCGTCCTCGAAGTCGTCCTTATAGCCCATGCCGTTCTCGGTGATGTAGATCTTCTTGTAGTTGGGGTAATCGTTCTTAATGCGCAGCAGCAGGTCGTAGAGGCCCTCGGGATAGATAATCCAGTCCCAATCGGTGGTGGGAACGCCTTCACGCACGCATGCCTCGCCCACGCCCTTGAGGAACCAGCGCGAGGAGCCCTTGTCGCCGGTGCCATTGTGGTTGATGTCGTTTTCGCCCTCGGCGGCACGCAGGAACTGGCACTTGTAGGTGTTGACGCCCAGGCAATCGTTGTAGGGGAGCGCGGCGGTCAGCGCGGCGATGTCCTCGTCGCGGACGTCGAGCTCGCCGCCGGCGATAGAGGCCAGCTTGGTCGCAGCCTCCATGGTGTCGGCTGCATAGTGGCCGCGGAAAGTGGCGTCGAGTACCCAGCGGTTGTTGATGACGTCGGCCATGCGAGCTGCCTCGCAGTCGGCGGCGTTGTTGGGGTCGAGGGGATACTTGGGCTCCAGGTTCTGGACAATGCCGATCTCGCCCTCAAAGCCGCCCTCATGGAAGGCGACGACAGCCTTGGCGTGGGCCACCATCATGTTGTGCATGAGCTGGAAGGCCTTGTCCAGGCGATACTTCTCGCCGTGCGGCCAGTTGCCGACGATAAAGCTGCCCTCGGCGGTCGCGGGAATCTCGTTAAACGTGAACCAGTGCTTGACCTCGGTGAACTCGGCAAAGCAGAACTTGGCGTACTCGACAAAGGCGTCGATGGTCGTGCGCGTCAAGAAGCCCTCGCCGCCGTCCTGGTAGAAGGCCTCGGGCGTGTCAAAGTGATCGAGCGTGACATAGGGAATAACGCCAGCTTTGTTGCAGGTGGCAAAAAGCTCGTGATAGAAGGCAACACCCTCGGGGTTGATCTCGCCAGTACCGTTGGGGAAGATGCGGCTCCAAGCGATGGAGACACGGATACCGTTGATGCCGAAGCGCTGGCACAGGTCGATATCGACCGGATACTTGTTGTAGAAATCACTTGCGGGGTCGGGGGAGAAGCGACCCTGAGCAGCCAGGAAATCGTCCCAGGGCACTTTGCCCTTGCCGTGCGTGCGGGTCTCGCCCTCAACCTGGTAAGCGGCGGTGGCGCCGCCAAACACAAAGCCGTCGGGGAACTGCATGGGATTGGTCATGAGTCATCCTTTCTGTGGGATACGAATAGGGAGAGGTGCCCGAGCTGGGGATCCGGGCACCAACAGAGGGAGGTAACTAGTCGAGGTTCTCGCGGAGCCACTTGATGGCGCCGGCGGGGTCGCGGGTAAGGTCGATATATTCCTTGCCGCGCGGGGCGAGCAGCTTAATGCCCAGGCGATCGGTGTCGGCCTTCATGTCGTTGTAGTAGCTACGGACCTGCGGGGCAAGCACGATAACGTCGTACTGATCCATGATGGCAGTGTGCTGGCCATAGGCGCCTGCGGAGGAAGCGATGTTCTCTCCGGTCTGTGCGGCACCTTCCTTGATGGCGTTGGCGAGCATGGCAGAGGTGCCGGCGCCGGCGCACAGGACGAGGACCTTCAGGCCATCGACATCCTTCTTGGCGGATGCATCGGCAGCGGGCTCGGGCTGATCGACGACAGGCTTGTTGTCGGCGGCGGCAACAGTCGTCTCGACGGAAGCGGTAGCCTGCTCGACAGCGGGCGCAGGGGCGTTGGCGGCGATGGCAGCGGCACCATCGGACTCGAGACCCAGCTCGGCGGCGCGCTCGGCCTCCTGGTCGCAGAGCAGCTTATCGTATGCCTTCAAGAACGGCAGGTAAATGATGGCGTCCAGCAAGATGATAATCGCGACAAACACCAGGGCGATAAGCTGGAAGTTTGTGGTGATGAAGATGCCGATGGGGGCAGGGGTAGCCCAAGGCACCACGAAGGAGAAGCCGTTCATGCCCACGTTATCGATAAAGAACTTGGCAACACTCACGTTGACGCAACCGGCGGCAACAAAGGGGATGAGCATGTAGGGGTTAAGGATCATCGGCGCGCCAAAGAGCAGCGGTTCGTTGACAGCGAAGGCAACAGGAACAATCGAGGCCTTACCGACGGCTTTGAGCTGCTTGGACTTCATAAAGAGAATCAGCAGAAGCGGCACGATGAACGTGGCGCCGGTGCCGCCGAACTCACCCACGAGCGACATGTTAAAGGTGAGGGAGTGGGCGGGGTGGCCGCCTGCCAGCAGAACCTGCAGGTTCTCAGCTTGGTTGGCAAGACGGATGGGGTCGATGCCCGGCTGGACAATCGAAGGACCGTGGACACCGATGAACCAGAAGAACGCGGTGGCTGCCTGGATAAGGATAAGGCCAGGATAGGTTTCTGCTGCAGTGAAGAGCGGGGAGAGCAGCTTGATGAGCAGCTCGGAGAACGGAACGCCCATGAGGTTGCGCACGACGACATCGATGATGCCGCAGATGATGACGGCGCCGCCAAAGGGGATGATGTCGCGGAAGTTCTGAGCGATGGCGCCCGGGACCTCCTTGGGCAGCTTAATGGTCAGATCGCGCGAGACGCAGAATTTGTAGACCCACACGGTAATGAACGCGGCGATATAGGCCGAGAACAGACCGCGCGTGCCCATGCTGGTGCAATCGAAGACCGAAAGCTCGGAGCCGTTGAACTTGGTGGTGAACTGCGTAACAGCGAGCAAAAGCATGCTGCACTGGGCGGCCACCATGGTGGAGCCGTCGTTGAGCACCTTGCCGGCGGGCATGCGGCGGTTCATGGAAGCCGTAAAGTTCTTGGCAGTGGTGCCGGCAACCATGATGCCCATGACACCCATGGTGAAGTTGTACAGCTTGTTGCACCAGTCGATGAGCGGCTGGGGCAGCGTGATGCCGACTACGCCGGGAAGGGTGGCAATGAGCAGAAAGATCGAAGAGGTGAGGACGATGGGCATGCACCCAAGGAATCCGTCCTTAATAGCCTGGAGGTAGATGTTCCTCGAGATCTTCTCAAAGAACGGCTGATGCTTCTCGAGCATCTTTACGATGGCGTCCATAGAGCTCCTTTGCTACTTGATGCGCGATGCATGTGGATGGAACTGGTCGTCGATGGATGGTCAGGACTGCCCGGAAACCTTCCCGCTTAAGGAAGGCATTGCGAAATGACAACGTTGTCATTTCGTTAATGACAACGTAAGACATTTTTGAAAGAGCAACAAGGATTTACAGGTGAACGGTCGATATCGTCCGATAAACGGCTGATTTGTCAGTCGGACAGGTAGTGTATGCTAGAACGCAAAAAAACAAGCGATGCAAAACCGACTGGAGAAGTAGTGGCAACGATGGACAAGAAAAATGTCTCAATGAACGATGTGGCGATTGCCGCGGGTGTTTCTCTCAAGACGGTGTCGCGCGTGATCAACGAGCCCGATCGCGTGCGAGGGTCGACACGCGATAAGGTCCATTCGGCAATGGAGGCGCTCGGGTTTCGAGCCAACTTTGCCGCGCGTTCACTCAAGTTGGGCCGTTACGGGTGCATCGGCGTGGTGATGTTTCACTTGTCGGGCGGCGCCGTGGACATGATTGACGGTATCGCCGATGCCGCCGAAGAACGCGGCTTTGCGCTCACGATGATTAAGAAGCGCGCGGGGGAGAAGATGACCCTTGCCGAAGCGGCGCGCAGGATGTCGCAGCTGCCTGTTGATGGCATGATCTTCAACCTGCGACAGATGGTCGATGACTTTGATACCTTTGAGGCACCGAAGGACCTCAAGACGGTGATTATCACGCCGATGGAGCATCCTACCTGTTCTACCGTTAGTGACGATCAAGAGGGTGGCGCGCGCATGGCGTGCGAGTACTTCTTGGATCATGGTCACAAGAACGTGTATTTCGTTTCGGGTAAGAAAGAGTCGCTGTCGAGCCAGTGCCGTATGAAAGGTTGGCGTGCGGCACTCGAGGCGCGTGGCATTGAGCCGCCCGAGCCTCTGCAAGGCGATTGGAATGCGGATAGTGGCTATGCCGCGGGCCTTGTGCTTGCCGATAAACCCGATTGCACGGCGGTCCTCGCTGCTAACGACTGCATGGCAAACGGCGTGATGATGGCTCTACGTGACAAGGGTCTGAGTGTGCCCGATGATGTGTCTGTGATCGGCTTCGACGATGAGCTCTACAAGACGATTCCCAACTCGATTCTGACGTCGGTGAAGTTCCGTCACCGCGAGCTGGGCGTCCGTGCGCTCAACGAGGTTGTCGCAGGCCTAGAAGCCCCGAGCTCCAGAAGCCGTACGCTCGTCTCGGGCGTGTTGGTCGAGCGTTCCAGCGTGAAAGACCTGCGGGCGTAGACGTGCTCGGCTCGTTCATCTCAACCTGTAACAGGTAGGGCCGAAAATCTCAGCTAGATGTTACAGATTGAGATATTTCTGCTCGGGCGTTCTGTTTGTCTCGATCTGTAACAGCTTGGACCGAAAAACTCGGCTAGATGTTACAGATTGAGATGAACAGGAGGACGGGTGCGGTCTAAACAAAATGGCCCGCGCATCACACATCGATGCACGGGCCATTTATTGTCTGCGAGCGGCAGGTGGTGTCAGCGTCTTATGCCTCGAGGTTTTCCTCGATCCAGGCGACGGCACCCTTGGGATCCTTAGTGAGGTCGATGTACTGTTTGCCCTTGGGCGACAGCAGCGTGATGCCCAGGCGGTCGGTGTCGGCCTTCATCTCGTTGTAATAGGTGCGAACCTGCGGAGCCAGGACGATGACGTTGTACTGGTCCATGATGGCGTAGTGGCTGCCGTAGGCACCGGCGTTGGCGGTAATGTCGATGCCCAGCTCGTCGGCGCCTTCCTTAAGCGCGTTGGCGAGCAGTGCAGAGGTGCCGGCGCCAGCGCACAGAACCAGAACCCTCAGATCCTTGCCCTTAAGGGCGGACGGAGCTGCGGAGGCCTCGGTGGCAGAAGCGGTCTCGACAACAGGAGCCTCAACGGCGGGGGCGGCAGCGGTCTTGACGGCCTTGGTCTCCTCGGCCTCTTCTTCGGCCAGGGTCTCGGCCTCCTGCTTGCACAGGACGTTGTCGTAGGCCTTGCAGAACGGGTAGTAGATCAAGAAGTCAACGACCAGCAGGACGACAGCCAGGACCAGAGAGATCGGCTGGAAGTTGGTGTCGATGAAGGTGCCGATCGGTCCGGGGAGTGCCCACGGCATGGCATAGATAAAGCCGTTCATGCCCAAAAAGTCGATGAAGAACTTACCAATGAGGACGTTGGCCACGGGGGCAAACAGGAACGGGATCAGGAAGTACGGGTTGAGGATGATGGGCGCGGCGAACAGCAGCGGCTCGTTGACGGCGAACATCACGGGTACGACAGAGGCTTTGCCGACGGCCTTGAGCTGCTTGGAGCGCATAAAGAGCAGGAAGATGATCGGGACAATGAACGTGGCGCCGGTGCCGCCGAGTTCGCCGATGTAGTTACCGAAGTTCTCGGTCAGGGCGAGGGCGGGGTGACCGCCGGCCTGCAGCGTGGCGAGGTTGGTGGTGATGTTGCCAAACAGCGCGGCGTTGAGGGCAGGCTTAACGACCGAGGGGCCGTGGATGCCCATGAACCAGAACAGCGGGATCATGAACCAGATGAGGGCGAGGCCGGCGTAGGAATCGGCAGCGGCGAACAGCGGGCTCACCAGCGTGGAGATGACGTTGGCAAACGGGACGGCCAAGCAGGTGCGGCAGATAACGTCGATGACGGCGACAAACAGGATGGAGAAGCTGAAGGCGAAGATGTCGCGGAAGTTCTGGGCGATGGCGCCGGGGACTTCTTTGGGCAGCTTGATGGTGATGTCTCGCTTAATGCAGAAGGCATAGATGTTGACCGTGGCAAATGCGGCGACAAAGGAGCTCAGCAGGCCCTTGGTGCCCATGTTGTCGGTAAAGAACACCGAGACATCGGCGCCGTCGATCTTGGCACTCGTCTGGGTAACGGCCAAGATGAGCATAGCGCACATGGCGGCGACCATGGTGCTCGTGGCGTTGATGGCCTTGCCGGCAGGCATGCGGCGGTTCTTGGAGCCGGTCAGCGCGCTTGCGGTGGTGCCGGCGACCATGATGCCCACGACGCCCATCGTGAAGTTGTAAACCTTGTTGCAGAAGTTCACGACGTCGACGTTCCACCAGTCGGGCAGCGTAAAGCCGCCGACCGTGGCGACAACGCCCGGCAGGGTTGAAATAAGCAGGAAGACAGAAGAAGACAGGATGATGGGCATTGCTGCCAAAAAGCCGTCTTTAATGGCCTGAAGGTAGATGTTCTTAGAGACCTTGTCGAAGTACGGCTGACCTTTCTCCAAGAACTTAACGATCGATTCCATAGTTCACGCTCCTCTTTGCATGAAATCTTAATGGCATGGACGTTGAAAACCTATATGGTCTCCCGCTTGCTAAAAGCCCGGGTGCAGGCGGGGTCGGTCCCAGGGGGAGAGAGGGGAGCGGCTGGGTTTGTATCGCATGGGGCCGCTCCCCCTCGGGGGAAAGCGAGGCGATGCGCTACTGCGCGTCCGCCATAGTGTCGGCGAGCTCCTTGTACCAGAGTGCCGACTGCTTGATGTAGCGTTTTTGCGTGTCGAAGTCGATGTAGAACAGGCCGTAGCGCTTGTTATAGCCATTGGCCCACGAGAACTGGTCCTGCAGGCTCCAGATAAAGTAGCCCTGGACGTCGACGCCCTCGGCGCGCGCCTGGAGCACCTTCTCCATGTGCTGGTCGACAAAGTCGATGCGCTCGGGATCGGCGACGATGCCGTTTGCGTCGGGCTCGGGGTCCTTGTGGCCCAGGCCGTTTTCGGTGATATAGATGACGGGGAGGTTGGGATAGGTGGCGCTGATGTGCTTGAGCGTGTCGTAGAGGCCTTGCGGGTAGATGAGCCAATCCCAGTCGGTGGTGGGGATACCCGGCATATCGACCTGCTGCCCGACGCCCTTAAACTTAAAGCACGAGGTGCCCTTGTCTCCGGTGCCGTTAAAGCTGTTGGTTGACTCGCCATCGTAGGCGGCGATAAACGCCGACTGATAGTAGTTGAGGCCGAACATATCGTTGCGGGGCGCCGCCTTGGCGAGCTCCTCCATGTCGCTGTCCTCAACCGTAAGTGTGGCGTTGTTGGCACGCAGAATCTCGTTGATGAGTGAGAGGGTGCGCGCGGAGTAGTGACCCAGGAAGGCGCCGTCCATGATGAAGTCGGTGTAGAAGGCGTTGTACAGGTCGGCGGCGTGCTGGTCGGCGGGCGAGTCGGTGGCAGGATATGCCGGCGTCAGGACGTTGACCATGCCAATGCGTCCGCCCAGGTGCTCGGTCTCGTCAAGATCCTTATACAGGTTGACGGCGCGGGCGTGGGCAACGAGCTCGTTGTGCTGGCTCTGGATGCCGCTCGTCACATCAAAGTGATGGTTGGGCGGGAAGTTGCCTTGGATGTATTGGGAGTGCGAGAGGCTGATGAGCTCGTTGATGGTGAACCAATTCTTGACCTCGCGGAACTCGCGGAAGCAGAACTCGGCATAGCGCACATAGGCGTCGACGGTCTTGCGGTTGAGCCAGTCGCCCTGGTTGAACAGGGCGGCGGGGGAGTCAAAGTGATGCAGGGACACATAGGGCTCGACGCCATACTTTTTGCAGCAGGCGAACAGCTCGTGGTAGTGCTTAACGCCCTCGGCGAGGGGTTCGGCATCGTCGCCGTTGGGGAAGATGCGGGTCCAGGCGATGGACACACGAATGGCGTTGAGTCCATGCTCGGCAGAAAGGCGGATATCCTCCTCGTAGCGGTTGTAGAAATCACTGGCCGGGTCGGGCAAAAAGCGACCCTGGGCGACAAGGTAATCGTCCCACATGGTCTTACCCTTGCCTGCCACCTTCGTGGAACCTTCCGTTTGGTACGCGGCGGTTGCGGCGCCCCAAACAAAGCCCTTCGGCAGCTGCTGTACGCGGTTTAGCAAAGACATATGCATACACCCTCTCGTCTCGCTGTTCGATATTGTGCGTTTGCGCTCAGGAGGCTCCCTGGTTAGCGTTCAGCGGTGAAAAAGCCCGATAAACACTATCTTAAAATGATTAGAACCAAAATGAGCACGTGAACATTTGACAATGAGCACGTTAACATCCGGCTGGGATGTATAGAAACAAAACAACTTCAAACAGCCGCGAACGGTTGTATTTGTTCGGTAAGGGTTGATTTTCAATCTCAACGCAACAGCCTGAACGGACCCCGCGTTTCCGCA
>CAMQHB010000043.1:0-17714 GCA_947001545.1 uncultured Collinsella sp.
TAATTACCAGTAGAAACAAAAAATAGATAGCGAATAAACGAAGGAAAATCTGAGTAAATGTCAAGAGAATCGAGAACTTGCTACAAAACTTTCGGTTTTTGTTGTTCGGATGTCCAAACAATCGTTATAAAATGCAGTCTAAGCGTGTGCAATTTCAGGTTGCGCAGATGCGTTTGATAGTGAAAGAGCAAGATCGCAGTCTCTTGGGGAGGAGACATCGATGAAAGCGAATTCAGACAAATCTAAGCAGAGTAATAAAGCGACGCGTCGTGTACTGGCAGGCGTTTTGTGCGGAGCATCCGTTTTGAGCCTGGTGCTGTCGCTCGTCATGCCTCCGATCTCGCAGGCCATTGCCAACGATGCCCAGGCGGTTTCTACCGAGGAAACTGTGATGGGGGGGGGTTCCTCAAGTGAGTCTGCTGACGTAGACAACACTACTAACGGGGATGCCGAAAGGCAGGATAACAACGACGTCAAGATTGACGAAGCCTCTGGCGACGCTGGTGCGGCGAGCCTGTTGTCCGATGACACAGGGGTTGAGGATGATGTACAGCCTGCGGATGACAGTGCTAATGATGAGGGCGATATTGCTCTAGCTGTGGAAGACGCGGACGGATATACGCAGATTAATACAGCGCAGGACCTCTACGATTACCTTCAAAATGATAAAAAAACCGGCAAGTTTCGCCTGAATGCCGATGTCGAGTGTGCAAGTGACATTACGTTGGGCGCAGGTGAGGTGACCTTAGATTTAAATGGTCACAAGATTAAGCATAATGGCACCGAATCAGGTCGCAACAACATGCCCATGTTCAATGTGCCTGCGGGCGCGACGCTCACGATTGAGGATTTGAATCCGGGAGTCGACAGTGAGTGCAAGCAGGACTTCGACAAATACGGGAACCTTGCTACGCTCGATTACGACGGCAACGGTACGCCCAGCAAGCTCACGTACTACGTGACCAAGTCAACTCCGAATGGCACTGCTACCACTGAGACGCTCTACAAGCACGAGGTCAGCATCAATGGCGCCATCGTGGGCACCACTGCTCACTCTACGATGAGGCTCATCAACGTCTGTGGCGGTACGTTTAACCTTCAAAGCGGTGTGCTGACCACGAATCAGGACGCAAATGTTCGCCACCTGATTTATGCCGATAACGGCTCTACCGTCAACATGAGTGGCGGATACGTTTGTGGTGCTTCTATGGGCCGCGATGGTGCTGGTGCTGGAATTCATGTTGAGGGCTCAACCCTGGATGAGGGCTCAACCCTGGTGATCTCTGACGGCGTAATCGCTGGTAACTATGCCCCCAGTGGCGGCGGCGTTTATGCCCGGAATTCTACGGTAAACATGGTTGGCGGTATTATCTCCGGTAACGGTACAAATAATAATCAAAGCGGTTATGGCGCGGGAATTTGTGCTGAGGGCTCTATGGTGACCATTACGAATGGTTACATTACTAACAACAAATATCAGTTCTATATCGATCAAGATCACAAAGGTAACGGTTGTCACGGTGGTGGCGGCATTGCTGCTTTCAATGGCGGCGGTCTCACAATTAACGGTGGTTACATTACCGGTAACTACTCTGCCGAGGCTGGCGGCGGCGTTTATGCTGGCGCTTGGAATAAACCTCTTTCCGGATTTACGTTTTCTGGTGGAATCATCGCCAGCAATGTGGCGCAAAACTCAGAGGGTGGCGGCATCCGTATCGCTGCGCCTACAGTTGGCGATTTTAACGTGAGCGACAAGAAAGCCTACATCACTAACAATACGACCAATACCACCAACGACTGGGGTGGCGGCGGCGTGTTCGTTCAGGGTAGCAGTGACCAAGGCATTAAATCGGCGAGCCTCAATATATATAACGCGCTGATTACCAACAATCATGCCAATGGCTTTGGCGGCGGGTTTGCCGCTTGCCCGACTGGTAAGACTGCCATTACCGATACCAATGGCATCGCGGTTTTCGGTAATTCTGACGGTAATTCTGACGGTGGTTATAACCGATCGGGCGGCACACACGAAAAGACCGATGACAAGGATGAAGAAAAAGGCGGCGAAATAACTGGAGACTTTATAAAAGCCGGTCACAAGGATCTTTTTCTTATTCGCGATAGTGCTAACGCTGAATCGCTGCCGTATATCGCTGCCGTAACTGGACAAATGCTTGGCGGCGGTGCTGCTAACTGGTCGGGCACGATCGACAATACACCAACGTCTATCGGCAAGTACGAGGGCGCCCAAGCTAAGTACATGATTGGCCTTAAATCTGAGCCGATTCAGGAAGATATGGATGCTGCTACCGCGGCTGCGTCCCTCTTCATCACGGGCAACAGATCCAACATTCACGGTGGCGGCATCATGACCAACGGCGACGTAATCGCTGGCTCCACCACGCAGGTGGACGTGTACCCCAAGATGAAGCTCAACGGCACTAAGGAACTTAAGGGCCGTACTCTCAAGAAGGGCGAGTTCGAGTTCGAACTGCTCAAGCAAGGTTCGAACCCGCAGGCCCCCTCGTTTGACGACAAAGGTGCCCTGCAGCCCAACGGTTGCCGGGTGGTCGATACGGCTCAAAATAATACAAATGGCAGCTTTATCTTCGACCTGGGCGAGGTTTATGCCGATACCAATCTTGTCTACTATCTGGTGGAGAAGCCGGGTGCCGAAAAAGACATTACCTATAGCAAGACCATCTACAAGATTGAGCCTACGGTCACGGAGGACACGAGCAAGTCGCATGACGTACTCGACATTCACTACGCCTATTACAAAGTTGATAGCGTAAAGATCACGAAGACAGAAAATGGCAAAGCTTCGGAGTCTACGGTGAACGGAACTTCCAACAACGACGTTGTTTCGATTCAGCTGACGAACGATACTACCTTCACTAACGAATACACTCCGTACAACTCGGAGGGCTCCTGGACGCCTGCGGCGACTAAGGTCGTTGAGGGTGGCGAGATGAAGAAGTTTACGCTCCAGCTTGCGACCGACAGCGAGTTTAATACTATCGTTAGCAGCAAGTCCACCACTGCCGGTGGCGACAATCCTCAGACCCAGGACTTCCCCACGATTAATTACACGCTTGACAGCTTGAAGCGGAGTGGTACTGATGTTCCAGGCCGTGGCGCTTCCAAGACCTTCACGTACTATATGCGCGAGAAGAACGATAGCTCGATTTTCTCGCATTACAAGTTCGATAATTCGGTCTACAAGTTCACGGTTGTTGCAACGGACGATACCAATGGGAACATCAACTGTGAGGTGACCTACATGAGGGGGACCGTTGGCTCCGGCGGTGAGTGGGTAAGCGCCGAGACCGAGGGCCACAAGTTTCCCGACACTACCCCCACCTTCACCAACACCTACTCCACCTCTCTGCCCCTTTCTGGTATGTCGGGCCTCACTCTGACGTACCTTGCCGGCGCGGCGGTGCTTTGCGCTGCTGCGGCCTGGATGCACATTCGTCGCAAGGCGAATGCGAAGGGAGGTGAGCGTCGTGAATAAGAAAGTTTGCTCCTTCCCGATCTTGTTTGCGCTGCTTGCCCTCCTGATCGGCACCTGCGCGGTTGTGTTCCCCGCTTCCGC
The DNA here is from genome assembly GCA_947001545.1 of uncultured Collinsella sp. GTDB lineage: Bacteria > Actinomycetota > Coriobacteriia > Coriobacteriales > Coriobacteriaceae > Collinsella. The sequence continues at coordinate 3,599 of CAMQHB010000043.1, forward strand.
GCAGGCCGCGCCGGCCTCGACCGGTTCCATCACGGTGAGCGGCACCGTGGCGAGCAGCTACGACGCCTACCAGATCTTTAGCGCCAACGTCGTCGACGGCGACAGCGACGCCAAGATCGCCACCGACCTCGCCTGGGCAAGCGACGCCGTGCGCGACGCCGCGCTGCCTGTGCTGCACAGCGCCGGCATGCCCAATTCCCAGACCACCGCGCAGGAAGCTGCCGAGTGGCTCAACAACGATTCCCACCTTACGAGCGCGCTGAGCGCACAGCTCGCTCGTTCCCTCCAGAGCTCTGGCGCCGTGTTCAGGGCCCTTAAAGCGGGCACAACGGCCGAGCTGCCCTGCGGCTACTGGCTCATCGTTGCCGACGACGACGCCATCGTCCAGGGCGAGGCCGGCACCGCGCCGATCATGGTCCTGGTGGGCGGCAGCGCCGTCACCGTCAAGCCCAAGGCCGCGACCCCCAAGGTCGCTAAGCACGTGCTGGAGGACAGCACCGCCGCCTGGCAGAAGGCCGCCGACGCCACGGTCGCCGACGACCTGTACTGGCGCCTCTCGGCCACGGTCCCCGCGGGTCTTACCGCCTACGACACCTATACGGTGCAGTTCGTCGACACCATGAGCGCGGGGCTCGACCCCTCCAAGGTGGCCGCGAGCATGCGCGTGTACGTGGCGTCGGGGGCCGAGGGCGGCTTCGACGCGGTCCCGACCGGCAAGGACGGACGAGCCGGCACCGATCCCGCGAAGGGCTGGACCGACATCACGGCCCAGTGCAGGGTCTCGGTCGACGGCAAGACCTTCACCGTGCGCACCGGTGACCTGATCGCCGCGCTCGGCGGGACCGACGCCTTCACCGCGGGCGCCCGCGTGGTCGCTGTGTATAATGCGCCGCTCAACGGCGCATGCAGCCACGGCATCGCCAAGGGCAACCCCAACGAGGCCTACCTGCGCTACCCGCGCTCACCCTTTGCCGACCAGTCCGGCGACGCCGGCTTCACCCGCACGCCGAGCGATGACGCGACGGCATACACCTGGGATCTCGCGCTCACCAAGCGCGGCAGCGACGGCGACAAGCCGCTGCCCGGGGCGGTCCTGAGCATCACCGACGACCGCGGTCGCACGCTCACGGCCGATGGCACGTGGGATGCGGAGGGCAAGGCCACCGTCACCATGGGTGAGGACGGCCGCGTGACCGTCTCGGGCGTGGACTCGGGCAAGCTGGAGGTCCGCGAGCTCAAGGCGCCCAAGGGCTACGCCGCCTTTGAGGGTACGCGCTCCGTGACGGTCAAGGCCGAGGGCCTGGACGTCGACCAGGTGGCTGCCGCCAAGCCCAAGCTCACCATCACGGCTGAGTCGCCCCTGCGCGCCGACAGCGCGGACGGGTCGACGGGCAGTCTGGAGGCGTCGCTCATCAACACGCCCACCGGCACACCCCCTAGCATTACCACCGGAGGCTTTATGCCCTCGACTGGCGATATGGCAATGTACGCCGCGGCCGCCGCAGCGGTCGCCGGAGCCGCACTCCTCGTGGTCGCGCTCCTGATCAAGCGGGGAGGCGGCAACCATGCAGAGTAGCCAATGGCCCCACAGAGAGCGGGGCGAGACATAACCAAGCAGATGCTTAGACACAGACAGATAGTTTTAGATCAAGCGGAATTCAAGCAGAAAGCAGAGGAAAAGAAGATGAGTATGAGCAAAAACATCGCCCGCCTGGCAGTGACGGCAGGTCTTACCGCAGCGTTGAGCTTCGGTGGAGTCATGGCCCCGGTGACCATGGCGTTTGCAGCTGAGGGCGGCTCGACTGTGACGTTCGAATACGGTGACTACGCTGGATCAACGACTTATAAGGGCATTCAGATCTTTACGGCTAATGTGAACGGCTCCACTGTCACGAATATTCAATGGGCGGGTTCTGGCGAGCAGCAAGCGGCAATTCGGGATGCCGTCGTGAAAGCAATCAATGAATGGAGCGAAGCCCACAATAAGGGTACTTATGACAGCACGAATGCTCAGGAAGCTGCCGATTGGCTGAATAAGAATTCCGGTGTGACCGTAAACAATGAGCAAGTGGCAAATAACAACGTTCTGAGCATGATCGCCGCTAATCTAAACGGCACTGGTTTTGATTGGAAGACGACGAACGCGGAAACCCCTGAGCTCAAGGGGCTCGATGCCGGCTACTGGTTGTTCCTCACTAACGCGGTGGATACCACGGCTACCGATAAGTCGACCGATGCTTTCTCGGCACCCGTGTACGCTTTGATCGACGGCAAGAACAACATGAACGTCACCCCCAAGAAGGATGTGCCCACCGTCGATAAGAAGATTCTTGATGATGCTGCTGCTGACGTTGCTGGTGCAGATATCAAGACCTCTGAAGAGTGGAAAGACTTCGCCGATTCCCAGATTGGCCAGGAGGTCAATTACAAGCTCACCGGCACGATCGCCAGCAACTACGCCACTTACGATAACTATGCCTACAAGTTTACCGACAATCTTTCCAGCGGTCTCGACTATGTCAATGACTCTGTTAAGGTATATGCGTTCGACGGTAGTGGCTACACCGAGATCCAAGCGAATAAGTACGAAGCGAGCTGTGTTGACAACAAATTGATGGTGGAGTTTAAGGTCGGCGAGGGTAAGAAGGGCCTCAAGGACGTTGAGGGCGTAGGCGCCCGCACCAAGATTGTCGTCTTCTACAAGGCCAAGCTCAATAGCAATGCTGTAATTGGCAACGCTAAGGATGAGTCTGGTAACCTCAAGAAGGGCGGCAACCCCAACACCGTTAAACTTGAGTACTCCAACAATCCGTATGGCACGGGTGAGGGCACGACGGTCGAGCACACCGTTGCCGACTTCGCGTTCAAGCTCAACCTCAAGAAGGTCGACCAGGGCACCGAGAAGGGCCTTGAAGGCGCTGTCTTTACCATCCAGTCTGCCGACGCAAATACCAAGGACCAGTACATCGCTTCGGCGGCTGGTACTGTTGGGGACACTAACGTCGTCGCAGGTCAGCTGGTGACCGTTCCTAGCGGTACCGAACTTCCTGGTTGTGTGAAGTTCACGTCCGGCAACGACGGCAAGATTGCTGTCTCCGGTCTCGATGCAGGCTCCTACAAGGTGCATGAGGTCAGTGCGCCGAATGAAAGCTACACTACTGCTGCCGATTTCACCTTCACCATCAAACCGACATATACCACGAATGGTACTCTGAATGTGGATAAGCTCGAAGCTACCCTCGATTCCAGCACTCGTGGCGATGTTGTCATGGGTGAACTCGACGGTAATGCCGGTGACAATGTGCTGAACGCCAAGTTCGGCACTGAGACCAAACCCGCGGATGGTGAAATCAATATCACCGTCGGCAACACCAAGTCGGTTGGCCTCCCGCTGACCGGTCTCAACGGCGTGACCTTCACTTGGATCGCTGGTGGCGCGGTGCTGTGCATCGGCGTGGCGCACCTCATCCGCAGCCGTAAACAGGCTGAGGAGTCCGAGCAGGAGTAACGCTCGCTCACCCATCCCTTTGGCAGGTGGGATGTGATGGCCATGAGACTTGCGGACACTTTTCTCGTCCATCGACGTTCTTGCTTTGCCATTTTCTTTTCGGGGCAGACTCCGCGCTGGAGTTTGCCCCGTTCTTTTTGGACAACACAGGCAGCCTCCACCGTCCGATGCGGACTCATCCGTCATCGCGTTTCTTGACTCGTATGAGGTTCGGTTTAAGGTCCGTAGGCGCACGCGCAGTGCGGACGGTGGAAGGCATTTGCGCCGAAACAAGCGCAAATAGGAATGCCCGGGGTTAGAGGCCCGGGCATTTAACAAAAGCTGAAAACTAGGCCGCCCGCGCTCTCATACACTTACGCGGGGTGCATCGTTTTCTATAGACATTGTATCCCGGATCGCCCCGCCGATTCGGGACATTTTGAAAACTCAAATACGGGCCTCTACCTGACCGGGCAATGCCGCCAGGCTCCGCTGCTCGAAGGACCGTGTGTGTAACCATCGAACAAATGTTTGCAAATATTGCGTTTACCAGCTGTAAGTGCGTGCGCTCGCGGTAAAATACCCTTGCGACGCATCCCGTGCGCGGGCGGCCGACGACTCGATCGGAGGTCCCCAAATGCTGAAATTCCTTAACGTGCTCGCCGCCCTTGCAGCGGTGGGCTCGTTCGTCATCGCGTTTTTTGACTCGTATGAGGTTCGGTTTAAGGTCCGTAGGCGCACGCGCGGTGCGGACGGTAGAAGGCATTTGCGCCGCAACAAGCGCAAATAAGAATGCCCGGGGTTAGAGGCCCGGGCATTTAAAAACGTCGGAAACTGGCCGCCCGCGCTCTCGTTCATTTACGCGGGATGCGTCGTTTCCTATAAACATTGTATCCCGAATCGCCCCGTCGATTCGGGATATTTTGAAAACTCAAATACGGGCCTATGCCTGACCGGACAATGCGGTCTGACCCTATTGCCCGAATGGCGGCACTTGGGACTCGCTAATCGGCTATTATTTGTTCAGACAACTTGAGTTGTAGAGGAGTGACCGGCGATGGTGCAGGGCGCCAAACATATGAAGAGCAATAACGCCGCGGACAACGGCGGCTCAAGCCCTCAGCCCAAACCTCAACCAAAGCCCAAGCGTCGTCACAAGCGACTGCCGCGCTGGGCCGACCGGCTCATCACCATCGTCATCATCCTTATTGGCGTGGGCCTTATGACCTGGCCGTGGATCTTGGACCGGCTCGAGGCCTCGGGCGTGTTCAACCAGATCAGCACGGTGTCCAGCACCGTGGACGCGCTGTCTGCCGAGGAGCGCGAGCGCATCCTGCTCCAGGCGCGCTCCTTTAACGAGCAGCTGGCGGGCGAGACCACCGAGCTTCCCGTCGACCAGATCGAGCCCTACGCCCAGCAGCTCATCTTTGACCGCGACCCCATGATGAGCTGGGTCGAGATTCCCTCCATCGACGTGAGCATGCCCATCTACCACGGCACGAGCGAAGAAGTCCTTATGGCGGGCGTCGGCCACCTGGAGGGCACGAGCCTGCCGGTGGGCGGCACCTCGACGCATTGCGTGCTCACCGCGCACTCGGGCATGCGCAACCTGAGCATGTTCGACGACATCCACTCGCTGGAGCCCGGCGACCTGGTGCTGCTGCACACCATGAACAAGACGCTCGCCTACAAGATGGTGGACTCCGAGGTCGTGCTGCCCGAGGAGATGGAGTCGCTGACCATCGAGCCCGGCGCCGACAAGGTGACGCTCGTCACCTGCACGCCCTACGGCGTGAACGACCATCGCCTGCTGGTGCATTGCGTGCGCACCAAGTACAACAAGAAGGATGTCGACAAGCAAAAGTCGCTGGCCGGCCGCCACTGGGGCAAGCGTGAGTTTGCCGTGCTCATCGTGGTCGTAGCCATTGTGCTGTTGCTGCTGGACATCGTGATCCACGCGGTCCGCAAGCGCCGCAAGGCCAAGGCCTCGGCATAAGACATTCTCCAGAACCACCGCAAAGGGGACAGGCACCTTTGTGGTGGTCGGGGGCTTCCAAACCATCACAACATTCGATGAAAATCGCGATTTTGGCGATAAGCGTTGAATGTTGTGATGGTTTTCGTTGTGGGCGGGACGGTTTTCGTTGCGGGCGGGATGGTTTTCTCTATGGACGGTGCGGTTTCGCTGCAGAACCGCCGGCCTGCCGCCTGCCAGCCCGCCGCCCTCGTTACGTTTTCGCTGCATTTAGGTAAAGCGCCTGCTCCAAGCGGCGTTGCCTTGTATACTAGAGCGGTTTATCTGTTATGCGGAAGGGAGCGCCTATGGCACTCAGCGAGAAAGACGTGCGCGGCATCGCCGAGTACGCAAAGATCGCACTGACCGATGACGAGCTCACCCAGATGACGTCCTACATGAACGACGCTGTCCAGATGCTCGAGCCCGTCTTGCAATATGACTTGCCCGACGTGGAGCCTACGTTCCATCCCATCGGAAGCCTGTCCAACGTGATGGGCGATGACCTGCGCGAGCCCGAGCGCGACCTGCCGCTCGACGTCGCGCTGGAAAACGCCGGCAGCGCGCGCGACCGCTACTTCCGCGTGCCGTCCATTTTGGGAGAGGGGGAGAGCGAGTAATGGCGCTAAGCTTCGATTCCCTAACCGCCGCCCAGATCGCCGCGGGTGTTGCCGCCGGCGACTTTACCGCTACCGAGGTGGCCCAGGCCTCCCTTGCCGCCATCGAGGCGCGCGAGGGCGGGGTCCAGGCATTCCTGCAGGTGTCGCCCGAGCTTGCGCTCGAGGCCGCCGCGCGCGTGGATGCCGACCGCGCCGCGGGCAAGCCGCTGCCCCCGCTCGCGGGCGTGCCGCTGGCCATTAAGGACAACATGAACCTCGTGGGCACGCGCACCACCTGCGCTTCCCGCATGCTCGAGGACTACCAGAGCGTCTACACCGCCACCTGCGTCCAGCGGATGCTCGATGCCGGCTGCCTGCCCATGGGCAAGGCCAACATGGACGAATTTGCCTTTGGTAGCTCCACCGAGAGCTCGGCGTTCCACCGCACCAACAACCCCTGGGATACCGAGCGCGTGCCCGGCGGCTCCTCGGGCGGCTCCGCTGCCGCCGTCGCCGCGGGCGAGGTCGCGCTCTCGCTGGGTTCGGACACCGGCGGCTCCATTCGCCAGCCGGCGTCGCTGTGCGGCGTGGTGGGCTTTAAGCCCACGTATGGCGCCGTGAGCCGTTACGGCGTGGTTGCCTTTGGCTCGTCGCTCGACCAGGTGGGCCCCTTTGGCCGCACGGTCGAGGATGTCGCGCTGGCCATGAATGCGCTTACCGGCGCGGGCCGCGATCCGTACGACTGCACCAGCCAAGATTGCGCCGTCGACTTTACCGAGCATCTCAACGACAGCATCGAGGGCAAGCACGTGGGCATCATCCCTGCGTTTATGGAGGCCGAGGGCCTGACGCCCGAGGTCAAGGCCGCCGTTCAGCGCGCCGCCCAGGAACTGCAGAACCAGGGCGCCGAGCTGGTCGAGGTCGACCTGCCGCACCTGGACGCCGCCATTGCCGCCTACTACGTCATCGGCCCGGCCGAGGCGTTCTCCAATCTGGCCCGCTTCGACGGCATTCGCTACGGCTATCAGGAGGAGGGCTGCGCTAACCTGTCCGACCAGAGCTCGCTTTCGCGCGCCCACGGCTTTGGCGCCGAGGCCAAGCGCCGTCAGATGCTCGGCGCCTACCTGCTGAGCTCGGGCGTGTACGACAAGTACTACTACGCTGCGCAAAAGGCCCGCACGCTCATCACGCAGGACTACGACGCCGCGTATGCCAAGGTGGACACCATCCTCATGCCCGCCTCGCCACGCACAGCCTTTAAGTTTGGCGAGATCAGCGACCCCACGCAGATGTACCTCTCCGACCTGTACACCATTTCGCTCAACATTTGCGGCAACGGCGGTATCTCGGTGCCGCTGGGCCTGGGCGAGGATACTCAGCTGCCCGTTTCTGCCCAGCTGGTTGGTCCGGCCTTTAAGGACCGTCAGCTGCTCACGTTTGCCCGCGCCCTGGAGCGCGGCTTTGCCGATGCCGCCACGGGTGCGCCCGCGCTTTCCGTCGCGCCCGATTTTGCCGGGAAGGGAGGCGAGCTGTAATGAAGGAGCTTTCCGAGGTCCTGCGGGATTGGGAGGCCGTGATTGGCCTGGAGATCCATACCGAGCTCACCGCACTCGATACCAAGATGTTCTGCAACTGCAAGCTCAGCCACGATGACGAGCCCAACGCCAACGTGTGCCCGGTATGCCTGGGACTGCCCGGCGCCCTGCCGGTGCCCAACAAGCGCGCCATCGAGAGCATCGTCAAGGCCGGTCTCGCTACCAACTGCGAGATCCAGCGCCACTCGATGTTCTACCGCAAGCACTACTTCTATCCCGATATGGCCAAGAACTTCCAGACCACGCAGGGTCCGGTCGCCTTTGCCATGTACGGCCACCTGGACCTGGATGTGACCGGTCGCGGTGCCGCCGAGCGCCCCGACTGCGCGTTTGGCGAGGCCGAGGCCCAGAGCCTGGCGAGCGCCTCGGCCAACGCCGAGGGCCTGTCCACGTCTATGACGTCGACCATGCGCGAGGGCAATCAGCGCGCCGGCCATCTGGCCAGCTATGACGCGTCCAACCTGCAGATGCCCGAGCGCCGCGAGGACGGTTCCTACACGGTGCCCATTCGCATCCTGCGTATCCACATGGAGGAGGATGCCGCCAAGATGGTGCACGTGGGCGGTGCCGAGGGCCGCATTACCGCCGCTGCCGAGTCGCTCGTCGACTACAACCGCTGCGGCACGCCTTTGATTGAGCTCGTGACAGAGCCCGACTTGCGTACGCCCGAGGAAGCGCGCCTGTTTATGGAGAAGCTCCGTCGCATCTTTGTGACACTGGGCATTTCGGACTGCTCCATGGAGAAGGGTTCCATGCGCTGCGACGGCAACGTGTCGCTGCGTCGCCGCGGCGAGACCAAGCTGGGCACCAAGACCGAGCTCAAGAACCTCAACTCGTTTAAGAGCCTGCACGACGGTCTAGCCTACGAGATCTGCCGCCAGGCCGAGGTGCTCGAGGAGGGCGGCATCATCTATCAGGAGACCCGCCACTGGGAGCCCAGCCGTAAGCGCACCGTGGTCATGCGTGTGAAGGAGACGGCCGACGACTATCGTCTGTTCCCCGATCCCGACCTAGCGCCGTTCGATCTGGACGACGAGTTTATCGACCGCTGCCGTGGCGAGATCCCCGAGCTGCCCGACGCCAAGCGCGTCCGTTTTGAGGCCGACTTTGGTATTAAGACAGCCGACGCCGAGCAGATTGCCGGCGACCCGGAGTTTGCCGAGTTCTTTGAGGCCGCCGCTGCCGGTATGGCTGGCAAGGAGGCCCAGACGGTCGCAAACCTGCTGGTCAACGAGATGATCGCCTACCTTAAGGGCGCGGGCGTCTCGCTTGCCGAGTCCGGGATCGCGCCGGCTCAGGTGGCGGCGCTTGCCAAGTTGCTCGCGACCGATGCCATTAGCTCCAACCAGGCGCACGAGGTCTTTGAGGCCATGGCTCAGACCGGCGACGACCCCAACAAGATCGTCGACGAGCGCGGCATGCGCCAGGTGAGCGATGCCGGCGCGCTGCAGCCGATCGTGGACGAGGTGCTGGCAAACTGTGCCGATCAGGCGCAGCAGTATCGTGACGGTAACCAGAAGGTCATCGGCTTTTTGGTGGGCCAGTGCATGAAGGCGAGCCGCGGCAAGGGCAACCCGAAGCTCTTCAACGAGTTGCTGAGAACGTCGCTCTCGTAAGCGGGAACCCGGGAGCCCCGGCAGGGCGGGTGCTTCCTCAAAATTTCGAACAGTCCTGCGCAAGACGAAGGCCACATTAAGTGGCCTTCTTTGCGTGCGGAACTCATTTTGAGGAAGCACCCGCCCTGCCGGGGCTCCCGGGTTCTGTGACGACTCGGCCGTTCGGGTCAGGTGGGCTGAATGAAATAGAGTGAATGGGCGCGCCGTTGGCGCGCCCATTTTTGTGCGGGTGACAAAGGGACTGTCCCTTTGTCACATTGCAATAAATGTGATGAAAGTGTGGCGAAATGAGCTTAAAACTTCCGTAAATGTGATAAATGTCACGTTTTACCTAGGGTAAAATGTGGGAAATATCACGTTTACGGAAGTTTCTTTGCGGGAGGTTCGGTCATGCAGCGAGATATCATTGCCAAGCTTAACGCTTGGAAAGCGTCAGAATATCGTAAGCCGCTTATCCTTAAGGGGGCGCGCCAGGTTGGAAAGACGTGGGCGCTTAAGGAGTTCGGCCGAACCTCGTACCTCAATTTTGTGTATCTGACGCTCGAGGAGCCGTCACCTGGGGTACAGAGCGAGTACGCTCAGTTTTTCGAAGGTACGCGCGATCCTCGACGGATCATCTCAAATCTTTCCCTGGCACTTGGACAGCCTATCGAGCCCGGCGAAACGCTGCTTATTATTGATGAGATCCAGGATTGTCCTTCTGCAGTCGGCGCCCTTAAATACTTCTGTGACGAGGCCCCCGAGTATCACGTCGCATGCGCAGGGTCTTTGTTGGGCGTTCGCTTGTCCCGTGAGACCAGCGCTTTTCCGGTGGGAAAGGTCGAGTTCATGGAGATGCGCCCCATGAGCTTTTCCGAGTTTCTGAAAGCCGAGGGCGCTGCAAACTACGACGAATACCTTGGCGGCCTGGATCAGATCGAGACAGTGCCCGATTTCTTCCATGTCCGTCTCGTCGAGCATCTTCGTCGTTATTTTGCATGCGGCGGCATGCCAGAGGCTCTTGGCCGGTGGGTGGAGACGGGCGATATCGTTCAGGTCGATAAGGTGTTGTCTGATCTCTTGGATTCCTACGAGCGCGATTTTGCCAAGCATGGTGGCCGTGCGCAGTTCGCCAAGCTTTCGCAAATATGGAACTCGATTCCAGCTCAGTTGGCGCGCGAGAACAAAAAGTTCGTTTGGGGTGCGGTGCGCGAGGGGGCTCGTGCTCGAGAATACGAGGATGCTCTGGAATGGCTTGCCGATGCTGGGCTCATCACGGCGGTTCGCCTTAATGCTGCCGGTGGTGTGCCGCTCTCTGCGTACGATGACCTCAAGGCATTTAAAGTCTACTGTCTTGATGTCGGCTTGCTGCGCCGCATGGCAAGGCTGGATGCGTCCGCTTTTGCCATCTCGGATGCGCTTTTTTCGGAGTTCAAAGGTTCGTTCGCCGAGAACTATGTGCTTCAGGCATTACTTTCACAGTTAGATGCTGCTCCGCGTTATTGGACAAACGAGAAGCCGAAGCACGAAGTCGATTTTTTGATTCAAGTCGGAAACGAAATCGTTCCCGTCGAGGTCAAATCGGGAGAGGTCGTTCATTCCAAGAGCCTTAAGTACTATGCCGACAAGCATGCGGAGACGACTCCATTGAGGGTCCGCTACTCACTTAAGAACCTAAAGCTCGACGACGGGGTGCTCAACATTCCGTTGTATTTGGCTGATCGATCTGTCCCTCTTATCAAAAAGGCGCTTGATTGTGCACATCTTGACGTTTAGATCCTGGGTGAGCTGACGGGCGGCGGCTAATTAATCGCTCCGTTACGGCCAGGGAGCTTGGGCCTTAGCGATGCTTGCTTCGCCAAGCCGTGGGTGTCATGCCGGTGTATTGTTTGAAGGCTTGGGCGAAGGCGGCCTGCTGAGGGTAGCCTAGACGCTCTGCCACCTGCGCTATCGTGAGCGCGCCATCGGCCAAAAGGTCCTGTGCTCGCTCCATACGGCGTCTGCGAATGTAGGCGCCCAGGGACTCGCCAGTTTGGGCCTTAAAGGTGGCGCATAGTTTGGAGCGGCTTGTGTAAAGCCTCTCGGCCACCTCGTTGATACCCACACGTCTGCCTTTGTCGAGCGCGCGCTCAATCATTGCCGTTGCTTCTTCGGCAATGGTTATGCTGACGCGTGTGTCTGCCGCCTGCCGCGCCTGCTTGTGGGCCGCGCACGAACAGGCGAGCTCCGCGACCATGGCCTCCACGATGCCCTGCATATAGACGTGTCCGCCTACGGTGCGGGCGCGGTCCTCGTTAATCCGGCGCAGCGTGTGGCAGATGACAGACGCCGCTTCCTCGTGCCATGGCTCGGCAAACGCCTCAAAGATTCCCACGAACTCGGTGGGATAGCGGTGCTCCAGTTCGTCAAAATATCCAGGCAAAAAGAGCACCGAGCGCGAGTGATAAAGCTCCCCCGCAAACAGCGGGCTTAATTCCTCGCCACAGCTATCTTGGATAAAGCTGCAAACGGCATTGTTTGGCCACGGTCCATGCAATGGTTTAAGGTTCGCGGGCGTTATGCCAGCCTCGGGCATGCATGTAAGCGTGGGCGCGCTGACCTCGCTCACGCAGGCGTATGGTTCGGGTGTGTATTCGGCCAGGTACATATCGTGCGTCGGGGTGATGAAATGCTCCATGACGATGCAGGCAGGGGAGAGGGGCATGATCCATGCGCGGCCGTGCGCCCGGTCGTTTGCCACCTCGCCGGTAAAGACGGCGCCCTTGCCGGTAAGCTCCAGGCCAAACTGCTCAAACTGCGGTGCGTAGAGCTCGGTTATATCGGTCGCGGCCCGATGCATTTTCAAAAGCGTCCCCTTCCTTTGCGGAAACGTGCACGCCTGGCTCGATTGTGAGCCATGGCTAACACATCAATGATAAGTTCATTACGGTTAACTCTCAAGCCGTTAGAAAGGAATCTCATGGCAAAGGAATCAAAAAAGGAAGGTGGCGGTATCGGTGAGCTGCTTGCATATGCCGGTGACCGCAAATTCCTAACGTATTTGGGCATGGCGCTCTCGGCGCTCTCGCAGCTGCTGAGCTTTGGCCCGTACGTGTGCATTTGGCTTGTCGCGCGCGATCTGATCGCCGTGGCACCTAACTGGAGCGAAGCCTGCGACATCGCGATGTATGGCTGGTGGGCCGTGGGTTTCGCCCTGGCAAGCATCGTAGCTTATTTCGTGGGGCTCATGTGCACGCATCTGTCCGCGTTTCGCTGCGCGTCCAATATTCGCAAAACTACGAGCGAGCACCTGCTTAAGCTGCCGCTTGGCTACTTTGACACGCACGCCACCGGTGAGCTGCGTCGTGTTGTAGACGGATGCGCCGCCTCCACCGAGACTCTGCTCGCACATATGCTGCCCGATATCGCAGGCGCCGCCGCCATGGTCGTGGGCTTGCTCGTGCTGCTTTTCGCCCTCGATTGGCGCTTGGGTGCGGCATGCCTCATCTCGGTCGTCGTTTCGTTTGGCGCCATGGCCACCATGATGAGCGGCAAAGGCGCCGAGTTTATGAAGGCCTACATGGGTGCACTAGTCAAAATGAACAAGACGGGCACCGAATACGTACGCGGCATCCCCGTGGTCAAGGTGTTTCAGCAGACGGTCTACTCCTTCAAGGCCTTCCACGATGCGATTGCCGAATACGCCGACATGGCACAAAGCTATGCGGGCACGTTCTGCCGAGGTCCACAGGTACTCAACCTTACCGCGCTCAATGGCCTTGTGGCATTCCTGCTGCCCGTGGCGTTGCTGTTGGCGCCGGGCGAGACGGACTTCGCGCATTTTATGGCAAACTTCACATTTTACGCGATATTATCGGCCGTGGTGCCGACGGCCATGACCAAGCTCATGTTTGCGGGCGAGGCCTCTCAGATGAGTGCCGATTCGCTGGCTCGTATTCGAAGCATCATGGATTCCAGGCAGCTCTCCGTGCCCGCCCAACCCAAGCACCCTGCCGGCAGCGACGTGCGATTTGAGGATGTGAGCTTTACCTACGAGGGCGCCGAAGCGCCTGCCGTCAACCATGCGAGTTTTAGCGTTTCCGCTGGTAGCACCCTCGCCCTGGTGGGTCCCTCGGGTGGCGGTAAGTCAACCTGCGCAAGCCTGATCCCGCGTTTTTGGGATGTTTCCTCGGGTCGAGTGCTCGTAGGCGGTGTGGACGTTCGCGATATGGATCCGCACGAGCTTATGGACCAGGTCGCCTTCGTGTTCCAGACCAACCAGTTGTTCCGGCAAACACTTGCCGATAACGTGCGCGCCTCCAAGCCTACGGCCACTGACGACGAAGTGCGTGCAGCTCTCTCCGCAGCTCAGTGCGACGACATTGTGGCCAAGCTCCCACAGGGCATCAATACCATGCTCGGCGCCGGCGGGGCGTATCTTTCGGGCGGCGAGGTCCAGCGCGTGGCACTCGCCCGCGCGATCCTTAAAGACGCGCCTATCGTGGTGCTCGATGAGGCCACGGCGTTTGCCGATCCCGAGAACGAGGCGCTCATCCAACGCGCCTTTAGCAAGCTGGCGGCGGGTCGCACGGTCATTATGATTGCGCACCGACTCTCGACTGTAGTGGGCGCAGACCAAATCGTGGTGCTCAACCAGGGCAGCGTGCAGGAGTCGGGTACCCATGCCGAGTTGCTGTCCCAAGAGGGCCTGTATGCCAAGATGTGGACCGAATACGAACAGGCCGCGAGCTGGAAAATCACTGCAGCGACCGCGGATGCCGCCGTCACGAAGGGAGGCGAGGCCTAAATGTTCGCCTCATTCCAAAAGAAGTATTTCCTATCCGATA
>CAMQHB010000044.1:0-16688 GCA_947001545.1 uncultured Collinsella sp.
CCCCCCCCCACGCCGCGCAACGGTTCCACCAACGACATACCACAAACCCCCCCCCCCGCCCCGCCCGCACCCCCCGGCCCCGCCGGGAGGGGTTATCAAAGCGAACATCCCGCAGCCGCAAAGCGGCGAGGACGTTCGCGTGATAACCCCGCAGGCGCGTCCGGGGCTTCCGGAGGGATGCGAGGGTCGAGCGACTACAGCGCGAAGTCGCCGCCGACGAGCGTAGAGACGGGCTCCTCGTGGTAAACGGCGGAGATGGCCTGAGCGAACTCCTCGGCGACCGAGATGGTCTTGATCTTGCCGCCGACCTCGACGGGAATGGCGTCGGTGACGAGGCACTCGACGATCGGGGCGTCGTTCAGACGCTCGATGGCCGGACCGGAGAAGATGCCGTGGGTGGCGCATACGTAGATGTCGCCGGCGCCCATAGCCTTGAGCTCCTTGACGTTGGCGCACAGGGTGCCTGCGGTGTCGATCATGTCGTCGTTGATGATGCAGGTCTTGCCCTTGATGTCACCGATGATGCCCATGACCTCGGCGGCGTTGTGGCGCGGACGGCCCTTGTGGGCGATGGCCAGGTCGCAGCCGAGCATGTCGGACAGCTTCTTGGCGGCCTTGGCGCGGCCCACATCGGGGGAGACGACAACCAGGTTGTCGGTGTCGAAGTGCATGTCGTTGTAGTACTGGCCAAACAGCGGCAGCGCGGACAGGTGGTTAACCGGGATATCGAAGAAGCCCTGAATCTGGCCCTGGTGCAGGTCGAGGGTGATGATGCGGTTGACGCCGGCGCGCTCGAGCAGGTTGGCGACGAGGCGGGCGGTGATGGGCTCGCGCGGGCCGGCCTTGCGGTCCTGGCGGGCATAGCCGTAGTGGGTGATGACGGCGGTGATGGAGCGGGCGGATGCGCGCTTGGCAGCGTCGGTGGCGATGAGCAGCTCCATGAGCATGTCGTTGACGTTGCCGCCGGCCACGGACTGAATCAGGAAGACGTCGGCGCCGCGGACGGTCTCGTCGTAGCGGGCGTAAATCTCACCGTTGGCGAACTGCTTTAGCGTAAGGCCCGAAAGCTCGACCCCAAGGTACTCAGCGATCTTCTGAGCGAGGGGACGGTTGGAGGAACCGGAATACACGCGGATGGACTTGCGCATATTCTCCGACTTCTCGGGATCATTAATCGGCATTACCCTTCTCCTTTATACATCGAATGCCATATAGATGCCTTTTTGCATTGTAACCGTGCGGCGGGGTTAATCGGGTCTTGATAACGTCTTTACCGTCAACGGACACGAACCGACCACTCATCCGGTCGCGCAGGTCACGATAGAAAAAGGAGCCGTCCCCATGGAACAGCTCCTTTTGTGGTTGGTGAAACGTTATGCCTCGTCGTCCTCGTGCAGACGACGGCGATAATCGGCGGCCCAGCCCTCAATATTTACCTGACGGGCGCGGCCCAGACCGAGTGCGTCGGCCGGGACCGGCTCGGTGATGACGGAGCCGGCGGCCACGAGCGCACCGTCGCCAATCTGGGCGGGCGCGACCATCATGGTGTCAGAACCGATGAAGGCATCCTTGCCGATGACGGTCTTGTGCTTGTGGACGCCGTCGTAGTTGCAGGTGATAGAGCCCGCGCCTACGTTGACGCCGGAGCCCATGGTGGTGTCGCCGATGTAGGACAGGTGGGGCACCTTGGAACCCTCGCCGATCGTGGACTTCTTGATTTCCACGTGCGTACCGGCCTTGGAGCCGTCGAGCATGTGGGTGCCCGGGCGCAGGTAGGCGCGCGGGCCGCAGTCGACGCCGTTCTCGATGACGGCCTCGATGGCGATGGTCTCATCGATGATGCAGCCGCTGCCGACGGTGGTGTCGGTGAGGCGGCTGTTGGGGCCGAGCTGGCACTCCTCGCCCACGGTGACGTGACCGATCAGATGCGTCTGCGGCCACACGACGGTGTCACGGCCGATAACAGCGTCGGGGCCGATCCAGGCCTGCGTGGGATCGATGAACGTGACGCCCTCGGCCATCCAGTGCTCGTTGATGCGGTCGCGCGCGATGGCGGTGAGCTGCGCGAGCTGGATGCGGCTGTTGACGCCCAGGCCGTCGCGGTAGTCGTCGCAGTGGAAGATGGAGACTGCCTGGCCGTGACCCTTGAGGATTTCGAGCATGTCGGGCAGGTAGTACTCGGACTGCGCGTTGTCGTTGCCGATCTCGTTAATGTGGGCGGCAAGCTGCGCGCCGTCGAAGGCGTAGCAGCCGGCGTTGCACTCCAGCAGCGTGGCGGCCTGCTCGGGCGTGCAGTCCTTCTGCTCGATGATGCGCTCGATCTGACCATCGGCGCCCAGCTTGATGCGGCCGTAGCCAAAAGGATCGGGCGGGGTCATGGTCATGACGGTGCAGGCGAGCTCGCCGGTGGCGACGGTCTGCGCGAACTTGGCGACGGTGTCGGCGGTGATGAGCGGCAGGTCGCCGTTGAGCACGACGACGGGGCCTTGCGCGATGCCGCAGGCCTCGAGCGCGACCTTGACGGCATGGCCGGTGCCCAGGCGCTCGGTCTGCTCGACGCACTCGACTTTGGTGGCGCTGTTGGCGTAGGCGCCATCGATGAGGGCGCGCATCTCGTCGGCGTGGCTGCCGATGACGACCACGACGCGGCTGCAGCCGGCCTTGATGGTGGCGTCGACGATCCACTGAACCATGGGCTTGCCTAGAATCTTGTGCGAAACCTTGCAGTGGTTCGACTTCATGCGGGTGCCCTCGCCGGCGGCGAGGATAATTGCGGTTGCGTCCATGTGATCTCCTGTTACGTTATAGAGACGTGTGTTTGGAAACGATACACGGCGCAATATGATACCGCAGGCATATGATGAGCGCGTAACGATTGATGCGCGGCAGCTGAGGCTTGGGCCGGCGGTACGGCGTTTGCGCTGGTTGTGTATGGTGGCGGCGCTGCGGCGTTGACGTTTGAGCGAGGGGATGGGGATGCCCGTGGACACCATGCGAGAGGAATCGGGCAACGAACCCGTCGCGGCATTTTCGATGTCGCATCCGGCGGTGCCGGCGCTCTACATGGTGCTGACGTTGGGGCTCACCATGTTCTCGATGCAACCGGTGCTGATTGCGCTATCGCTTGCGGGCGGGTTGGCGTACGGGCTTGCGACGCGCGGTGTTGCGCGCACGTTGGGCGCGCTTCGCTGGCAGCTGCCGGTGATTTTGATTATCGCGGTGCTCAATCCGCTGTTTAGTGCATCGGGCTCGACGGAGCTGTTTCGTATTGGCATGCGTGCGGTGTATCTAGAGAGCATGGTTTACGGCCTGTGCATGGGTGGGCTGTTTGTGGCGAGCGTGCTGTGGTTTGAGGCAGCGGCGTCGATGCTCGAATACGACAAGGTGCTCGCGCTGCTGGGCAATGCCGCACCGGTGATTGCGCTTATGATCTCGATGTGCATGCGGCTTATCCCGCAGTTTTTGCGCCGCGGCCGCACGGTGCTGGCGGTGCAAGATGCGATTGACGTGCCGGGGCGCGCGCCGGCCGACCCCGTGCGATCGCGCCTGCGGGCGTCGAGCGTGTTGATGGGCTGGGGCATGGAAGATTCGCTGGAGCGCGCGGACGCCATGCGCTCCCGTGGGTGGGGCGCCGCGACGCGTCGAACGACGTATGCGCGGTATCGGCTGGGGCGCGGCGATGTTGCCGCGCTGGTTGGACTTGCGCTGTTTGGCATGGCCACGACGGCAGTGGCGTGGACTGCGACGATGCAGTATTCGTTTTACCCGCAACTATCGGTGCCGGCGCCGTGGCTGGGCTATGTCGTGTACGCTGCCTGGATGATGCTGCCTTGCGCGTCGCACGCGATTGATGAGAAGAGGTTTGGCTGATGGCTCGGTTGGATAGGAGCTCGGCGGCGGGTGTGGCATATGGCTCGGCCGCGCCGGCGATTGAGGTGCGGAGCCTGAGCTTTGCCTACCCCGATGCTGATGCTGCGGTGCTCGAGGGGCTCGACTGGTCTGTTCCCCAAGGTGCATTTGCGCTGCTTGTTGGCGGTACCGGATCGGGTAAGTCGACGCTGCTGTCGCTGCTCAAGCCCGAGATCGCTCCGGCGGGCGAGCGCACTGGCGAACTGCGCGTGCTGGGCGAGCCCGTCGCCGACATGGATGTGCGGGCATCGGCGGAGCGCGTGGGCTATGTGTTCCAGGATCCCGAGAACCAGATCGTGTGCGAAACCGTGTGGCACGAGATGGCGTTTGGCCTGGAAAACTTGGGGCTAGCGCGTGATGAGATGCGCCGTCGCGTATCTGAGACCAGCTATTTCTTTGGGCTGGAAGATTGGCTTCACCGCGATACTGACACGCTTTCGGGCGGTCGCAAACAGTTGCTGTCGTTGGCGGCCGTTCTGACGCTGCGCCCGCGCGTGCTGCTGCTCGACGAGCCCACGTCTCAGCTTGATCCGGTTGCGGAGAAGAATTTCCTGCACGCGCTGTTTCGTGTGAATCGCGAGCTGGGCTGCACGGTTGTTGTGGCGACGCATCAGCCGCGCCCAATGCTCGAATACGCGACGTGTGCGTACCGGATTGAGGACGGTCGCGTGCGCGAGCTGGCGGATATGGCTTCTTTGGAACGCCGAGAATCGCTGTTTTCCGATGACATGTTGGGGTGGGGTGCCATCCGATGTGCAAATAAAGGAGTATTCAGCAGGCGTGAGGACAATTTGGGCTCTCCGGAGCCGCCCGGGGACGTATCGAGCGCGAAAAAAAGTTCGGAATTGGACAAATCGTCCGAATTTGTGGCGCAAACGTCGCTCGAGAACGGCTCGGAAGCCTTCCTGCGCACGGATGGAAGCAGAATACTCCAAAAAATGCACGGCGGGTCGGCTACCACCCTGTCGGAAGGCTGGTTTCGCTACGATCGAGCGTCCGGCTGGGTGCTGCGCGGGCTCGATGCGTCGTTTTCGGCTGGCGCGGTGCATGCGGTTGTGGGCGGTAACGGCTGCGGCAAGTCGACGATGCTTTCGGTGCTGGCCAAGACTGCCAAGCTGCAGCGTGGTCGTATGGTGCGCGGGGCGGCCTCGGCTGCGCTGCTGCCGCAGAACCCCAAGGCCCTGCTGGTTGCCGAGACGGTGCGCGACGAGCTGATGGAATGGGCCTCGACCTGCGGATATGACGAGAACTTGGCGCGGGAGCGTGCGGCGAGCTTGGGGCTGTCGGGTCTGGATGGGCGCCATCCGTACGATCTTTCGGGCGGGCAGCGTCAACTGCTTGCATTGGCAAAACTGCTGCTAATCGGCCCCGAACTGCTATTGCTCGATGAGCCCACCAAGGGTCTAGACCTGTTCAGCCGCCGCATTATCGCCCGCGCCCTGCGTGACCATGCGAAGGCTGGCGGCACCGTCATCATGGCTACGCACGATTTGGACTTTGCCGAGCAGGTAGCCGACGACGTCGCCATGATGTTTGACGGCGAGATTGCCTGCATGGAGCCCACGGCCGACTTCTTTGCCGACAACGTGTTCTATAGGGCGTGATGGGATGACAGACTGTCGTTTCTCGCGCTTGCTTGCAAAACTGGAGGTCCCGCTGTTGTTGGCAGTGCCGGCAGTGATGGCTGCGGCGTTGCTGGTGGGCATTGAGCAGGCGGCGCTTGCCATGCTGGTTGTAGTGGCGCTGGTGCTTGCGCTGTTCTTTGCGGGTTACGAGGCATCTCGTCCGGGTTTGCGCCAGATTATGCCCACGCTGGTGCTGGCGTCGCTGGCGGCGGCGGGGCGCATCCCGTTTGGGCCCATTCCCGACTTTAAACCGGTGAGCGCCATCGCCATTATCGCGGGGGCGACGCTTGGCCGTCGCAATGGTTTTATGGTTGGCGCGCTGGCGGCGCTGACCAGCAATTTCTTTTTTGGACAGGGCATGTGGACGCCGTGGCAGATGTATGCTTGGGGGCTCGTGGGATACGTTGGCGGTGCGCTGACGTATGCGGGTGCGTTCGACCGCGCCGACGGCACCGTGCGCATGCCAGCACTGCTGGCGTACGGCTTTGCGTCGGGCCTGCTCTATGGCGTCGTGATCAACGCGTATGACATCATTGGTTTTGTGCAGCCGCTTACCTGGGCGGGTGCCGTGGCGCGTCTTGCCACGGCGGTGCCGTTCGATATCACACACGGCCTCGCGACCTGCGTGTTCTTGGTCGCCCTGTACAAGCCCTGGTGTCGCCGCATTAACCGTGTCGTCGTGAAATACGGGCTGTAAGGCATTTCGCGTTCCCTCACGAACTTGCGGTGGAATAGTTCTCGTTTTTGGCTATTTGCTGCCCAAACAGGAACTATTCCACCGCACCTTATAGGGGGAGAGGGGCCACATAATCTGTTTTCCTCTGTCCCCCCAGGAATTACTTGGGGCTAGAGTTCTAGCGTGAGGGTGACGGGGCAGTGGTCGCTGCCGAAGATGTCGCCGCGGATGCCGGTGTCGCGTACGTTGTCGGCGATTGCGTCGCTTACCAGGAAGTAATCGATGCGCCAGCCGGCGTTGTTCTTGCGGGCATTAAAGCGATAGCTCCACCAGCTGTAGACGCCCTCGACGTCGGGGTTTGCCGCGCGCCAGGTATCGGTAAAACCGGCGTCGAGCAGCTCGGTAAACTTACCGCGCTCCTCGTCCGAAAAGCCTGCGTTACCGCGGTTGGACTTGGGGTTCTTAAGGTCAATCTCTTCGTGCGCCACGTTAAAGTCGCCGCAGGTCACCACGGGCTTGCCGGTCTCGCGCTCTAGTGCGCTCAAAAAGCCACGATAGGCATCGTCCCAGGCCATGCGTACATCGATGCGCGCGAGCTCATTTTGGGCGTTAGGCGTGTAAACATCCACAAACCAAAACTTGTCGAACTCGAGCGCGCAGACGCGGCCCTCGGTTACGGCTTGGGCGACGAGCTCGGCCGCCTCGCCCTCGCCGGCGTAGGGTAGCAGTGCGTCGGCGTGCAGCACGCGCAGCGGTTCCTGGCGGCTAAAGACCGCAGTGCCCGAATAGCCTTTGCGCTCGGCGTAGCTCCAGGTTTGGCGATAGCCGGGCAGGTCGATATCGACCTGGCCCTCTTGCAGCTTGGTCTCCTGGAGCGCCAGAATATCGACGTCGAGTTCTTGCGCGATCTGGATAAAGCTCGGGTCCTTTTTGAGCACGGCGCGCAGGCCGTTGACGTTCCACGAGGCGAAAGTGTAAGTCTGAGGCATGGTGTCCTTTCGACGGGGTTGGCAGGCTTAAGATTAGCGCAACAGGGGCGGGGTGGGATCCGCGCATGCTGACTTAAAGGCCGCATGCTGGGACGTCGCTCAACGCTGCCCGACTAACTAAGGACGGAGGACTCATATGGCGCAGGCAATATCGGACCCCAGGCAGGCCTCCGCCGCGCTGGCGGATCTGTTTGACACCCACAAGCGCGTGGTCTTCTTTGGCGGCGCTGGTGTTTCCACGGCAAGTGGCATCCCCGATTTCCGCAGCGTGGACGGCCTGTATCACCAGCAGTTTGCCTATCCGCCCGAGACCATGCTGTCGCATAGCTTTTACGAGGCGCATCCGGCGGAGTTCTTCGACTTTTACCGCACCAAGATGATCGCGCTTAACGCTAAACCCAACCGCTGCCACACCAAGCTGGCCGAGCTGGAGCGCGCCGGTAAGCTTGATGCCGTGGTGACGCAAAATATCGACGGCCTGCATCAGATGGCCGAATCACAGCGCGTGTTCGAGCTGCACGGATCGGTCCATCGCAACATTTGCCAGTCGTGCGGCACGGTCTATAGCGCCGAGTGGATTTGCTCGCGCGAGCACGAGGATGCCGCGGGCGTGCCTGCGTGCCCCGCGTGCGGCGGCCGCATCAAGCCCGATGTGGTGCTCTACGAAGAGCCGCTCGATGAACATGTGCTGACCGGTGCCGTTGCCGCCATCGCCGCGGCCGATGCCCTCATTGTGGGCGGGACCTCGCTCGTGGTGTATCCGGCGGCAGGCCTTACGCGATACTTTACCGGCGATACGCTGGCCATATGCAACCTTGCTCCCACCGATCAGGATGCAAATGCCGACCTGCTGATTTCTTGCGACATCGCGGCCGCGTTTGCGTTCTAGCCCGCGCGCGCGGATACAATAGAAAGACTGAGTGCAAAGCGACCCCGCCGCCAGCTCCCCAAGCTCGGCGGCGTGGGCATTTTAGGAGGATGTTCATGGCGAACGACAGCAAGACATGGCGGTGCGGAAAGTACGAGCTCAGCTTTGACCGTCCGCGCATCATGGGCGTCCTCAACGTGACGCCCGATTCGTTCAGCGATGGCGGAGAGCACTTCGACCCCGATGCCGCCATCGAGTACGGCCTGGCGATGCTCGACGCCGGCGCCGACATCATCGACGTGGGCGGCGAGTCCACGCGCCCTGGTTTTACCCCGGTCAACCCCGATGAGGAAGCGCGCCGCGTGCTGCCCGTGGTGCGCGCGCTGGCCAAGGAGGGCGCCATCGTCTCGATCGACACGCGTCATGTAGCGGTTGCCAAGGCGGCCGTGCGCTGCGGCGCCTCGATCGTCAACGACGTGACCGGCTTCACCGATCCCAAGATGGTCGAGTTTGTTAAGACGAGCACCTGCGGCGTCATCGTGATGCATGCCGGCGAGGTCGCCGCGCCCGCCCGCACGCACGCAACGGTGCAGCTCGATACCTCGGCTGCGGCGTTTGTTGCCGAGAAGGCACGCGAAGCGGCTGCCGAGGCCGCGCGCGAGGCCGAGAAGCCGGCCCGTCGCCGTCGCGGCAAGTTGCTGGGCGAGCCCAAGGTTGAGGCCAAGCTTCCGGGCGGTGTGGTACAGCCCTCACTGCCGTTTGGCGAGCCGGAGCCCACGTCCGAGCCTGCAACCGAGCTGGGGCAGGAGACGCCGGCCGCCGAGCAGGCTGCTGCCGCCGAGACCGTCGCGCCCGCGCCCGAGGCCGCGCCCGAGGCCACCGAGGCCGCATCGGAGTCCAATGACCGCCTGGCCGCCATGATGCGCCGCAGCGCCCGCCGCGAGGAGGCCTACGTGCCCACCTCTCAGCTCCGCCGCTTTACCCTGCCCGATTCGGCGCCCATCATGCGCCGCGTCATGGGCTTTCTGTCCGACCAGGCCCGCACACTCATCCATGCCGGCGTGTCGCGCGACCGCATCTGCATCGATCCTGGCCCGGGCTTTGGTAAGTCGGCTAACGAGGACATCGTCATCCAGCGTGAGACTGCCAAGATGGCGTCACTGGGCTATCCGCTCATGTGCGCCGTGTCGCGCAAGCGTTTTGTGGGCGCTGTCTCGGGCGTGACCGAGGCCGCCGCGCGCGATGCCGCCACGTTTGGCGTGTGCCTGGGCGCCATCCAGGCCGGTGCGAACATCGTGCGCGTGCACGACGCCGCGGGTTTTGCGCAGTTCCTGAACGGTTACTGGGCCGTCGCCAAGCCGCAGCCGCGCCGTGCGTTTGTGGCCGTGGGCTCCAACTTGGGGCATCGTTGCGACAACATCCGCGCCGCGCGCGACATGATCGCCGAGATTCCGCTCACCTGCGTGTCCAACTCCTCCAAGATCTACGAGAGCGAGCCGGCCTACGAGACGCGCCAGGACGCGTTTGCCAACGCCGTCATCGAGATCAAGACCGAGCTGGCGCCGCTGGTGCTGCTCGACGAGCTCATGAAGATCGAGGCCGAGCTTGGGCGCGACCGCTCCAAAAAGGCCAAGGCCAACGGTCCGCGCACCATCGACCTGGACCTGCTGTGGATGGACGGCGAGACTCACGGCGGCAAAAAGCTGCGCCTGCCGCATCCTCTCATTGGCGAGCGCGACTTTGTGCTGGTGCCGCTCGAGGACCTGATGCACGACCCGCCGCGGTTCTTCCGCTACAACGGTGTCGAGGTCAAGGAGCCCGAGGACCGCGTGGGCCATATCGTGGGCGAATTGGGGCGTATGTAGATGATCGAGATGAATGCTGTTGTCGCCGGTACCGAGCTTGACGCCGCGCGCGACGCGGGCCGCGAGGGTGCGTCCGCGGGCTGGTGCGCTTGGAGCGCGGGCGATGCTTCGCTGACGTTTTCGCTGATCGTGCGCCCGGACGTGAACATGCATGCCTTCCACGGCCTGCCGTTTGTGGCTGCGATGGGCATGATGGACGCGCTCGTGGGCACGGCTTCGACGCCGGGGTTGGGCCTTGCCGGTAAGGTGGGTATCCAGTGGCCGAGCGATATCGTGTGCGGTGCGCCTGCGTTTGAGACGTCGCTCGCGCGTGTTGCCGTGAACGGCGGTGCCGCTGCTGCGGGCATGTTCGGTGCCGTGACGGTGGATATTGAGCGTTCGGCGCTGGGCGAGCTTGGTGTGGACGTGGCTGACGAAGCGCTGGTCGAGACGCTGGCCGCCGCCGTGCTGGCCCGCGTGGACGCTTGGGCGGTTGTTGCCAACACGCCGCAAGGCGCCGCAGGGCCGCTGGCTCCCGTGCTGGGCGAGTACTTCGACATGGTGCCGCTGCTGGGCCGCCAAGTTGCGGCGGTGTCGCCCAACGGCCTGCCGCTTGCGGTCGGTGTGTTTGCAGGCCTGGACATCTGGGGTCGCGCGACCATCAAGACCGATGCCGGCGAGCAGGAGTTTCCGCCCGAGGCCGTGCGCATTCGCGGGCTGTAGCGCGGGGCGTTCGCGCCCAAAGATAGACATGACAACAAGACCCTCCTCGGCCTGTGCCGGGGAGGGTTTCGCCTATCTGGGGAATGGGTTGCCAGCGCCCTATTCCTCAAAACTGAAAAATTTTCGTTTTTGAGGAATAGGATTAAGGCAGCTCGGTCTTTCGCGAGGTATATTCGCTATAGATCCTATTCCTCAAAACTGAAAATTTTTCAATTTTGAGGAATAGCGATAAAAGACCGCGAGGAGGCCCCAATGAAACTCATCAATAGAACGTCATATATGGACACGTTGACGAGCCTTATTGGCGTGCCGGACATCAAGGTCATCACGGGCATCCGTCGTAGCGGTAAATCAAAATTGCTCGAGGCCCTCCGCGATTACGTGGAGGCAAATCTGTCCAATTCGAATGTCATCCATATCAACTACAACCTCGATGAGTTCGAGAATCTGCTCGAGTATCACGCGCTGCTCGCCTATGTAAAAGAGCATCGAGTGTCCGGCAAACAAAACTTTCTGCTTATCGATGAAGTTCAGATGTGCGACGGTTTTGAGCGTGCGATCAACAGCCTCCACGCATCCGAGCAGTACGACATATTCATTACCGGATCGAATGCCTTTTTGCTGTCGAGCGATCTGTCGACGCTCTTTACGGGGCGTACGTTTGAGATCGAGGTTTTCCCATTCTCGTTTGAGGAGTATCGACTCTATGGCGACGAGGGCGAGGTCGACCGCGACTTCGATGAGTACGCGAGAACCGGCGGTATGTCCGGCTCCTACCCTTATCCACTGCAGGAGCAGCGTTATCAATATCTCTCCAATGTCTTCAAAACGCTCATCGTGAGAGATATCGTGCAGCGGCATAACGTGAGAAACGAATCGGCGCTGCTGCGCATTGCCGATTACATGATGGACAACGTTTCCAACATTACGTCGGCACGCAACATTACTGATGCATTAAATGCGGATGGGCTAAAGATTACGAACAAGACGGTCGGCACGTACATGGGGTACCTGTGCGATGCGTTTGCCTTCTATAAAGTTCGTCGCTACGACATTCGCGGCAAAAAATACCTTAAGAGCGGCGAGAAGTACTATCTGGCGGACCATGCGTTTAAATATGCACTTCTTGGTACACGTGATATGGATTGGGGACGCGTATACGAGAACATGGTGGCAATCGAGCTGCTGCGTCGCGGATACGAGGTATACGTCGGCGTGCTCTATAAAAAGGAAATAGACTTTGTAGCAATCAAGCGGAGCGAGAAACTCTATATTCAAGTGAGCGACGATATCGGCTCGGATAAGACATTTGAACGCGAGATTTCGCCACTGCTGAGCATTGGCGATGCGTATCCCAAGATGATTCTCGCCCGCACGCATCACGAGGCCACGGATCGCGACGGAGTGCAGATCGTGGACCTGGCGAGGTGGCTGTGCGACGAGGCCTAGCAGAAAGCCTATTCCTCAAAACTGAAAATTTTTCGATTTTGAGGAATAGGCTTGGCGAACGTTTGCGGGGGCTGTGGCATCGGGCGTGCTCGACTTAAGCCCCTGCTCTATCCCAGCTCCTGCATGCGGCGGTAGATTTCGCAGATACCCTTGATGGTGAGCTGTCCGTCGACCACGTCGAAGGCATCGGTCGAATCGGCGACGATGCTGGCGAGACCGCCCGTGGCGATAACGGTGGCATCCTCGCGGCCCAGCTCGCGCTTCATGCGCGCGACCAGGCCCTCAGCCATGGCGGCGGCGCCCGTTACGGCGCCGACCTTGATGCACTCCTCGGTATCGCGGCCGATGGCGTGCTCGGGCGCCTCGAGCGGCACGCTGGCGAGCTTGGCGGCACGGGCGGCAAGCGCGTCCATGGAGATGCGAATGCCTGGCGCGATCGCTCCGCCAATGTAACAACCGTCCTCATCGATGACGTCGATATTGGTCGCGGTGCCAAAGTCCACCACGATCGCCGGCGCGCCATAGAAGGTCTCGGCAGCGACGGCGTTGGCGATGCGGTCGGCACCAACGGCCTGGGGGCGCGCCGCCCGCAGCTTGGTTACGGCGGCCGTCTGCGGCCCGATGACGATGGCGTCCGCGGCAATGCGGTCGGCCACGGCGTGCCACTCGCGCGAGAGCTGCGGCACCACGCCCGCAAAGGCGATCGCGTCGACCGCATCGAGCGAAAGGCCGTACATCTTAAAGAAACCCATCAGGCGCACATGGATCTCGTCGGCGGTATAGGAGCGGTCGGTGGGCATGCGCCACGACTGCACCAGCTCGTCTCCGTCAAACAGGCCCATGGCCGTCTGCGTGTTTCCCATATCGATAGCGAGCAGCATGTCTACTCCCGGTGTCGGCATAAAAGGACGCGCACCATTGTATACGTGCCGTCGACGGCGCTCGGCTGCGATTCGTTTACGGTGATAGGGGCTGAGGGGTTTAAATATGAAGGAATTATGCTCTACGAGATTTTCCTTGCCGTTTACCGAACTCCCGCGTAATATTCTCTCTTGCGCACATGAAGCGCCCAGACATTGCGGGGTGGAGCAGTCTGGTAGCTCGCCGGGCTCATAACCCGGAGGTCGTAGGTTCAAATCCTGCCCCCGCGACCAAGAACTTGCAGCTCGTCGGCCTAGCCGGCGAGCTTTTTTGTTATTTCGGGACCGTGTTTTCGGTCCAATTCTCGGCCTCTCAAACAAAATCTCGACCTGTAACATCTAGACCCGATTTGGGCGGCTAGGTGTTACAGACCGAGATATACCGGTGGGTTGGGTCGTGTTTGTCTAAATCTGTAACACGAGGGACGGATTTTGCCGAGTTGTTGTTACAGATTGAGATTTTCAGGCAGGCGGGTTTGGTTTGTCTCGATCTGTAACAGGTAGGGGTCAAAAGTGGGCCTAGATGTTACATATCTAGATTGTTGAGGATGGGTCGAGAGGAATATCTCGATCTGTAACAGTAAGACCCGGTTTTGCTGAGTAACTGTTACAGATTGAGACAAACCGACGGGCCGTTCCGCCCCATCCACCTGCCGCTACCTGCTGTCCGCCGATTTCCGTTGCGCTGCTGTATTCCCATGCCATATCCTCTAGATAACTACGCGGCATCATCGCCGCCGCGCCTACAAGAGAGGAATGTCCATGACCACACCTGCATCCAAGCTGCTCCAGCCCATTACGGTTGGCCCCCTTGAGCTCAAGAACCGCATTATGTTTCCGCCGCTGACCACCGGCTACGAGGAGCGTGACGGTTCCATCGGCGAGCGCAGCCTGGCTTTTTACGAGCGCTTGGCCCGTGGCGGCGTGAGCTACATCGTCATCGGCGACGTCGCTCCCGTCATGACCGCAAGCCCCACGCCCAAGCTGGCAACCGACGCCCAGATCCCCACGTTTAAGGCGCTGGCCGATGCCGTCCACAAGCACGGCGCCAAGGTCGCGCTGCAGCTGTTCCACCCCGAGTACGATGTGCCCGGTGTCGGCCGCATGGTCATGGGCTCCATGGCCGCCGCCAAGGCCGCGCAGGAGGCCAAGGCCGCCGGCGACGAGGAGACCTTTGCCGCCAAGATGGCCGAGTCCAACGAGATCCGCAACCAGGCCTACGCCAAGCTGCACCACGACATGCAGCACTTTGTGAACGAGGCGAGCGTAGAGCAGCTCACCCAGATCAAGGAGGCCATCGCTGCCTCGGCCGCTCGCGCACAGCAGGCCGGGATCGACGCTATCGAGGTCCACGGCGACCGCCTGGTGGGTTCGCTGTGCTCGGCCATCCTCAACCAGCGCACCGACGAGTACGGTGGTTCGTTCGAGAACCGCGTTCGCTACGCGCTGGAGGTCGTCGCCGCCATTAAGGAGGCCGCGCCGCAGCTGATGGTGGAGTACAAGCTCCCCGTGATCATGGAGAACCCCGACGGCACGCCGCGCGGCAAGGGTGGCCTGCAGCCCGACGAGGCCTGCGAGTTCGCCAAGCTGCTCGAGGGCGCGGGCATCGATATGATCCAGGTTGCACAGGCCAACCACACCGGCAACATGGGCGACACCATTCCACCCATGGGTGCCATGCCCTACAACTGGACGCTGCCGGTGGCCGAGCGCGTCAAGGCCCTGGTCTCCGTGCCGGTGGCAACCGTGGGCCGCGTGGTTTCGGTCGAGGCCGGCGAGAAGATTCTGGAAGACGGCGCCGCCGACATCATCGCCTATGGCCGCTCGCTCATGTGCGACCCCGACATTGCGCTGAAGGCCGCCACGGGTGAGCCCATCCGCGAGTGCCTCAACTGCAACAAGGGCTGCGTCGACGCGATTCAAAATCGCAAGTACATCTCGTGCGTGCTCAATGCCGAGAACGGCGACGAGGCGACCATCGCCATCAAGCCGGGCGAGGGCGACAAGAAGATCGCCGTGGTGGGCGGCGGCATCGCCGGCCTGGAGGCCGCACGCGTGGCGGCCAAGCGCGGCTACGACGTGACCATCTACGAGGCGAGCGATCATCTGGGCGGCCAGATTGTGCTGGCGGCTGCGCCTCCGCGCAAGGACGAGATCATGCGCTCGGTCGAGTACTACGAGAAGATTCTGCCTGGCCTGGGCGTGAAGGTTGAGCTCAGCCATGCCGCTACCGCTGAGGACCTCAACGCCGCCGACGCCGCGATTGTGGCTGTGGGCGCGCACGACGTGGTCATCCCCGTTCCGGGTGCCGACTCGGACAAGGTCGTTTCGAGCTGGGACGTGCTGGCCGGCAAGGTGGAGCTCAACGGCCGCGTCGCCGTCATTGGCGGTGGCCTGGTGGGCACCGAGACTGCCGAGTATCTGCTGCAGCACGGCTGTGAGGTGGCGATTGTCGAGATGCTCGACAAGATTGCCGCGGGCGAGTCCGAGACCATTCTGCCGCTGATTATGAGCGACTTTGCCGTGCACAACGTAGAGCAGCATGTTAAGACCCGCCTGACCGCCATTACCGACGAGGGCGTGGAGGCTGTTCGCACCACCGAGGACGGTGCCGAGGAGCCGGTGAAGATCGCCTGCGATTACGTGGTGATGGCCGTGGGCTCCAAGGCCAACGCGTTTGACCTGGATGGCGTGACGGTGCCCGTGACCTGCGTGGGCGACTGCTCGGGTGAGCGCACCGCCGACATTGCGAGCGCCATCCGCACGGCGTATCACGCGGCCAACGAGCTGTAGTTGAACATCGCGGCTAGGCGGGGCGGTAGCACGGATCCGTCTCGCCCGGCTGTGTCCCGTCGGGTGTCAACCGGTGCGGGGCCTGCAAGCGCAGCAGGTCCCGCCCTTTTTGTTTTGCTCCGGTGGATGGCAATGCGCGGTAATCATGAGGAGTGAGGACGTCTACTGCCTTGCAGATCACTCAAAAATATTGGGGGAGGGGTTAATAACTATATCCTCTATACCAAAGGACATAAAGAGATGCCAATTTTGTTGACAAGCGAATGACGATTAGCTGCGAGTCAGCTACCAGCGTAAATAATCGATAAAGATATGTCGTAATTTGGTGCCAAATGCCCAGATAATGCCGCGTCTATTTTAATTAACTGCTTTGAGCAAACAGTAAAATGCTACTATCTAACTTGCACGTAAGAAGGCAGATTAACGGTTAAGGCTAAGAAGTGGCAGGTATGTCGGAAGCAACTAGGACTCGCACGCATGCGCCCGAGGTTAGGCAGCGCGCCGTCGAGATCCTCCAAGAGGGGGTCGGTCATCGCGCCCTCGCCGCGGAGCTTGGCATTCCCCAGGCCACGGCTCGTCAGTGGGCCCGCGCGTATGCCGTGGGCGGTGCCGACGCCGTTCTCAATGCCGGTTCGCATCATCACACCTATTCGTACGACGTAAAGCTCGCTGTGGTTAAGGACCGTCTGGAAAACGGCTTGACGGTTCGCGAGGCCATGATCAAGCACAAGATTCCCAGCGAGTCTTCGGTCAAGGCTTGGTGCCGCCAGTACCGCGAGAGCGGTGAGTCCGCACTGGTCGATAAGCCGCGCGGTCGCAAGCCGCGCGTTAAAAAGGCGGAATAGCGAACGGGATGGTGCGCCCACAGGGGCGCATTTTTCTTGCCGCGCCA
>CAMQHB010000045.1:0-15884 GCA_947001545.1 uncultured Collinsella sp.
CGGCGGCCTGCCCGCGCCTGGCCGCGTGGCCGCGATGCTGCAACGGCTGCGGCCGCTACCGCGCGGTGGGCTGCAAGCGCCGCCCGCACGTCTTCTACGAGGCCCAGCTTGACGCCTACGGCGTGGAGGATGTGCCTCTGGCCGAGCTCGACCTGACGCCGGGACTCATCGAGAGGGCGCGCGCAGAGAGGGGCGATGCCCCGCTGGCCTAGCCTGAAGGCAAAACGGAATAGACGGACCGACCGTCCGGCTGAGTCTGGGAAGAGGTGCCGGGCGGAGGGCGGAGCATGGCCACCGGACCCATCGAAACACATCTCCACCGTTCCTTCAACTGGGAAAACGGCGCCCCCGGGGCCCGGATGGGGCCTCGGGGGCGTTCGGCTAGCTGCGGGAACGGCCTGTCCGCCTAATGTGTTCGGCTGAGATCGGAAATCAACCAAACGCTTGGCCGCGCCTGGCGTTGCAGTGGGGTTTGAGATGCCAAAAAACGGCTTCCGACCAGCGTGATTGATCAACTCAATTGTTCAAAAGGGGTATTCATAAGCGACTTGGCAATGAATTTAAAAATCTTTGGGTGGTGCTGTGGACCACTGGTATGTATTTCGCGACCACAACCATGCGCCCGTTGACCTGCGGCCTGGCTCAGCTTGTCCCCGCGGCGTCGTATCTTGTCCACAAATCCGTCAAGCATTTGGTCGGCATTTGGTTGGAATGCGCATGAAACGTCGTGCGAGTATGGGCATATGTGGAGGTCATGAGGTTGTAGCTGCAAATTCTTGCAGCCTAGGAGGTTGAAAGATATTATTACCAAGTCTTTTCCTGCTTCAGGCGCACCTTCACGACCTGAAGCCACATTTGCCCAGAGGAGGTGACAATATGAAGGCTTATGAACTGCTGTTCTTTGTTGACCCGTCGCTCGACCCCGAGACTCGTCTCGCTGTTATGAAGCGTATCGATACCACGATCGCTGAGGGCGCTGGCAAGGTCGACTCCGTTGACGAGTGGGGCAAGCGCAAGCTCGCCTACGAGATCAACGACCTCACCGATGGTGACTACACCCTCATCAACTTCCACGCAGATCCTACCCAGATCGCCGAGCTTGATCGCGTCCTGCGCATCACCGACGCTGTGGTCCGCCACATGATCGTCCGTCGCGACGACCAGGAGTAAGACTGTCGTTTTGGACTGGGCTTGTGCCCCAAGAGGAAGTAGTGAGTTATGAGCATCAATCGAGTGAACATCACCGGTAACCTCACCCGCGATCCCGAGCTGCGCGCCACCGCCGGCGGAACCCAGGTTCTGTCCTTTGGCGTCGCCGTGAACGATCGTCGCCGCAACGCGCAGACTGGCGAGTGGGAGGACTATCCCAACTTTGTCGACTGCACCATGTTCGGCACCCGCGCCGAGGCCGTGAGCCGTTTCCTGGCAAAGGGAAACAAGGTCGCGATCGAGGGCAAGCTGCGCTACAGCTCTTGGGAGCGCGACGGCCAGCGCCGGAGCAAACTTGAGGTCATCGTCGATGAGATCGAGTTTATGAGCTCCCGTGGTGGCCAGGGTGGCTACGATCAGGGCGGTTACGCCCCCGCAGCTCCCGCGCCCGCAGCACGTCCTGCCGCACCGGTGGCTACGCCGCCCGCGGTCGACGTCTACGATGAGGACATCCCGTTCTAGGGGTTGTTCACCTATTTTTGAGTGAGAGGCGGCTTCGGTTCGCCGAAGTTGCCAAATGAAAGGTATTTTGACATGGCTAATGATTTTTCTGCACGTCAGCCGCGTCGTAAGTACTGCCAGTTCTGCAAGGAGAACACTGAGTTCATCGACTATAAGGACACTCAGCTTCTCCGTAAGTACATGACCGACCGTGGCAAGATCAAGCCCCGTCGCGTCACTGGCGCTTGCACGCAGCATCAGCATGACATCGCCAACGCCATCAAGCGCGCCCGCGAGATGGCTCTCCTGCCGTACACCGTCCCCGTGGTTTCCTCTCGTGGCAACCGCGACCGCGGCTAAGAAGGGAGACGCATCATGAAGGTTATTCTTCTCGATGAGATCAAGGGCAAGGGCGGCGAGGGTGACGTCGTAGAGGTCGCTCAGGGTTACGCTGAGAACTTCCTGTTCCCCAAGAAGCTCGCTGTTGCCGCCACCAAGGGCAACCTCAAGCAGCTTGACGAGCGTCGCAACAACATCGCCAAGCGCGAGGCCGTCCGTCTGGCTACCGCCAACGAGACCAAGGCTGCCTTCGAGGGCAAGACGGTCACCGTTGACGTCAAGGTCGGCGACGAGGGCATCCTCTTTGGCTCCGTTACCGCCGCTATGATCGCTGATGCCATCAAGGCTCAGCTCGGTATGGACATCGACCGCAAGCGCGTCGAGCTCGGTAAGCCCATCAAGGTTGCCGGTGCCCACACCGTTGCCATCTCGCTGTACCGCGAGATCAAGGCCGAGGTTGTCGTTCTCGTCGGCGTTACCGCCGAGGAGCTCGCTGCCGAGGCTGAGGTCGAGGAGGCCGCTGAGGTCGCCGAGGCCGAGACCGCCGAGGTCGAGACTGAGGCTGCTGCCGAGTAGCATTTGCTGCAACGCAACAATCTTGTTCTAAGAAGGGCGCTCTGGGAAACCAGGGCGCCCTTTTGTTTTTTTGCGCTGAGTGAGTGTCATGGCGAACGTTGCGCCGAAGTCCTATATACAGGACCGTTCATCCGTTTGGTTCGGTGATGATTGGCGGCGCGCGGCGCGTTTTGGGACCGTGGCTGATACTATGGATGCTCGCAAGCGATATGAATGAGGATGCTCATGGCATATGACGATAGGGAGACCGGGCTGACGGTCGAGGACCGCGGCTCAAAGTTGGGTCTTCCCCAAAACCAAGATGCAGAGGCCAATGTACTGGCCGCTATGCTGCTATCGCCCGAGGTGGTCGAAGAGGCCCAGGTCGAGCTGCAGCCCGATGACTTCTACCGGCCCATTCATAAGACCATCTATACTGCGATGGTCGATATGTACAACAGCCGCATTCCCATCGACTCCATCTCGCTGATCGATTACCTGCGAAGCATCAACAAGCTCGATGCCGTGGGCGGCGAAGCGTACATTTTGGAGTTGATGGG
This sequence comes from uncultured Collinsella sp., assembly GCA_947001545.1. GTDB lineage: Bacteria > Actinomycetota > Coriobacteriia > Coriobacteriales > Coriobacteriaceae > Collinsella. The sequence goes on from CAMQHB010000045.1 coordinate 3,105, forward strand.
TCAGACCCTGTCGCTCGTCAACTGGCAGCATCATGCCGCCATCGTTCGCCGCGATTCGATGCTGCGTGAGCTGATCGGCGCCACCAACGAGATCAACGCGCTGGCATATAATGCCCCCACCGACACCAAAGAGGTTGTCGAGCTGGCCGAGAGCAAGCTGCTCAAGGTTACGGCGCGCGAGGTCAAGTCGAGTTACAAGACGTTGACCGAGTTTATGGTCGAGGCCTATAACGAGGCCGAGGAAGTGTGCCAGGCCGGTGGCCAGGCTGCGGGCGTGCCCACGGGCTTCCCGTCGCTCGACCGCATGCTCATGGGCTTCCGCGAGGGTCAGCTCATCATTATCGGCGCCCGTCCTGCTGTAGGTAAGACGTCGTTCGCTCTGAACCTGGCACTTAACGCTGCCGCTGCTGGTTATACCGTCGGCTTCTTCTCGCTGGAGATGTCGGGCAAGGAAATTGCCCAGCGTCTGATTTGCGCCTACGCCATGATCTCGATCAGTGACTTCCGCATGGGCCGTATTAGCCCCGAACAGTGGGCCAATATCAACGAGGCCACGCAGACCTTGTCCAAGCTCGATATTCTGATTGACGATACGCCCGGCACCACAGTGACCGAGATTCGCGCCAAGAGCCGCCGTATGCTCCATAACAAGGAGAAGGCAATCATCATCCTGGACTACCTGCAGCTGGTGAGTCCTCCGCCGGGACGCCGCTCCGAGAGCCGTACCGTCGAGGTTTCGGAGATGTCGCGTGGTCTGAAGATCATGGCCAAGGAGCTCAAGATCCCGCTCATCGCGCTGTCGCAGCTCTCGCGTCAGGTCGAATCCCGTACCGGCAAGCGCCCGCAGCTTTCCGACCTTCGTGAATCGGGCTCCATCGAGCAGGACGCCGATATCGTCATGTTCTTGGACCGCTCCGCCGACGAGGCCGAAGCCTCGCGCGACGATCGACCCGACGAGGGCGTTACGCGTATCGTCGTGGCCAAGAACCGTTCGGGCCCGATCGGCGACGTCGATCTGATGTTCCTGCCGGCATCCACCAAGTTCTATGAGCTTGATGGGGCACATGCCGAGGAGTAGGACAGGCGCCCGTTGCACGGGTATACTGGGAATGTTTTGTGCTTCTGCGTGCCGGCATGGCGCGTAGACAGTCCATGAATGTGAGGAGTAAACATGCCGTCAACCGTTTTGGTCGGTGCCCAGTGGGGCGATGAGGGCAAGGGTAAGATCTGCGACCTGGTCGCCGGCGACTTTGATGCCGTCGTGCGCTATTCGGGCGGCAACAACGCCGGCCACACCATCGTCGTCAACGGCAAAAAGTACGGCCTGCACCAGGTGCCTTCCGGCATCATGTATTCCGACCACGTGTCGGTGATCGGTAACGGCTGCGTCGTCAACCCCAAGGTTGTCCTTGAGGAGATCGACATGTTCGAGGCCGACGGCATCACCACCAAGAACCTCAAGATTAGCGGCAACGCGCATGTCATCATGCCGTACCACATTGATCTGGATGGCGCCTTTGAGCAGAAGCTCGGCAAGAAGAACATCGGTACCACCAAGCGCGGCATTGGTCCGTGCTATCAGGACAAGATGGCCCGCATTGGCCTGCGCATGCAGGACATGCTGGACGAGACGCTGTTCCGCGACAAGCTGGAGACCGCTCTCGCCCGCGTGAACCCCGAGCTCGAGCTCATCTACAACCTGCCCACCTACACCGTGGATCAGATTTGCGACGAGTACCTGCCGATGGCCGAGCGCCTGCGTCCCTACATCACCGAGACGAGCCTGCTGCTCAACAACATGATCGACGAGGGCAAGGACCTGCTGTTTGAGGGCGCCCAGGCGACGCTGCTCGACATCGACCACGGCACCTATCCGTACGTGACGTCTTCCAACTGCACCGCCGGCGGCGCCATTACCGGCTCCGGCGTGGGCATGAAGAACGTCGACCGCGTGCTGGGCGTCATGAAGGCCTATATCACCCGCGTCGGTTCGGGCCCCATGCCCACCGAGCTTTCCTATGAGTCCGAGGCTGGCCACACGCTGACCGAGGAGGGCTATGAGTACGGCGTGACCACCGGTCGCCGTCGTCGCTGCGGCTGGTTTGACGGCCCTATCGCCAACTATGCCTCGCGCGTCAACGGCCTCACCGACATCGCCGTGACCAAGCTCGACGTGCTTTCGGCCTTCGACACCATCAAGGTGTGCGTGGCCTACGACGTCGATGGCGAGCGCTATACCAGCGTGCCCGAGCATCAGGTGCGCTTTGAGCATGCCAAGCCCATCTACGAGGAGCTCCCTGGCTGGAAGTGCGACATCACCGGTTGCCGCAGCTTTGACGAGCTGCCGCAGGAGGCTCAGGACTACGTGGCGTTTATCGAGGATCTGGCACACACCCGCGTGACGTTCATTGGCGTTGGCGCTGGTCGCGAGCAGATCATCAACCGATTCTGGAAGTAATCGGGACTATTTGGTTATTGCGATATACCCCTTTGCAGCCCAAGCGGGCGGCCGAGGGGTATATTTGCTTGCAAAGGGCTCGCGCGGAGCGAGCCGTTAATCCATAGAGGAGGCACCCTTGAAGGCGGACACTCAAACCATCGACATCCTGTTGTTGGGCAGCGGCGGCCGTGAGCATGCTTTGGCAGCTAAGCTCGCGGCATCACCGCGCGCCGGCAAGCTCTACATCGCGCCGGGCAACGGCGGCACCGCGAGCTGTGGCGAGAACGTTGTTCTCGACGACTGCGATCCTGCGGCCGTGGCGGCGTTTGCTCAGAGCCACGGATGCGGACTCGTGGTAATTGGCCCCGAGGCTCCGCTCGTGGCGGGCGTGGCCGACGCCGTGCGCGCGGCGGGTATTCCCTGCTTTGGCCCGGGTGCCGAGGGCGCCCAGATGGAGGGCTCCAAGCTGTTCTCCAAGCAGCTCATGGAGCGTGCGGGCATTCCGACGGCAGCCTATGGTTCGTTTACCGACGAGGCTTCGGCTCTCGCCTACGTGCGCGAGCAGGGCGCCCCGCTGGTCGTCAAGGCCGACGGCCTTGCCGCGGGCAAGGGCGTTATCGTGGCGACTGAACTTGAGCAGGCCGAGGAGGCCGTGCGCGAGTGCTTTGGCGGCACCTTTGGCGATGCCGGCAGCACCGTGGTTATCGAGGAGATGCTCGTTGGTCCCGAGTGCTCGCTGCTTGCCTTTACCGACGGCAAGACCGTTCGCCCCATGGCCACCTCGCAGGACCACAAGCGCGCGCTCGAGGGCGACAAGGGCCCCAACACCGGCGGCATGGGCGTCTACAGCCCGGTGCCCATCGTGACCGACGAGGAGCACGCCACGATGGTGGCGGTCATGGAGCAGACCGTGGCCGAGCTTGCTGCCGAGGGTATCGACTACCGCGGCTGCTTGTACGGCGGCTTTATGCTCACCCCCGCCGGCCCCAAGGTACTGGAGTTCAACGCCCGCTTTGGTGATCCCGAGACGCAGGTCGTGCTGCCGCGCCTTAAGAACGACCTGGTTGAGGTCATGCTCGCCTGCGCCAACTGCGAGCTCGATCAGATTGAGCTCGACTGGCGTGACGAGTGGGCCGTGGCCGTTGTCCTGACGAGCGCGGGCTACCCCGGCAGCTACGAGAAGGGCAAGGTCATCACCGGTATTGAGGATGCCGAGGCCATGGAGAACGTGACCGTGTACCACGCGGGCACTGCCGTGGTGGACGGCCAGCTCGTGACCAATGGTGGCCGCGTGCTTGCCGTGACCGCGCTGGGCGACACGTTCGAGAACGCTCGCAACCTTGCCTACGAGGCCTGCGAGAAGATTGATTTTGAGGGCAAGACCCTGCGTCACGACATCGGCCTGCGCGCGCTGCGCGGCCGCGACGCCTGGGATGCCTAAAATCCGAGAGGAATGAGACGGATGGACGAGAAGAACGAAGAGCTCGTGGACGCGCAGATCGTCGAAGAGGACAGCCGCATGTATGGGCACGCCGAGGGCGAGCCTGGTGGCGAGGTCGCTGACGAGCCGGCGCTGGTGCTGGGTGACGACGACCCGCACGATGCCGAGCTGCACGAGAAGATTCTTTCGGAGGAGTGCGCCTGGAAGGGCAAGATCCTCGACGTCCACCGTCTTGAGGTTGAGCTGCCCAACGGTCACCGCAGCGCCCGCGATATCGTTCGCCATCCGGGTGCGGCGGCCGTTGTGGCACTGACCGAGAGCGGCAAGATCGTACTGGTGCGTCAGTACCGCACCGCCATCGACCGCGTGACGGTCGAGATTCCCGCCGGCAAGCTCGATCCAGGCGAGGACCCGCTCGATTGCGCCAAGCGCGAACTGCATGAGGAGACGGGCTTTAGGGCCGGTCGCATTCGCTTTTTGACGTCGATTGTCACGTCCTGCGGTTTTTGTGATGAGATCATCCACATCTACTTGGCTACCAAGCTTGAATTCGACGCGCCCAACCCCGATGATGACGAGTTTGTCAACGTGGACCTGGTGCCGCTGCACGAGCTGATCGATGCCGTGCTCGACGGCAAGATCGAAGACGCCAAGACCGTCGTAGGCGCCTTGGCCTGCGATAGCATCGCGCACCGACTAGGCGGAGCGGAGCTTTAACGAGCGGGGATGATCCCGCAGGTTTGTGTAAGTCAGCGAAAGTGCTCCATTTGAGACAAGGTGGCCTAAAAGAGGAGGGAAGCGTATGGATATACGCGACCGACGATTGAAGGCCAGATTGTCCAAATGGAGCACTTGCAGCGTCGAGACGAAACGCGGTTTGGTAAAACCGCGTAAGGTGATTATGTTTAAGAGGTTTCTTTCGTATTACAAGCCCCAGATGGGGCTTTTTGTTGCTGATACTGTTTGTGCTCTGGTGCTTGCCGCCATTGACCTTGCGTTTCCCATTATCCTGCGCAATTTGACCGGTGGGCTGTTTATTCAGGGTCAGGCTGCCATTATGCAGGCGCTCGGCATGATCGCGGTGGGCTTGGTGCTGATGTATGCCGTCCGCTGCGCCTGCCGCTACTTTGTGAGCTATTGGGGTCACGTGATGGGCGCGCGCATGGAGTCCAAGATGCGCGAGGACCTGTTCGACCAGTATGAGCGCTTTAGCTTTGCGTACTTCGACCGCAACAGCTCGGGTGACATGATGAGCCGCGTGGTCAACGACCTGTTCGATATCTGCGAGGCGGCGCACCACGTGCCCGAGTGGATCATCATCTGCGGCATCGAGATTATTGGCTCGTTTGTGATCCTCTTTACCATCGCCCCGGTGCTGGCGCTTGCCATGGCTGTGGTGACGGCGGCGTTTGCGGTCATCATGTTTTGGCAGAACATGCGCATGCGCGAGGTCTTTAGCGACAACCGCAAAAAAATCAGCGGCATTAATGCGCAGCTGCAGGATTCGCTGGCGGGCATGCGCGTAGTCAAGAGCTTTGCCAATGAGGAGACCGAACGCTTCAAGTTCCGCGCCTCAAACAATCGCTACCTTTCGTCCAAGGAGAACATGTATCACGCCATGGGCGTCTATACCGCGACGTATGGCCTGCTCTCGGGTGTGCTCTATGTGATCGTGGTGCTGCTGGGTGGTTGGCTCGTTGCCCAGGGTCAGCTGCAGGCGGTCGATATGGCAACCTTCGCTCTCTACATTTCGCTGTTCTGCACGCCGCTTGAGACGCTCGTCAATTCGGCCGAAACGTATCAGAAGGCTATTGCCGGCTTTAAGCGTATGGACGAGGTGCTCTCGACCGCGCCGGATATCCAGGACAAGCCGGGCGCTACGGATCTGCAGGTGACTGCCGGTGCCGTGGAGTATCACGACGTGTGCTTTAACTACGAGGATGTCGAGCTGGGCGAGGGCGATGCCGACGAGCGTCCCGTTATTGACCATATGGACCTGTCCATCAAGCCCGGGCAGACCATCGCTTTGGTTGGCCCTTCGGGCGGTGGCAAGTCCACGACCTGTTCGCTGCTGCCGCGCTTTTATGACGTGGCTGCCGGATCCATTAGCATCGACGGCCAGGACGTGCGCGATGTGACGCAGCAGAGCCTGCACCGCGCCATCGGCCTGGTGCAGCAGGATGTCTATCTATTTGACGGTACGATTGGCGAGAACATCGCCTACGGCAAGCCGGGCGCTACGGCAGAAGAGATCGCCGAGGCCGCCCGTCGCGCCAACATCGATGCCTTTATTGAGTCGCTTCCACAGGGCTACGACACGGTGGTGGGCGAGCGCGGCAGCCGTCTTTCGGGCGGACAGAAGCAGCGCGTTGCCATCGCGCGCGTGTTTCTCAAGAATCCCAAAATCTTGATTTTGGACGAGGCGACGAGTGCTTTGGATAACGAGAGCGAGGAGGCGGTCCAGGAGTCGCTCGAAGAGCTGGCACGCGGCCGTACCACAATCATCATCGCCCACCGTCTCTCGACCATTAAACACGCCGATGAGATTGCGACCGTTGAGCATGGTCGCGTTGTGGAACGTGGCACGCATGAACAGCTTCTCGCCCGTGGCGGCACCTATGCCCGTTACTATCGAATGCAGTTCGAAGGTGCGCGTGCGCACGAGCTCGACTGATTGATATGACAGGAAGTTTATGGCTGACAAGAACCCTTTGACTCCGGAAGAAGTGACGGAGTTATTCTCCGAAATCGATGCATCCGGTGTCTTGGATCCCACGCTTGCCAAAAAGCGAACCGAGCGCATGCGTGAGAAGGAGGCTGCGGCCAAGCGCGGTGACAAAGCTGCGCTAGCGCAGCTGCGCAGCGAGGACCGCGCGAGCCAGGCAAAACATATCGACCCGCTGTCCGAGGACGATCCTTCGGGCTCGCAGGTGAGCCATACCATTACGAAGACCGCGATGGCCGTGGTCATCGGTATTTTGGTGCTGATCGTGGGCATGCAGATTGGCTACGGCGTGATGCGTCGTCTGAACACCGCCAACCTGTCCGAGAGCGTTTCGGTCGATACCGTTTCGACGGCGCTGAAGGGTGGACTTGAATGGGGCAACGGCTTTACGCAGTTCCCGCTCGACTTCACCGTCGATGAAGCCGATGAACGCACGGGCACGGTCGAGGTGACGGTGTTGGACACATCGTCTGCCAACGAGCTCGAGCTGCTGTCCAACGGGCAGATTCAGGCCGCGGCGCTTGCGACCAACGCGTTGCTCAACGATAAGATCGACCGCGTGGTGTATAACGTTCACGCCTATATCGACGAGGATAGCAACATTCAGCACGATTCCTTCTTTGGCATGTTCCCCGCGCGCGGCCACCAGAGCGCCATTTTGACGTTCGTGTGGACCAAGAGCTCATCCAACGCCACGAGTATCGACTGGAAGATGCGCATCGTGAGTATGGATGACACCATCGCCGAGCGCATTCAGAAGCAGGTGAACTCGGTGTCGTCGTTGATTGAGGACCCGGTGGTGAGCCAGACCAAGATTGACGAGGAAAAGGCCGAACGTGACCTGGAGCATCGTCTGCATGGCCGCGAGATTTTCCGCGGCGGCAAGCCCGATCGCACACCGTCCGAACTGCTGGAGCAGGACAAGAAATAATAAGACGTCATCATCCCGCGTGAGCCACAAGCCTCGCGGGATGATTTTTTAATCCCCGTCCCAGAAAAATCATTATGCATAGAAAGTCATAATTATCATTTCGTAAACATTTCGATGAAATTAACGCCATGAGGCATACTTGCGGTTACAATACCGCGAGGCCTAACTACACACCTTTAAGCCGGTCCTGTGAGACCGGGAAGGAGAATTATGGCGAACAACCATACCGCGGGCGCTGCCGCCCGCACCTTCGCGCCCAGCGAGCTTTGCCAGCGTATGCTGGCCAAAACCAGCAAGGGCACCTGCGGTCCCTGCATCCTGTATCTTGAGGATGGGACCATTTTTTATGGACGTGCATGCGGCGCCGAGGGCACCGCGACCGGCGAAGTCTGCTTCAACACCTCGCTCGAGGGCTACTTTGAGGTCATGACCGACCCGAGTTATGCCGGCCAAATCGTAACCATGACCTATCCGCAGATCGGCAACTACGGTATCGACGAGACCGACGTCCAGTCGGCCTTCCCCGGCGACGCCGTGCGCCCTGCGAGCGCTCCGGCCATGCGCGGCATGATCGTTCGCGACATGTGCGCCACGCCTTCTAACTGGCGCTCGGCCGTTAGCGTGCCGGAGTACCTGCGCGCTCACGGCATCGTCGCTATCGAGGGCGTCGACACCCGCGCTCTGGTGCGCCATCTTCGCGACAATGGTTCCAAGATGGGCATTATCTCGACCGAGATCTTCGACGTCGACGAGCTTGCCGAGCGTCTGGCCGCAGCGCCCACGCTGGTAGGCGAGAACCTGGTCAAGACCGTAAGCTGCCCCGCGCCTCACGAGTTTGTGGCCGCCGACCTGCCTGCCACGCATGACTTTGCGCTTTCGGCTGCCGCTCCTGCCCGTGACAAAGTGGTCGCCTACGACTGCGGTGTGAAGCGCGGCATTCTGGAGGGCCTGGTGCGCGCCGGCTGCGATCTTACCGTCGTGCCGTGGGATACGCCCGCGAGTGAGGTGCTCGACATGAATCCCGATGGCGTCTTCTTGTCCAATGGCCCCGGCGACCCCGACGCCGTGGTGGAGACCTACGAGCAGGTGCAGCAGCTGATCGGCAAGGTGCCGGTCTTTGGTATTTGTCTTGGTCACCAGATGATCAGCCTGGCCTGCGGCGCCCAGATGGAAAAGCTTAAGTTCGGTCACCGCGGTGGCAACCAGCCGGTCATGAACCTGGTAAGCCGTCGCGTGGAGATCACCGCACAAAACCATGGCTTTGGCCTGTTGTTCCCCAGCTTGGGCAAGCTTGTCCCCGAGCTTTCCGGCGGCGAGACCGAGCATGCGGCCGATGGAGATCTGCGCGTCTGGGTGCGCCGCGGAATCGCGCCGGTCGTGATGAACGAGCGCTTTGGTCGCATTCGCCTGACACATGTGAACCTCAACGACGGCACCGCCGAGGGCATCCAGCTGCTCGACGCCCCGTGCTTCTCGGTCCAGTACCACCCCGAGGCCTCGCCTGGCCCCACCGATGCCCACTATCTCTTTACCGCCTTTACGCGACTCATGGACGGCGAGGAGAACTACCTGGACATCGACACCGCGAAGGACCGCCTTGCCGGCTGGAACTTTGCCGAGACCGCCGCGACTGAGACCGAGGAGAACTAACATGCCTAAACGTACTGACATCAAGCGCATCCTCGTCATTGGCTCGGGCCCTATCGTTATTGGCCAGGCCTGCGAGTTCGACTACTCCGGCGCCCAGGCCTGCAAGGTGCTCAAGGAGGATGGCTTTGAGGTCATCCTGGTCAACTCCAACCCGGCGACCATCATGACCGATCCGGGTCTTGCCGACCGCACCTATGTCGAGCCCATCACCGCCGAGTTTATCGAGCGCGTGATCAAGAAAGAGCGCCCGGACGCGCTGCTGCCCACGCTGGGCGGCCAGACCGGTCTGAACGCCGCCGTCGAGCTGGCGAAAGACGGTACGCTCGACAAGTACGGCGTCGAGATGATCGGCTGCGACCTGGCCGCCATCGAGCGCGGCGAGGACCGCAAGCTCTTTAACGAGGCCATGGCCGAGATTGGCCTGGAGGTCGCGCGCTCGGGCTATGCCTACAGCGTGGCCGACGCCGAGGCTATCGCCGAGCGCGTGGGCTATCCCTGCGTACTGCGCCCGAGCTTTACCCTCGGCGGCGCCGGCGGCGGCATCGCACATACCCACGAGGAGCTTATCTCCATCGTGAGCCAGGGCCTGGAGCTCTCGCCCGCCCACGAGGTGCTGGTCGAGGAGTCCATCGAGGGCTGGAAAGAGTATGAGATGGAGGTCATGCGTGACCACGCCGGCAACGGCATCATCGTGTGCTCCATCGAGAATCTCGACCCCATGGGCGTGCACACCGGCGACTCCATCACCGTGGCGCCGGCGCAGACGCTCTCCGACCTTGAGTATCAGCGCATGCGCGTGGCCTCGCTCGCCATTCTGGAGAAGATCGGCGTCGAGACCGGTGGCTCCAACGTGCAGTTTGCCGTGAACCCCAACACCGGCCGCCTGATCGTCATCGAGATGAACCCGCGCGTGAGCCGCTCGTCCGCCCTGGCTTCCAAGGCCACGGGTTTCCCCATCGCCAAGGCCGCCGCGCGCCTGGCTGTGGGCTACACGCTCGACGAGATCGTCAACGACATCACCAAGGCTACGCCCGCCTGCTTTGAGCCCACAATCGACTACTGTGTGGTCAAGGTGCCGCGCTTTGCCTTCGAGAAGTTCAAGGGTACCGACCCCACACTCACCACGCGCATGAAGGCCGTGGGCGAGATTATGGCGATCGGTCGCACCTTTGAGGAGGCCTTTGGCAAGGCTATGCGCTCGCTGGAGGATGGCCACCAGGGCATTTGCGCCGGTGGCAAAGAGGGTGCCGATAAGATGAGCGACGACGAGCTTGCTCAGGCCGTGGCAACCCCGACCGAGCATCGCATCTTCTTTGTGGTCGAGGCCCTGCGCCGTGGCTGGGACATCGTTCGCATCCATGCCATCTGCGGTATCGATCCGTGGTACCTCAACCGTATCAACGATATGGTGCAGGTCCAGGAGAGCATCCGCGGCCTGCGTGTGGAGGATATCGACGCCGACGCGATGCGCCTGCTCAAGCAGTACGGTACGAGCGACGCCGAGATCGCCGCGCTGACCGGCTCGGACGAGCGCTTTGTGCGCGCCTATCGCAAGGGTCTGGGCGTGGTTCCCAGCATGAAGACGGTCGATACCTGCGCTGCGGAGTTCTCGAGTGCCACGGAGTACCATTACAAGACGTACGAGAACATCTACCGCACGAGCCCGGATGCCAAGAAGTGCGTGGCTCCCGACGAGACCACGCCGGCGGACAAGCCCAAGGCGATGATCCTGGGCGCCGGCCCCAACCGAATTGGCCAGGGTATCGAGTTCGATTACTGCTGCGTGCACGCGAGCTACGCGCTGGCGGCCCGCGGCTTTGAGACCATCATGGTCAACTGCAACCCCGAGACCGTTTCGACCGACTACGACACGTCCGACCGCCTTTACTTTGAGCCGCTCACCTACGAGGACGTCATGGACGTTATCGATGTTGAGCGCCCCGACGGCGTCGTGGTGACGCTCGGCGGCCAGACCCCGCTTAAGCTGGCGCGCATGCTCGAGGAAAGCGGCGTGAACATCATGGGCACCAAGCCCGATGCCATCGACTTTGCCGAGGATCGCGAGCGCTTTGCCGCCCTGCTCGACAAGCTGGGCATTATGTATCCGCCGGCGGGCCAGGCAACCTCGTTTGAGGAGGCCGAGGCCGTGGCCGCGCATATCGGCTACCCGCTGCTGGTGCGTCCGAGCTACGTGCTGGGCGGCCGCGGCATGATGATCGCCTACGATGCCGAGCATCTGCGCGATTACATGGCCGAGGCCGCGCGCATTAGCCCCGACTACCCGGTGTATCTGGACCGCTTCTTGGAGGGTGCGATTGAATCCGATGTCGACGCCCTGTGCGATGGCGAAGAGGTCTACATCGGCGGCATTCTGGAGCATATCGAGGAGGCCGGTATTCACTCCGGCGACTCTGCGACCTGCATCCCGCCGTTCAGCTTTAGCGAGAGCCTGCAGGCAAAGCTTCGCGAGACCACGCGCCGCATCGCGATGGCGCTGGGCGTACGCGGCCTGGTCAATGTGCAGTATGCCATCAAGGGCGAGACCGTCTACGTGATCGAGGCAAACCCGCGCGCGAGCCGCACCGTGCCGTTTATCTCCAAGGCCACCGGCGTGCCGCTGGCCAAGTGCGCGGCGCGTATCATGGCAGGCGATTCCATCGCGAGCCTGGGCCTGCCGAGCGACGAGCGCCAGCTGGACTGGTTCTGCATGAAGGAAGCCGTTATGCCCTGGGGTCGTTTCCCGGGCGCTGACGTTATCCTGGGGCCCGAGATGAAGTCGACGGGCGAGGTCATGGGTATCGCTAAGAGCTATCCCGAGGCATACGCCAAGACGCAGCTGGCGATTGACTACAAGCTGCCCGACCCGAGCGCCGGCAAGGTGTTCATCAGCGTGTGCGACCGTGACAAGCGCCACATCCTTTCGGTCGCGCGTATCCTGCGCTACCTGGGCTTTGATATCTGCTCCACCGAGGGCACGGCGCGCGTGCTGCGCGGCGGCAACGTGACCTGCGAGGTCGTGGAGAAGATTAGCGGCCCGCACGACGGCGAGCGTCCCAACATCGGTGACCTGATCGCCGATGGCAAGATCGCGGTGATCGTCAATACGCCGTACGGTCCGGGCTCGCGTGGCGATGGCTACCTGCTACGTACCGAGGCCGTGCGTCGCGGCGTGACCTGCGTGACGGCGATGTCCGCGGCCAACACGTATGTGAGTGCCATCGAGGCCGTGCGCGAGGACCAGCAGGGTCACGGCAGCGCCAACGACATGGGCATGGACGTCATCGCCCTGCAGGACCTGCCGCAGCACACGGTGTAGTGTGACCTGTCCGGCCGGGGCGGGAGGGGCCGAGATTTCCCCCTTTCGCTCCGGCTGCAAGCAGAGTCGCTCAGGAGGAAACTCGGCCCCTCCCGCACCGGCCTGCGGTGACTTGGCTGCACCGTGTGCTGCGGAAGGGGCTTTGCGCGATGACTAGGGCTGAATAGAAAATGAGTGTGGGGGCCGGCCGGGGGGCGCACCCCCCGGGGCCCCCCCAAAAATTAAAGCCCCCACGGGGTAGCCAACCCCCCGCGGGGGGGGGGGGGCCCCCCGGGGG
>CAMQHB010000046.1:0-15729 GCA_947001545.1 uncultured Collinsella sp.
ACAGGCACCTTTGTGGTGGTTTTTGTTTGCGCGGGCGTTAGGGGCGGACCTGGCCGGTGCCGCGGAGCTTGTATTTGTAGGTGGTGAGGGCCTCGGCGGCAAAGGGGCCACGGGCGTGGAGTTTTTGGGTCGAGATGCCGATCTCGGCGCCCAGGCCAAACTCGCCGCCGTCGGTGAAGCGCGTGCTGGCGTTGGCGTACACGGCCGAGGCATCGACCGCATCCAGGAAGCGCTCGCAAGCATCCGTGTCCTCGGCAACGATGGCCTCGGAGTGCATCGTGCCGTAGCGGTTGATGTGTGCGATGGCCTCGTCCTCGCTCGCCACGACCTTCACGCTCATCTCGAGCGCCAGATACTCGCGACCCCAGTCCTCCTCAGTCGCGGCAACGTAGTCATCACCCACGGCAAGCCCGGCATCGGCGCATGCGGCGCAGGTTGCCTCGTCGCCGTGAATGAGCACGCCGTGGTCATGCAGCACGGTCACGACCGCGGGCAAAAACACATCGGCCACAGCACGGTCGACCAGCAGCGACTCGGCGGCATTGCACACGCCTACGCGCTGGGTCTTGGCATTAACGATAATGTTGAGCGCCTTATCAAAGTCGGCGGATTCATGCACGTAGATGTGGCAGTTGCCCGTGCCCGTCTCGATCACCGGCACAAGCGACTCGCGCACGCAGCGCTGGATCAGGCCTGCACCTCCGCGCGGAATGAGTACGTCGACAATACCGCGGAGCTTCATGAGCTCGCCGGTGGCCTCGCGGTCGGTGGACTCGATCATCGACACGGCCTCGCGCGGGAAGCCCTTGGCCTCGAGCGCATCGGCCAGCAGCTCGGCGATCATGGCACACGAGTGATAGGCCAGCGAGCCGCCGCGTAGAATGCAGGCGTTGCCGGTACGGATGCAGATGCCTGCGGCGTCGGCCGTCACGTTGGGGCGCGCCTCGTAGACCATGGCGACCAGGCCCAACGGCACGCTCACGCGGGTCAGGTCCACACCGCTCGCAAGCACACGGTGGTCGAGCACGCGGCCGACGGGATCGGGCAGCTCGGCGAGCTTCTCCAAACCGGCGGCCATGCCCTCGACGCGCTCAGGCGTCAGCAGCAGACGGTCGAGCAGACCGGCCGAAGTGCCCGCATCGCGCGCGGCGGACATATCGAGCTCGTTAGCGGCGACGATGGAGTCGACACCGTTGCGCAGTGCTGCGGCCATGGCGCGCACGGCCTCCTGACGCTGCTCATCGCTCGCCGTGGCAAGCGAGGCCGACGCTGCCTTGGCGGCAACGGCAAGATCGTGGACATACGTGGCTATATCGACCGACATGGGCGGCCCTTTCTCCTAGAAGTTTGCAACCATGGTAGCCGATTTGCGCATGGCCTCGCCCGCGGCGGTAGAATTGGTCAACCCGAAACACCGCAACGAACGGAAGACTCACATGGCCCTCATCACTTCGTACCACGTCCCCGGCCTTTATGTCGAGGACCACAGCATCGACGTCCCCCTTGACTGGCGCGGCCTGGAGCCGATGCTCCTGGCCGTCGGCAGCACCATGCGCCGCGGCGCTATGCCGGCACCAGTCGCCGGCGCGCCCGAGAGCATCAAGCTCTTCTACCGCGTGGTTTGCGCGCCCGACCGCATCAACGACGATCTGCCGCTGCTCCTGTTTTTGCAGGGCGGCCCCGGCGGCGAGAGCCCGCGTCCGCTGTCGCCCACAAGCGACGGCTGGATCGAGGAGGCCGTCAAGCACTTCCGCGTCGTCCTGCCCGACCAGCGCGGCACCGGGCGCAGCAGCTGTGTAGACGGGCGCACGATTGCCGCACTGGGCGAGCGCGCGACGGCGGCTGACTCCGATGCCGCACGCTCGCAGGCCGACTTCCTCAAGCGCCACCTCGCCAGCTCCATCGTGCGCGATTTTGAGTACCTGCGTCTGGTGGGCTTTGGCGGCAAGCCCTGGGTCACGCTCGGCCAGAGCTACGGCGGCTTTTTGACGTTGAGCTATCTGTCGCTCTTCCCCGAGGGCATAGCGGCAAGCTTTACCTGCGGCGGCATCCCCCACGTGCCGGCGAGCGCAAGCGAGGTCTACGCGCACACCTTCCCGCGCATGGCCGCCAAGACGCAGCAGTATTATGACCGCTACCCCGCTGACGTCGACCGCGTGGCAGCCCTGGCCGATGCGCTCGAGGCCCAGAAGCCCGTGCTGCCCGACGGCTCGCCGATGACGGTCGAGCGCCTACAGCTCATGGGCAGCGACTTTGGCATGAAGCCGAGCTTTGAGCGCATGCATTGGATTATCGATCACGCGTTTGTTACTGGCGACGGTAGGCTTAGCTGCGGCTCCTCGGTATCCGACAGCTTTTTGATGCGCGCCTTCGAGCGCACCAACACGCGTACAAACCCGCTGTACTGGACGCTGCAGGAGTTTATCTACGCCGACGGCGACACCATGCCCATTCGCTGGGCCGCAGCAGAGGAGAAGGCCCATCGTGCCGAGTTCGACACACTCGCGCGCCCGCTCATGTTTACCGGCGAGGCCATGTTCCCGTGGATGTTTGAGCAGATGCCCGAGCTTATGCCGTTTAAGCCCGCCATGGACCTGCTGATGGAAGACACCAGCTGGGACAAGATCTACGACCCGCAGCGCCTAGCCTGCAACGAGGTGCCACTCCAGGCCGCGGTGTATTTCGACGATATGTACGTCGATTCGGGCATGCAGCTCGATACGCTCAGCCGCGTGGGCAACTCGCATGCCTGGGTGACCAACGAGTTCGAGCACGACGGCCTGCACGGCAGCGCGGTGTTCAAGCACCTCTTCAACGAAGCCCTCAACCGAGGAGACCTGCGCCAGATCTTCTAGCGAAGGAGTGTCCCAATAATCTACCAAGTGCCGGATAATGACCTTCGCCACGAAAGCCGCCCATCTACTACGTTTTAGCCGCAAGGGCCAACCATACCGTGCTTCTAGAAAAAACCGCAGGCGTTCTACCTGCGGTTTTCTTTTTACTATTATTTATATGGTCGCCGATACCCTACTAAACGTAGCAGATGGAGCCATTTTGTGGCGGCCGTGCCAGACATGCATGCGGCGGAACAAAAACGCCCAGATATTTTTGCCCCAAGCGCATCCCAGGTCAAAGACGCGCAGCGCCAAGGCGCTAGGCAAATACGATCAAGTTGTCTCGGTGGATCGCGGGTTTCTCGGCCAGGTCTGCGAGTAGGCGGTTGCCGGCGATCTGGTCCTGACGGCGGCCTGCGGCGAGCTCTAGCACATCGGAATCGGCCTCGGCGATGCCGCGCGCGACGACCATGCCGCTGGGGTCGCACACGTCGAGCACGTCTCCCTCGGCAAACTCGCCGTCGACCTCGCGAATACCCACCGCGAGCAGCGACGAACCGCGGCTGACCAGCGCCTTCGCGGCTCCATCGTCAACCGTCACCGAACCGTGGGCCTTGTCGCCCAACGCAATCCACAGCTTGCGCGGCGCAATGTCCAGGCGCTCTGCCGGCGGGTCGAACAGGGTGCCCACGCTCTCGCCACGGGCCAGACGCACCAGCGCGTCGGGCTCCTCACCCGAGCAGATTACGCTCTGAATGCCCGCCGTCATCAAAATACGGCTCGCACGAATCTTGGTGATCATGCCGCCCGTGCCCACCGACGTCGAGGAATCACCCGCCGAGGCAATAATCCCAGCATCGATCTTATGCACGACGGGGACGAACTTCGCCGTGGGGTCTTCGTGCGGATTCGCCGTATAGAGGCCATCGATATCGGACAGCGTCACGCACAGATCGGCAGAGACCAGGCAGCTCACGAGCGCCGCGAGCGTGTCGTTGTCGCCAAACTTAATCTCATCGACGGTGACGGTATCGTTCTCGTTGACGACCGGCACCACGCCCAGCTCCACCAGGCGCAGCAGGGCGTCGCGGGCGTGCAAGTAGGACGTGCGGCGCGCCGTATCGTGACGCGTGAGCAGCACGAGCGAGGTGAGCAAGTCACGCGCATGGAACTCCTCGTCGTAGGCAGACGAGATAATGCATTGGCCTGCCGA
The DNA here is from genome assembly GCA_947001545.1 of uncultured Collinsella sp. GTDB lineage: Bacteria > Actinomycetota > Coriobacteriia > Coriobacteriales > Coriobacteriaceae > Collinsella. The sequence goes on from CAMQHB010000046.1 coordinate 4,048, forward strand.
GGCGCAGGCCTGCAGGCTCGGCAGGTCGCCGACTGGCTTGCGGTCAAAGCCCAGCACGGGATAGCCGCACGCGATGGCGCCGGAGCTCACCACGACCAGGCGCCAGCCGAGCTTGCGCAGGGACGCGGCCTGATCGGCCAGGCCACCGATAAAGGCACGATTGACCTTGCCGTCGGCGCCCACCACCGTGGACGAACCGATCTTTACCACCATCGTTTTATAAGAAGTCGTCATACGTCAAACCAATCAACTGTTCAGCGAACGGCCGAGCTGGCGGCCAAGGGAGCGTGACTCGCCCCTACCGCCCAAGGAATTAGTGAGCCCAGGGAAAGGCAGAAGCCGCGGCCATGTTCTTGCGCACGAGGTCGTCGCGCACCTGGGCCAGGCCCTGCTCCATACCTACCACGTAGGTCTGCGGATACAGGAAACGCTTGTAGACCGGGTCCAGGTGGTCGAGCGCCCAAGCGCAGCGGTCGCGCGCATCCTCGATGCTTTCGCGCGGGGCCACCGCGCTGCCGTCGCGCACAATCGGCACTAGCAGTTCACGATACTCAAGCTCGGAAACATCGGTCACCAGTGCCGCATCGTTCACGGCCACCAGGGTATTGCCGCGCGCGACGCCCTCCCCCGCCAGATGGTCCTCGTCATAAATCATGTCGCAGATCGGGCCGCCAAAACCGTCATAGTAACGGCGCACGCGCTGCACGCCCGGAATCGTGCGCTTATACGGCTGTTCGGAGAGCTTCACCACCGGTGTCCAGGCATCGGCGTCTGCCGCACGGCGGGCCGAAAGCTTGTACACGCCGCCCAGCGCCGGCTGATCGTAGCAGGTCGCGAGCTTGGTGCCCACGCCAAAACTGTCGATGGGAGCGCCCTGGTCGAGCAGCGACTGAATCGTGTACTCGTCCAGATCGTTGGAAACCGAGATGCCCACATAAGGCAGGCCCTCGGCGTCAAAACGCCCGCGCACGTACTTGGACAGCTTGGCCAGGTCGCCGGAGTCGATACGGATGGCCGACAGACGCTCGCCCGCCGCCTCCATCTCCTTGGCGACCGTAATGGCATGCTCGCAGCCCTCGCGCACGTCGTACGTGTCGATGAGCAGCGTGCAGTTCTTGGGGCTCGACTTGGCAAAGGCGCGGAAGGCCTCGAGCTCGGAATCAAAGCTCATCACCCAGCTGTGCGCATGCGTGCCAAACACGGGAATGCCGTAACGGCGTCCGGCCAGCACGTTGGACGTGGACGAGCAGCCGGCAACGTAGCTTGCGCGAGCCACGGCCAAGCCGCCGTCGGGACCCTGGGCGCGGCGCAGACCGAACTCAGCCACGGGACGACCGTCCGCCGCCAGCACCACGCGCGCCGTCTTGGTGGCGACAAGCGTCTGGAAGCCCACGATGTTGAGCAGCGCGGTTTCGAGCAGTTGGCACTCCAGCGCGGGGCCGGTGACGCGCACCATGGGCTCACGCGGAAAGACGAGCTCGCCCTCGGGCACGGCGTCGATATTTACGTGCGCGCGGAAGTTACGCAGGTAGTTGAGGAATGCAGGCTTAAACATCGCGCCGCCGGCGGGAGCCTGGAGCGACGCGAGGTAGTCGATATCCTCGGGCGTAAAGCGCAGATTCTCGACGAGCTCGGGCAGCTCGGCGGTACCGCACATGACGGCATACGCACTGCCGAAGGGATGGTCGCGGTAAAACGCGGTGAAACACCCCTGCTCGTTGGCCTTACCGCTCTCCCACAGGCCCTGGGCCATAGTGAGCTCGTACAGATCGGTGAGCATTGCGATGTCAGTGGGATGTGAGATGTCGGTCAAAGCCATGGGGCGACCTTTCGGATGTGTGGTACAGAATTTGAGGGTTAGACGAGAGCAGAGGATGCGGACATGACACCCGATGCAAATCGGTTAGAGCAGGCCCATGCTGGTCAGGATCGTGTAGCCCATAAAGATGACAAACGCGATGAGGGCAAGGACAATGATGATTTTTTGAGCCGGCGCCATGCCAGGGATCTCGTTCTCGCCCGTAGGTTCCTTGGAGGTAACCATGCGCTGGGCAAAGGTCATCTCGTCACGGCTCGGCTTGGGCTCGACGGACTTGGGACGAGCGGCCTTTTTAGGCTGAGGTTTGGGTGCGGCAGGTGCAGGCTTCGCAGCAGCGGGCTTGGGTGCGGGCGCGGGCACCGATGCGGATACGGCGTTCGCGGCGGCCTCCTCGGCTTTCGTACGCTCGGCACGCAGGGCAGCCAGCTCCTCGCGCTCGCGACGGGCCTCTTCCTGGGCCTCGCGACGAGCCTTCTCGGCGCGGAGCTCCTCCAACTCGGCGCGCTCCTCGGCAGACAGTGGTTGGGACTCAAGCTCGGCCATGGTATAGCCCTTTCTTTTAAAAAAAGCCGCCGACACAATGTCAGCGGCTTATCAAATCCAAGGGTGGAGACGAAGGGAGTCGAACCCTCGGCCTCTGCCATGCGACGGCAGCGCTCTCCCAACTGAGCTACGTCCCCAGGACAAGTCGATATTTTACCTACGGCTCGCCAACTGTCAACGCCCAATAACCAGTCTTTTTGGAGCGCGGCTATTTTGACAACTTTTCGAACAGACGATCCTCTCGATGATTTTTAATCCCCGTCCCAGAAAAATCATCGACGAACGCACTACTTTGCGCTGGTAAGAACACCGGTGGTGTCGAAGGCCGGGGTGAAGCTCTCGTCTACCGCGCCGCCCTCTTGCCAGAACATCGTCGTAAAGCCCAGGTCGTCGGCATGGTCGAGCACCTGCTCGTACTCCTCGCGCGTCACGGCGCGTGCCAGGTCGCCGCCCTGTTCGCGCATGAGCGCATTGGGCGTGTACTGGTTCATGACCGAAATCGGCACGTCGCCCACCGTCTGCCACACCAAGTCCAGCACGCGACATGAATCGTCTGCATGACCCGGCAACACCAGGTGACGCACGATGATGCCGCGCTTCATAAGCCCCTCGTCGTCCACCAGCTCTCCCCCGCGGCGCTTAATCTCGCGCGCCATCTGAGCCAGGCCCGACACGGCCACACGCGGGTAGTCCTGAATATGAGAGAGCGACTGCGCAAGCCCCGCATCGGCATATTTAAAGTCGGTAAGCCACACATCGACCAGATCGCCGAGCGCCGCCACGGCACTCGCCCGCTCATAGCCGCTCGTGTTGTAGACGATCGGGATGTCCAGCCCGCGCTCCCGCGCTGCGGCAATCGCGGACGGCAGCAGGTGAGCATAATGCGTCGCAGTCACCAGGTTGATGTTGTTGGCACCCTGGTCCTGCAGCTCCAGCATAATCTCGACCAAACGCTGGGGCGTAATCTCAAGACCGAAATTGCCCGTCGAGATCTCGTGGTTTTGGCAGTAGACGCATTTGAGCGAGCAGCCGCTAAAGAAAATCGTGCCCGAGCCAGCCTCGCCCGAAATGGGCGGCTCCTCCCACATATGGAGCGCCGCGCGGGCCACCTTAAGCGTGTTGTCGGCGCCGCACACGCCATGCGCGCCCTCGTCGCGTGCCGCGCCGCAACGGCGTGGACACAAATGGCAGGCGGGCGAAAAAAGTTCGGTCAACGACGTCGGCATAAAAACATGCTCCAAAACAACGATTCAGCAGCTCAAACGTAAAGGCCTGGACCACACAGACGGCTCCAAGCCCAAGGCGCCGTAATCGTCCGACACGAATTTTGTAATGTCAAGACTGGAATCAACAAAGTGCCGCTTTATGATGTAGGTATTCCGCCCCCCGCGGAGCAACTGGGTGAACCGTCGCGTTTATTTAGGGAGCCCACACAGTCGTACTTAGTACAGGTATCCTTCGTTGTTAAGGACGCTGGAACGGTCGATGAGGGCACCCACCTGTTTTAGGTGGGTTCATTTTCGTAACGTGGGGGGTGGTTTTCTTTTGCCGATTTTGCCAAAAATTGCCATCGCAGATCCCGTATGACACCCAACGGCACTCGGCAGACCCCCCGTCAACATTCCAATATCTGGTAAGCGCGTGATAATCGCACGGCGCAAACCCCCGCACCCCCTCGGTCGAGTATCATGGGTCAGCTATGCCCTTTTGCGCGTAGCGTCCTTTGACCTTTTCCTTCGACGCTTGGCGGTTTTTCGATTCATGGCTTCCTCCACGAGCTTCATACCGTACCTTTGCGTGGCGGTCGCAGCTTTTATCACGACCTTCCTTGCGGTGCCCCTGGTCAAGCGCCTGGCAATCAAGCTCGACGCCGTCGACTATCCTTCCAAGCGCCGCATCAACACTAAACCCATCCCGCGCATGGGCGGCACGGCGGTCTTTTTGGGCCTCGTCGTCGCCTGCATTGTGCAGATCCTAGGCACCTGGTACCTGGGCTGGCCGCCCGTTTTGGTGCCGCATCCCCTCTTGCACATCAGCTACCCCTTACTGGCGCTTTCTTTTACCGTCATCTTTGCGACCGGCGCAATCGACGACGTCTTCCAGCTCACGCCCAAGCAAAAGCTGGCCGGACAGGTCCTCGCCGCGCTTATCGCCTGCATGGGCGGCCTAAAAATCGGCGTCATCGTCAACCCGTTTGCTCCCGGCGAGATCATGCTCGGATGGCTCGCCTACCCCATCACCGTAATCTATCTGGTGGCATTCACCAACATCATTAACCTCATCGACGGCCTCGACGGCTTGGCCACGGGCATCTGCGGCATCGCCTCGTTCACCATGTTTTCGATGGCCGTTCTCTCGGGCCGCATCGACGCCGCCGCGCTCTCCATTGCGCTCTTTGGCGCCTGTCTGGCCTTTTTGCGCTACAACTTCAACCCCGCAAGCATCTTCTTGGGCGACTCGGGGTCGCTGCTTCTGGGCTTTGCGCTGGGCTCCATCTCGCTGCTCAACGTGAGCCGCACCGCCGCACTCACCTCGCTTATCATCCCGCTCATCGTTGCCGGCGTGCCTATCATCGACACGTTTAGCGCCATCGTGCGCCGCAAGCGCGCCCACATTAGCATCGGGCAGGCCGACAAGGGCCACATCCACCACCGCCTGATCCAAGAAGGCTACAACCAAAAACAGGCTGTGCTGCTCATCTATGCCTGGTGCATTATGCTTTCGGCCGGCGCCGCCGCCATCAATCAGGTCGAGGTGCCCATGCGCGTGCTCATCTTTACCGTGCTTGCCATTAGCTCGGCGGCCTTTGCCAAGCACCTGCACCTGTTTGAACCCGTGCTGCGCCACCATTACAACAAGCGCACGCACGAGGACGAACTGGTCACCCCCGACGACCCCGCCTTTAAGCAGGAGGAGCAGGCAGCCGAGGAGCGCAAAGAAGAGCGCCACCACAAGCTCTAGGGCAAGCTGCCGAGGATGTGCCAAGGCACCGTTAGCCAAGCACGGCCGCGCCGCACCCATCGCACATGCCGCACCACGCGCGTCCCTCTCCCGCCCCTCGCCTACTTACGCACCACCCCTCCAATAAACGCGTTATCATCTTGACCCATGAACATACGTTAGGAGCAATCATGCCAAACGAGAACAGCTACGAAGTCGCGCTGCAAAAGAGCAACGCCATTCGCGAGGGCCTGACCAAGACGCCCGAGAAGTTCACCATGCTCACCGGCGACCGCCCCACCGGCCGTCTGCACCTGGGCCACTACTTCGGCACCCTCAAGGGCCGTGTTGAGCTGCAGAACATGGGCGCCAAGACCAACGTGCTCATCGCCGACTACCAGGTCATCACTGACCGCGACACGACCGAGCACATCCAGGACAACGTGTACAACATGGTCATGGACTACCTTGCCTGCGGTATCGATCCCGACAAGACCATGATCTACGCGCACTCCGCCGTGCCCGCCGCCAACCAGCTCATGCTGCCGTTCCTGTCGCTGGTGTCCGAGGCCGAGCTGGCGCGCAACCCCACCGTCAAGGCCGAGATGGAGGCCTCGGGCCATGAGCTTACCGGCCTTCTGCTCACCTACCCGGTGCATCAGGCCTGCGACATCCTGTTCTGCAAGGGCAACGTGGTGCCCGTCGGTCGTGACCAGCTGCCGCACATCGAGCTCACCCGCACCATCGCCCGCCGCTTTAACAACCGCTACGGCAAGGTGTTCCCCGAGGTCGACGCGCTGCTGTCCGAGACCCCGCTGCTGCCCGGCCTGGACGGCCGCAAGATGAGCAAGAGCTACGGCAACGCCATCAACATCTCGATGACCGCCGAGGAAACGGCCAAGCGCATCAAAAAGAGCCAGACCGACTCCGAGCGCATGATCACGTTCGATCCCGAGAACCGCCCCGGCGTGTCCGGTTTGCTTTCGACGGCCGCCATCTGCACCGGTCGCTCCGAGGTCGAGATTGCCGAGGAGATCGGCATGGGCGGCTCCGGCCAGCTCAAGAAGTACGTGACCGAGGCCGTCAACGAGTACTTCGCCCCGATCCGCGAGCGTCGCCAGCGCTACGAGAACGACTTGGATTACGTGAAGGACGTGCTGCACGAAGGTAATCGTCGCGCCAACGAGATCGCCGAGCAGACCCTGGCCGAGGTTCAGGACGCCATGGGCATGGTGTACTAGGCAAAGCGCTTTCGCACAACATAGACGGTAAGATTAGATTTCTCCCCGAAACAGGAACAGGCCCGCTGGCAGTTAGTTGCCAGCGGGCCTGTTCCCGAAGTACACCGTTGAATCGCACAGAGGGGAGGAATGCGAATCAAACTCAACAGGGCAGGCTTTTTCATCGCCTATTGCCTGCTCCGTTGCTGAAACCAATATAGTTCACCGTGGTTTACTTTCTGATGGCAAAGTACGCCACCACACCTTCTCCATAAGTTAGCTCTGGTAAACCTACAGCGTAAAACCACCACAAAGGGGACAGGCGCCTTTGTGGTGGTTTTCGCCACGGCAGAACCGCTAGAGCCCGGCAGGCCAGCGACAGGCGGCCAAGTCGACGTGCATGTCGTCCTTAAACGCCACACCTTCCCCTAGCAAAAGCTCACGTTGAGCATCGGGACCGCCAAAAGCGAAGCCCTCGCATATGTGCCCGTCGGCAAACACCACGCGGTGACAGGGAATCTCGCCGAGGCGCGGATTACTATGCAGGGCATACCCCACGTACCGCGCACTTCGTGGACGACCGGCAAGCAGCGCCACCTGGCCATACGTGGCGACCATCCCCTCGGGGATCTGCTCGACCACCTCGTACACCCGTTCAAAAAAGCCCTCAGACGCCATTGCTCGCTCCCTTCCACCCGGAAAAGCATAAACCACCACAAAGGTGCCTGTCCCCTTTGTGGTGGTTTATGGCAGGTCGGTTAGTTGGCGGGCTGGAAGAAGGCTACGGCGACGGCGCCGGGGCCTACGTGGGTGCCGATGGTGGCGCCGATGGTGTGAACGGGCAACTCGCCCTCGGTGTGGCCAGCCCACAGTGCCGCGCTGTCCTCGACATACTTCTTGAGCACCGCATCCGAAAGGCCCGTATAGCCCAGCGCCAGCGGCATGGAAAAGTCGATGCCGCCTGACTTTTCGACCTTTTGGTTGAGCAGGTTGCGGCCGTTCTTGGAACCGCGCGCCTTGCCCAACTGCACGATAAGGCCGTCCTCGACAGCCACCACGGGCTTCACGTTGAGCAGCGTGCCCACGGCGCCGGCCGCAGCAGATAGACGACCGCCGCGAACCAGGTACTCCAGCGTCTCGAGCAGGCCGATGACGACCACGCGGTCACGGACGGCCTCGACGGCCGCCGCGATTTGGGCCGCACTACGGCCCTCGTCCACCAGGCGCAGGGCATACTCGACCAGGACACGCTCACCCAGAGTGACGTTGTTGCTATCCACCACGTACACGTCGCCGCCCGGCGCCTCGGCAAGTGCGGTACGGGCACTCTGATTGGTGCCCGAAAGCTTAGCGCCCACGGTAATAATCACAGCCTCATCGCCGGCATCACGCGCCTCGGCAATAGCCTGCGAAAACGCGTACGGGTTGACCTGGCCGGTCTTGGGCAGCTCATCGCGCTCCACGAGCATCTCGTAAAAGCGCTGGTGATCGATGTCGACGCCATCCATGTACACATCGGTGCCAAAGGTGACGGACAGCGGCAGAACACGCAGAGCGGGGTGCTCAGCCGGCGACATATCGCTCGCGGAATCGGTAATAATACGAATGGACATAGCGAATCCTTTCTTTCGCGGACCTCTCGCGGGGAATTTTGACAGCAATGCCCCGGCACGGCATACGCACTCAAACGGGACTATGCAGTTGTTAATTGGAAGCAAATGCCTTGGCGGCCTTAGATCTCGCGCAGGGTGTTGAGAATCGTGCGTAGCGACGCATACATCTGCTCGCGCTGCTCCACACCCATAGCCTTACCGGTGGTATCGAGCACCTCGCGAATGATGCGGTCCGCCTCGCTCATACTCTCGCCGCCCAGAGCGGTCAGGCGCACCGGAGCACGATACTTAACGGCGGCATCGCCCGAATCATCGACCTCGACGTAGCCGCCCTCCTCCAGATGCGCGAGCGTGCGCGAGACGGCGGCGCGGGTCACGCCTGCCATGCGAGCGAGGTCGGCGCCAGTCAGGCCGTCCTTGCTGCGCTCAAGATAGTACAGGCACATGACGTCGGAGCCCTTGAGGCCCAGCCTTGCACCTTCGGACGTCTTGATGCGCTGAATCTCCTTGTAGAGGCCGCTGATCAGTCCGACAAAGTCCTCAAAACGTGTCTCGTCGTTCCACTGCATGGTGACGACCACCTTTCGCTTACATGATGCTAACGGGTAAACATCTTAGCCGCATGTCCGAACCCCCGTACCCAAATATCCCAATTGTTAACCCATCAACATAAAAACCACCACAAAGGGGACGGGCACCTTTGTGGTGGTTTGGAACATCAATGGATTCTAGGCGCCGCTACAGCTCCACGCAGGGATTGTCGCGGGTTACAAGCGTCTTAACGACAACCGTCGCTCCCAGATAGCGCTCAAGCAGCTCGGCCAAGCGATCGATGGCGGCCTGGCAATCCCCCATCCGCTCGGGCTCCACGCACTCAATCGCCAGAAATGCGTCGGCCGAATCGTCGGACAGCGCCGTACGAACGCCATCGCGCCAGTTCCAGCAACGGCACACGGCGCCCGCATCATCGATATAGGCAAGCTCACCGGGCAGCGTCGGATCATCCGCCTCCTCGCCAAGTGGCAAGAACGCGTCGCCGCCGTCAGTCACCGCCAGGCGCAGACTTCCTTCAATAGCATGCAAGTCCTCACCGCCAACGGGCAGCGCATAAGTCAACGAAATCGTGTTGTAGATATCCACCGCCGGCGTGATGTGGCCGACCGGCTTGCCTTTGAGCACGCGCTTGAGCAGGTTCTCGATCGAGCAACGCGCGCCCTTCTTGGTCTTGAACAGACGATAGGCCTCGCGCCATGCCTTAACCGGCGCATTCTCGCTGATGGTATCACTCGTCAGGTGGCGCTCTGCATCGATGTTGGCGCGGTCAAGCAGTGCGGCAATCGCATCCACGTCCTCCTGGGAAATCTGAGCCGCGGGCTTCATGCCCTTTACGACCACGACGCCGACCGCCGCCAGTGGAAACAGCTCCCAAAACGAATTCTCGGCAACGAAACTCTTCATACGTGCTCCCTTCACGATTCGCGCCAATACGGGCGCCCAAACAAAAAGCGCCCTCACAGCGGCCACCTTCAAAGTCCTACGGTGCCGCCACAAGAGCGCTTACGCTGTCCCCATCCGGAGAAGGGGACGATATGTCAGGCGTATTGTAACCCGAGTCTTCCGCGCGAGCAAAACCACCACAAAGGTGCCTGTCCCCTTTGTGGTGGTTTTGGGTCTGAGGCGACGCTAGTGGCGGAGTCCCAGCAGGCCGCGGCCGCGATGACGGGCCTCGGCGGGCACCTGAGCGTGCGGGCCGGCGGCCTTTACGGACTCGGGCAGATGCGAGTACTTCTTCTCGAAGTTCTCCTCGAACATCACGGCCAGGTTGTGCGCTGCCTCGTCGTAGCGCGCGGTGCTCTGCCAGTACTGGCGCGGCACCAGGATGCCGTCGGGCACACCGTGGCACGTAGTGGGAATGTCAACATTAAAGATATCGTCGTGCACAAACTCGCTGTCCTCGATGGTACCGTCGAGGGCGCGAGCGACCAGTGAGCGCGTGTAGGCCAGCTCGATGCGATGGCCCACGCCGTAGCCGCCGCCGATCCAGCCGGTATTGACCAGATAGACGCGCGTGCGACCGTCGGCGATACGCTCACCGAGCATCTTGGCGTAGACCATGGGATCGAGCGGCATAAACGGCTCGCCAAACAGCGAGGAGAACGTGGGCGTGGGCTCGGTAACGCCGACCTCGGTGCCGGGGATCTTGGCCGTAAAGCCCGTCACAAAGTGGTACATGGCGGCATCGGCCGTCAGGCGCGAGATGGGCGGCAACACGCCAAAGGCGTCGCAGGTCAAAAACAGCACGACGCTCGGGGTGGTGCCCATGCCCTTGGTCCACGCGTTGGGGATATGCTCGACGGGGTAGGCCACGCGCGTATTGTGCGTGATCGAGACGTCGTCGTAGTTGGGCTTGCGATTCTCATCGAGCACCACGTTTTCACAGATGGCGCCAAAGCGAACGGCATTGAAGATCTCGGGCTCGTGGAACGCGTCCAGGCCCTCACACTTGGCGTAGCAGCCGCCCTCGACGTTAAAGATGCCCATATCGGACCAGCCGTGCTCGTCGTCGCCGATCAGCAGGCGCGTGGGGTTGGCCGAAAGCGTGGTCTTGCCGGTGCCCGACAGGCCAAAGAACACCGCGGTCTCGTGCGTGACGGGATCCATGCTGGCCGAGCAATGCATGGGCAGTACGTCATCCTCGACGGGCAGCAGGTAATTCATAACGCTGAAGATGGACTTTTTGATCTCACCGGAGTAGCCGGTGCCCGCGACCAGAATCACGCGCTCCTGGAAGTTGATGACCACCGCGGCGCTGGAGTTGAGGCCCTTGATGGCGGGGTCACACTGGTAACCTGGCGCGGCAAGGACGCAGAAGTCCGGCTCGCCGGTGCGCGCGATTTCGCGAGCGAGCGGGCGGGCGAGCATCTGCTTAATAAAGAGCGCCTGGCTGGCACGCTCGCAGGCGACGAGCAGACGGCGCGTGTGGTTGCGGTCGGCGCCGGCCATGCCGCGGGTGACGAACACATCGCGCTCGTTGAGATAGTCGACGATGCCGGCTTTGATGACCTCGTAGCTTTCGACGGACAGCGGGCGGTTGACGGCGCCCCAGGCAATCTTGTCGTGAACATCGGGGGTGTCAACGATAAAACGATCGTTGGGCGAACGACCAGTGCGCCCCCCCGTCTCGATCACCAGCGCGCCGTTGGATGCCATGCGGCCTTCTTCGCGGCGGATGGCGTGCTCGACGAGCTCCGCGGCGGGTAGATCGACCAGCAGACGGGGTTGATTCTCGGCGGGATCTTCAACGAGTGTAATACCAAAGTTGGACAAAACTTCTGCAGGGGTAACACCAGGCATGGGGCCTCCTTTAAAAACGCGACACGTGGACGCGGCGCGCACTTTACTCACGTAAAGCCCGTTGTACCCGATATGCAAAAACGTTTTTGCGACAAGGGCGGCAAGCCCGCCCAACGGTCAAAAATCGCAGGCAAGCGGCCTAGTCATTGGGTGTTCCTATAGTTTTGTCAACCGTCGGGGCTACTCCCGGTAG